>CAYGRM010000004.1:0-59432 GCA_964352225.1 uncultured Saprospiraceae bacterium | reverse complement strand
CTAAGAACCAATCTGTAATCTTTTGTCTGTTTTTTATAAAAAGGTCAATTAGTGCGATCATCGCGAAGAAGAAAACGAGTTTAAAATTTCGTTTATCCCGATTATATTTTTCTCTCCTACTTTTATATATTTTTCTGTTGACTGCCATTTTCTTTTTTTATTTAAAATTATATGTTTAAATTTTCCATACTCGGAACTCATCACTTATCACTCATAGTTCATCACTCAAAAAATCATCCTTTATGTCTTTCCCAGTAATTTTGATCTTCAATTTCATCTAGCAATTGAAGATAATTTCCAAATCGTAATTCACTAATCTCTCCATTTTCGACTGCCTCTTTTACGGCACAATGAGGTTCATTTCGATGAGTGCAATCGTTGAATTTGCACTCATGCGAGACTTTAAAAATCTCTCTAAAATTATGAACCACATCACTTGGTTTCAAATGGTTAAACCCTAAGGTTTTAATGCCAGGAGAATCAATAATTGCTCCACCAAAATCTAATTGGAACATTTCAGCAAAGGTTGTGGTGTGTTGTCCTTTGCCTGAGTAATCAGATAATTCGAATGCTCGCAGATCCAATTGAGGTTGAATAGCATTGACCAAAGTAGATTTCCCAACACCTGACTGACCTGCGATTAAAGTAGTTTTATCTTTTAAAACTGCTTTAAATTCTTCCTTACCAATATTTTCAGTTGCAGAAACTAAAATAACCGTATAACCGATATTTTCATAAATAGCTTTCATGTAATCATAGATCGCCAACTCATCTTCGCCATACAGATCTGCTTTGTTAAAAACAATGACGGTAGGAATATTATATGGCTCTGTCATTAGCAGAAATCGATCGATAAAGCCTTGTTTCAACATTGGTTCAATAATCGTAACAATGACCATCGCTTGATCCACATTAGCAGCAAGTAAATGTAAAAAATGTTTTTTTCGAGGAGATTGTCGAATGACATAATTTCGACGAGGTAAGATTTTTTTGATGATTGCAGTTCCTTCTACTTCGTCTTCAATTTCGATTTCCACCTCATCACCAACAGCAACAGGATTGGTCACTTTCATGCCATCTAATCGAAATTTACCTATGATTCGACATTTCCACTCTTCCTCATTTTCGAGTCTAACTTGGTACCAACTTCCTGTTGATTTTATAACTATTCCTTTTTGCAAAGTTTATTTATTTTAATAATCTACCTAGCGGGACTTTTCAAGTCCCGTAAAAAATACTCGGGACTTGAAAAGTCCTGTTACGTAACATGGTTGAGTTCGTGAATAGCTGCTGCCATTTCTTTAATCAAGCTAGGATCTTTTTCAATGGCATTTCCTACAACGATAACATCCGCTCCTGCTTTGACATTTTGATAAGCTTTCTCTGGAGTTCGAATTCCTCCTCCTACAATCAATGGAATACTTACTGCAGAACTTACGGCATGGATCATTGATTCCGAAACTGGATTAAGCGCCCCACTTCCTGCGTCCATGTAAATTAATTTCAAACCGAGCATTTCACCAGCCAATGCCGTACACAATGAAATATCATCTTTCATCGCTGGAATTGGGTAAGTATTACTAATGTAGGAAACACTTGTAGGTATGCCTCCATCAATCAACATGTAACCTGTGGAAATAATTTCTAAAGGACTCATTTTTAAATATGGAGCAGAGATGACATGTTTTCCAATCAACAAATCAGCATTCCGACCTGAAATTAAGGAAAGAAAAAGTAAAGCATCTGCACGATAACTGAGTTGCGTAGAATTATTTCCTGGAAATAATATCAATGGTATATCGCATGATTTTTTGATCGTTTGCAGCGTATGATCTAGCATATTATTGACCACTAAGCTTCCTCCGATAAAAAAATAATCAACCTTTGCTTCGATAGAAAGGTTCACCGTTGCTTGCAAATTTTTAAGACTTCCTTTATCCGGGTCAATTAAAACCACGAATTTTTTTTCGCCTTTTTGCTTTGCTTCGTTCAGAGATTGATAAATTTGATGATCCATGTAATCGGTAATTGTTTGCGCAAAGATAGAGTTATAATTCTGATTTTTGAGCGAATGATTTTCAAATGTCGGGAAACACATGGAATTTTTTTGTATTTAAATATCATCCAATCAACAATTAAAATTTGGAAGAAAAAGAAGATTTTACCGAAAAAACGACAGAACTCATCGCCCGAGATTTCGAAATGGTGCTTGGTGATAAAAAACCTACGGAGCAAGAATTATTTGAAATGTTGGCTGATCAAGTGGCTTACATGATGCAGTATCGTTTGGATTTTTTATTGAGTTTAATGTATCGATTAGATATTGATGAAGAAAAAATCAGATTGGCGCTTTCGCCAAAAGCGTTGATTGCACCTAATATTGGTTTGGCACATTTGATTTTGGAAAGACAAAAATTGAGGATTAAAATTAAACAAGAATATGGGAAAACGGAGTTGGAAGATTTGGAGGATGGACTTGAATTTTAGTGATGAGTTTTTTTACGATAAGGACTCATCACTTATTGACTCCTAGTTCATCGCTGAATCATTTTTCGAAATTTTACCCTCTCCTCTTCAGTCAATCTATATTTTTCTCTAAACATTTCTTCCGACGGTCTAACCAATAAAAATACTCCCAAGCCAATAGAGAATAAAAGCAAGAAGAAATAGTTTTGTTCTAAAAAAAAGATCATAATACAAACCAAATTCGCTCCTTCCATTATCGCACTTCGTAAAATTATCGCACTTCGATAATGCTCTAATTTAGGGAAAAGACCCGTTATACTTTTTGCTTCTTCCATTTTTTTAGTGAACAAAAATGAACTCATCGAGATACAACTCAAGATAAAAATAGGTGCAATCAAATGAAATGGATTACTCATATCCCAATCAAAAGTTATTTCAGAACCTATCAACAAATAACTAACGACGAGAGCGATTAACACTTGCCCTGCAACTAGAGCATAGTAAATAATGTAATTTGCTTTGAAATCATTTTGGGTAGAAACTCTTTCGGTGGTCATGCTTTTTTGCTTTTTATTTTTGGAAAAAAGAAACCCCCAACGGGTGGGTTGAGGGTTTCTTTTTATATGAAAAGAAGAACTTAATCTATACCATGCATCATCTTCTTCATAAATCCTTTTATCAAAATTAGCACAACACCTGCACCAATTGGGATAAGAGTAAAAATTAAGAAGAAGGTAGACATATTTGTAGATTCAACAATTTGATCAATAAAACTACCTGTCATTCCACCTGCCCAGTTAGCAATAAAGTTGGCGATAAACCAAACTCCAAACATTAATCCTATCAATCGAACAGGAGCTAATTTACTTACATAAGAAAGCCCAACTGGAGATACACATAATTCACCTGTTGTATGGAAAAAGTATGCAAGAACTAACCAAATCATACTAACTGAAGCTGTTTTTGCACCCTGTGGAATACCATTAGCTCCCCAAGCTAAAATACCAAATCCTAGCCCTAAAATCATTAAGCCCATAGCAAATTTGATTGGGCCTGAGGTGATAATTCCTTTTTCCCAAAACTTAGAAACAGCTGGAGCCATTGTAATGATAAAGAAGGAGTTAAGAATAGAGAACCAAGAAGCAGGAACTTGAGCTTTTGTATCTTGAAACTCTCTGCCTAACATCCAAATTGCAATTCCCCAAATAATTACAAAACTAAGTCCGAGAATAATATTTGAAGTACTTATCTGACTGAAAGTAACATTGAATAATTTAAATAAAACCCAAGTAATTACCCCAAGTGAACCTACAGTTAGAACTGTATTGACGACTTTAAATATCATTGCACCACTCCCTATTAAGTCTCTATTGGTGTAATCATTTGCAAAGATTGTCATAGAACCACCAGCTTGCTCAAATGCCCACCAAAAGAAAATAGTGAAGAAAGTTAAAATAATGATAACCCAAACTCGGTCTTTTTCTACTTTAGTTAAGGAAGGATCAGTTACAATAAATCCTACAATGGCTGTAACTGTACCAAATAAGAAAGGAGGGATATAATTTTTATTAACAACACTTAGAAGTGGAGCGGCAGCATCTTTTGGAATTAAAAAATAGATAATTGCAGCTATTACTAAACCGATAGCTGCCCACATACCAAGTCTTGAACTTCCATTTGTGGAAACATCATTGGTAGAAGATTTATCCTCTTCAACAGTTTCTTTTTTTGGTGTTAATCCAATGTCTCCAAAAATATCTTGAGCAAACCAAAATTGTAACATTCCTAACAGCATGAAAATACCTGCCAACCCAAAGCCATAACTCCAGCCAATATTTTCACCAATATATCCACAAAGCAAAATCCCTAAAAAGGCACCGGCATTAATTCCCATGTAAAAGATAGTATAAGCAGAATCTTTTTTAGATTCATCATCTTTATAGAGTTGCCCAACCATGGATGAAATATTTGGTTTGAATAAACCATTTCCAATAATCAAACAAGTTAAACCTGCATAAAAGAAAGCGGGAATAGCTTCAATAGCCATACATCCATGCCCAACTGCCATAATAAATGCACCTAAAACAACAGCTTTTCTATATCCCATGATTTTATCAGCTATAATTCCTCCCAATAATGGAGTCAGATATACTAATCCTGTGTAAAGGGCATAAAGCTCTAATGCATTACTTCTTTCCCATCCATAACCGCCATCCATAAGGGAAGCTGTAAGGAAGAGAACTAATAAAGCTCTCATACCATAATATGAAAATCGTTCCCACATCTCGGTGAAAAACAATACAAATAAACTTGCTGGATGGTCAAGGATTAATTGATCCTTAACTAGGGAGTTTCCAAACTTGTCTGCCATTTTTTATTATTTTAATTAAACAAAAGTTGATTTTTCGGACTAAAAATAGATTTTTTAAAAGAGAAATATGTAAGAATTACTAATCTATTTTTTTTGAAGAAAAATCAACAATCTTGGAAATGAAATTTAAATCAAAAAAAAGCGGAAGAGATGAACTCTCTTCCGCAATATATTTTAGTGTCCTGTCTCTACTTTGATATCTTCAGCTCCGTGAATCAATCTTTTTAAAGGTTTTAAAATAGCAATAAATAATAAACCTATCGCAACTGTAAAGAAAGTAATTCCTAGGAAAATAGTATACTCTCCAAAATCACTTGCCGCTTCTCCAACAATTCCAGCTACTTTGTTTCCTAAACCAGATGCGGCAAAATAAACTCCCATCATTAAGGAAGCATATTTTACAGGAGCCAATTTGGTGATAAATGAAAGTGCTACTGGTGATAAGCATAACTCTCCAATGGTATGGAAAAGATAAGCCATCACCAACCAAATCATACTTGAAGATCCATTTTTTTCAAATTCCATGGCAGCAAAAACCATGAATACAAATCCGAGTCCCATGATAATAATCCCAACTGCCATTTTGAATATGGAAGAGGCTTCTTTGTTTTTTAATTTTCGTTTTGCCCAAATACTCGCTACTCCTGTTGCAAATAAAATGATAAATCCAGCATTTAAACTTTGGAACATCACAGTCGGAACTGTCCAGCCAAATAAAACTCTATCAGTTTTGGTGTCAGTATATAAGTTCATCAAACCACCTGCTTGCTCAAAAGCGCCCCAAAATATAATTACCATTATAAACGAAAGCAATAAAACTAAGAATCGATCTTTAAAAATTTGAGATTCAAGATCTCTGTAGATCATCATTAGCATCGCAACAACACCAGTTATAAATAAAAATAATAAGCCATAAGCCCAGTCTAATTTATACCAACCATAAGCAGAAACTAATAGTAAACCAATAGTTATATATAATTGGGTGGTCGTTTTCATCAAATTGGAAAAAAGTTGAGGAACAGATGCTTCTGTTTTTCTTTCTTCTTCAGGTAAAAGATTACCCACATGAGTCAAGTGTTTTTGCCCCCAAATATATACCACTAACCCTGCTAACATTGCAAGACCTGCTAAACCAAAGCCAGCATGCCATCCCCATTCCGCAACCACTAACCCAACAGTCATCGTGGCTAATAACGAACCTAGGTTAATACCGATATAAAAAATATTAAATCCTTTATCTCTTCTAATATCTCCAGGCTTGTAGAGTCCACCAACCATTGTTGAAATATTTGGTTTCAATAAACCTACTCCCGTAATAACTAATCCTAAACCGGTATAATAAGCCCAAACAGCATCTATAGCTAATATTCCATGTCCCATACAGAGAATGATTGCTCCGTAGAGGACAGCTTTCTTTTGCCCAATTAATTTATCTGCAATAATTCCACCTGGAATGGATGCCACATAAACTAACATGGTGTACCATCCATATAAAGCAATAGCTTCTTTTTCTGTCCAGGCCAAACCTATTCCATTTTCATGAGCCGCAGTTGCAGTCATATATAAAACTAAAAGTGCCCGCATTCCGTAGTATGAAAATCGTTCCCACATTTCTGTAAAAAACAATACGTAAAGTCCCACGGGGTGTCCCCACAACTGTTGTTGATTATCTAAATCTTTTGTATTCATTTTCAATTTTTAAGTTTGTTAAAGTTGATTTCGCGGACTAAAAATAGATTTTTTAATAGAGAAATCTGTTAAAATAGGTTGCCTATTCTAGTTATTGGAAAGTTAACTACTTTAAAAAGGAAAGGTTAAACCTAAAAAAGATGCATAATCCCTTGAGAAAGATTATAAAATTGAGCTTCTGGAAAACGGATACTTAATCGTTGAATGGCTATTTGACTTCGAATACCTCGCTTGCAATAAAAGACAATAGGTTGGGAAAAATCTAATAAATCGCTCTGTTTTATAATGGATTGAAGAGGGATTAATTGACCACCAATATTGTAGGCATTATGCTCGTCAGGTTCACGAACATCAATGAGTTGGAAAGGTTTATTGGCGGATTTCCACTTTTGTAATTCTTCAAAAGTCAAATGGTTCATATACAACCCCTGTCCCCTAAAGGGGAACTATTTGAATAAAATTTGTAATAAATAATTAAGAGCAAAGATATATTTTTCAAATGAAATTGAAAATTTTTGAAGTTTCATTAATCGTCAATAGAACGTGCCCCTTCAGGGGACAGGGGTTGTACTATTGTTTCCCAACCAAAACCACTTGCCATAAATTGGATCACGTTTAAAACTTCAGAACCTTGCTCTTCTGCTCGTTCAAATAATTTTTCTTCAATCGCTTTTTGTTTCAAAATGGCTTTGGCCGTTTTATTCATTTGAGTGAAATCTTGTGGTGTAAATTCATTGAAAAAACTCTCATCCAAACTTCGATACTTGACATCATGTTCAATTGAAATAATTTCAGGACTTGGTAGGTTTCTGATGTATAAAATTTTATTTACAGAGTCGATATCAATCGTAACTTTCTCTAAATCATAGCCCACCAAAACTTTTCCAAATACTTCAATACTAGCCTTTTTGGAAAATGTAAAATTGGTCGGAAGTGGTAAATAAACCGTGAAATTTCGATTACTTTTTTCATCATAAATTTCTTGTAACTCAGCTTCGACGGTTACTAATTTACAAACGTCTTTTATATTTTTAAGCAAAACGGTTGCATCAGTATTTGTGGTTATTTCAGGTTCTTGATAATACAATCGAGCGACCCAAACTCCGAAAAGGAAAATCCCTAACAATACAATTACATTTACTAATTTATTAGCCATGGTTTTTATTTTTTGTAAAATAAAACAAAAAGCTGCAAGAATCATATTGTCCCTTGCAGCTTTTATTTCTTTTCGACGAATCACAAATTACGACTCATGAATGATCTATTAATTCTTCGCAGTCATCTCATATTTAAGTCCTTTGTAATCTTTTAGAACTGCTTTTACTGAACCAACACTAACTGGCGATTCAATCAAAAGTGGAATTCTATTCTTGTCATCAGAAACATAAACCATCATTTCTTCTCCTTCTTTAAATACTCTTCCTGAGACAACTTGTGGGCTAAATTTAATCGTGTCAAATCGGCCACTTCCTTTTACCTTTTTCCGACTTTCTTTGCCTTTGTATTTTACATTGAGTGGCCAGACTTCTTTGTCCATAAAAATTTTCACAGGAAATTCTTCCCCTTCATTGTATCTTTCAAAATCAATATTTCGAGAATAATAAATGACCGAAAGCATGTCATGCATGCACTCCCCCAGATGGTATTCTTTCTTAGTTGCATCATCTTTAGTATTACCTCTTAAGCTACTTGCTTTTTTATTTTCTTGGTCAAAAGTAACCTTATCGTAGAGTTTATATTTCCCTTCACTTACATCTCTAATAGAAGTTTTTGGCAACAAAGAATTTTTGTCAATATAAGTATCATAGTAGTCTCTCACTTTGAAAAACCACTCGTAAGATTTGTACGTTCGACCTGCCACAGCTACATGATATTGACCGCCCATGTCATTTACTTTGAAAGTAACTTCACCGGCTGCTAACCACATTACTCCCCAATTATAATATAATTTGTAAGTGATTTCTTCGCCTCCTTGAAAGGTCTTGTTTTCCATGAAACATGGTTCCACAACTTCTTTTTCAGTTTCAATTAGAGATAAACTATTGGAAGTAGTATCTGTCTCAATTGGAGGAATCGTGAATGCCATCATGCTGAAAATGAAGAAGCTATATATTGTTTTTTTTATCATTGATTTTTTCATATCCTAAAGATTGAAGTACATTAATTCGGATGATAAAGATCGTACCAATTAACGCTGGAATGATTAAATTTAGTACCCAAAGCGTAAAAGTACTCGCTAAAATTCCGATTTCGTTTTCGCTAGAAAAGCCCCAAATTTCGAGTGCAATTTGCCCTCTTGCGAATAAATCCCAGATCGGAGGAAGAGGAATACTTGTCTGCAATAAATAGATAGTTGCGATTCCAGCAAATCCTTTAATGATTGAGACGTTGATTCCGAAGAATTGTAACATAAAAAAATACTGAAAAGTATAAGTTAAATATCTCAAAAAGGAATACAGCAATGCGGAAGATAAAATGAAGGAAGAGTAATTTCTCAAAACATTTACATGCTTGACAAATCGTTTTAATTTATGTGCGTATGGAATTCGTTTGACTATTGGAATGACCAAATCAATATTGTAAAAACAAAACAACATTAAACTTGTAAATAACACTCCGACAAAAAAAATACTCAACCAAATCCATTGATCAATTTCCAAAAACAGATAAATAAATAAAAGTAAACCAAGGATTCCACAACTCAACAAAACTAATAATTGGCTAAAACATCCAACTAAGGATCCGATGACTGCCTTCCAATTATTTTCAGGTTTGACGAGTAAAATCCGACCTCCATATTCTCCAATTCGATTGGGGGTAAAAAGGGAAAAAGTGATGCCTGTTAAAACTCCTTGGTAGGACTTCCAAAAAGATAATTTTTCAAAATCTTTGATGAGCACTTGCCATTTTAAAGTTTCGAATGCCCAATTGATAGGAATTAAAAAGATAGTAATGATGAGCCAAGGAATATTATCATCGGTAAGATTTAGGAGAAAGTTTTCCCAAATTTCATCAGCATTTTCTTTCGCAAAAACTTGTTGATAAATCACATAACTTAATAAAAAGACGACAGCGACTTTTATTAAAAAATTAAAATAGTTTTTGCGATTGTTTTTTTTCAAAAGAAAAATTTAATAAAATGAGTTTTCGAATAAATTTATAACAAGATATTTACGGAGCAATTAAGATGTCTTTTTCTTTAGTGTAAAATTCGGTTTCTGCTAGAATTACTAAATTTGGTTTTTGCTCCGCTTTAGATTGTTTTCGAACTAAATAAATTTTTGCATTTCCCAATGCTAGCTGACTTAAATGTTTATTTGCCAATTTTATTTTGGATGCATTTGTTCTTCCTTTTAATTCAAAACTCCTTGATTGATTTTTAGCATCGTTAATTAAAAATACAAGTGCTTCATTTTCATTGAGAGGAAGTCCTTCCCAAGTCAACGTTGCTCCTTTTGATTTACTCACTTCTCCTTCAAATGAAAAATCTACGATTGGATTTATCTCAACAAGATGATCGGTTTTTCCTTTGAGCGGATCTTGAAATTGAAATCTATAAGTTTCAGAAAATGGCCCATCATAATATGCTTGGTAGCGAGTTCCAAGATTTGGAATATTTCGTTCCACCATATTTCCATTATGAAAAAAAACACCTTTTTCAATTTTGAGAGGTTCCGCTTTTGGCTGAGTCATTCCATTTTGGAAAGTAGCATTTGCTTCCGTTTGATTTTCACTTTGTAAAAATCGAACATAAAAGTTGGCAAAAGTCGTAGGTTTCGATTTGTCAGATTTCTCTTTTGGGAGTGATTCAGTCTGACAAGACATCAAAAATATGATGATTCCCAAAAGCAGAAAGTATGGTATTTTTTTCATGATAATAATTCAAGGTTAAATGAAGCGCAAAGATAATTTTACTTTGATGAAAATTAAAGAGTAGCTGCTGACTTTAGTCGTCGGCCAAAAAAGAGCGCAGCGATTTCTTGCAAAAACAAGCAAGAGATACATTTCTCTAAAGGCGAACGGAAAAAATCAACTCGGATGGTTATTAGATTAACAAATCAACTAGCTTGACTTGTTTTAGATTTATATTTAAAATTAAATATGTAAAATGCTGATTACTAAGTTTTTGAATTGAGTGAGCATTGAGTTTCAGAATTACTTTTTTCTTTTTTAAAAAAAAATCGCTATGTTCTTTTTTGGCCGACGACTAAAGTCAGCAGCTACGAAAAAATCATTTTTTGAAATATAATATTCTTGTTACCTTTGGGCGCAATAATTTTACCGAGCAAAAACTTAATGAGAAAGGTACTAGTTACGGATGGCGTTCATCCACATTTATTGGAAGGCTTAAAAGCATTGGGATTTCAATGCGATTATCATCCTAAAATTGGGTTGGAACGAGTACGAGAAATGGTGGTAGATTACGAAGGAATTATCATTAATAGCAAAGTCTTAATGGATAAGGAGATGTTGGATGCAGGCAAAAAGCTTAAATTTATTGGTAGATTAGGTTCTGGAATGGAGATTATTGATTTGGAATATGCTGCTCAAAAAGGAGTAGCGGTTCACGGAGCACCTGAGGGAAATTGTAATGCAGTAGCGGAACACGCTCTAGGAATGTTGCTTGCATTGGCTAATAATTTTCTTCGAGCAGATCGACAAGTCAGACAAAAAAACTGGCAAAGAGAAGAAAATCGAGGCTTTGAAATCACGGGACGCACAGTTGGAATTATTGGTTTTGGGCACACCGGGAGCCAATTTGCCAAAAAACTGAGCGGAATGGGTGTAGAGATTTTAGCATACGATAAATACAAGACGAACTATACCAATAAATTTGAACAGGTACGAGAAACAACTTTGGAGGACATTCTAGCCAATGCAGATATCATTAGTTTGCATTTACCCTTCACACCTGAGACCAAGCATTTGGTAAATTCTGATTTTTTAAAAAAATGTAAAGACGGAGTCATACTCATTAATACCTCGCGAGGGCATGTGGCCAAAACGAGGGATTTAATCGTTGGGTTAAAATCTGGAAAGATAGGAGGAGCATGTTTAGATGTTTTTGAAAATGAAAAAACAGCTACTTTTTCTCAAGAGGAACACGGGATGTATGATGAGTTGTATGATTTTGAAAATGTAATTTTGACTCCGCACGTAGCAGGTTGGACAAAAGAATCTTTGCAAAGATTAGCAGATGTGCTTTTAAGAAAAATAACGGAGGGACTTCAAGCATAAATCTATTTGATCTCAGCTGACAAGAAAGATCTTTATCAACAAGGAAACTTCTAAGTATCCTCAAGGCTAGAACCTAAAAAATGAAAATTGAAACCTGACTTATAAAACAAGTCTGGTAAGGAGAATAAGAGAAAAGATAATAGATTACATTAAAAGAGGGAAAAAGCTTTAAAACAGGAGCTTTTCAATTAAAATAAAAACATAGAAAAAGAAAACCATACTTTAAGTGAAATAGAAAAAAAATATATTTTGGAAAGAATATATTTGAAACTACTGCACCGCTTTCAAGTAGAAAGCTGACTTTTAATAGAATCTTTATGTCATTCCCTTGACAAGGGATTTCTATTTTTTTCAGAAATGAGACGTAATTTATTAACATTGTGGGCTAATGTAGAAATGGATAGTTCTATTTTTCCATTAATCACGAAAAGCCAATTTTTTCGCCAATAACATTTTAAAAAGAATTACTTATGGTACGAAATTTTTTACTTACACTTTCATTACTATTTGTAGCCTCATTCACCTTCGCACAAACCAGTATTACTGGAAAGATATCTGATAAAGATACTGGCGAAGATATGATTGCCGCTAACATAATTATATCGAAAAATGGAGTTTTCATTCAAGGGGAAACTACGGATATCGATGGAAATTATAGTATCAGAGTCGATCCTGGAACTTACGACATAGAGGTATCTTATACAGGATATCCTACGCAGCAAATTACAGGTGTAGTTGCAAATGCTGGACAAGCTACTAGAGTAGATGTTCAACTTTCAGTAGGAGCAGGAAACGTAATCGACGAGGTCGTAGTGACGGGATATAAAGTCCCTCTGATCAAACAAGATGAAACATCAACGGGTACAACTGTAACAAGTGAGCAAATCCGAAATTTACCTACGCGTAATATTAATGCCGTGGCAGCGGCTACAGCAGGAGCGAGTTCTTCTGATGAAGGAGGAGCGGTTACGATCAAGGGATCCCGTTCAAATGCAACGGATTACTATATTGATGGTATTCGGGTAAGAGGAAACTTACTTCCAGAATCTGAGATCGAGCAAATGCAAGTGATCACAGGAGGTATCGGAGCAAAATATGGAGATGTAACAGGAGGTATTATCTCCATTACAACCAAAGGGCCTTCTGCCAAATTTTCAGGAGGAGTGGATTCAGAAACTTCTCAATATTTAGATGCATTCGGTCACAGCTTAGTTGGAGTGAGCTTGAGTGGACCTATTTTAAGGAAAACAAATGAAGATGGAAATAAAACCTCTATTATAGGATTCCGTTTTTCAGGACGTTATACTCACCGAGAAGATAATAGTCCAACTGCTACGGGTGTATATACTGTAAAGCCTGAAGTTTTGGCAAGATTACAAGCTAATCCAATCTTAGATGGTTTTGGAACTCCAACCGGACAACGAGTGGTTGCCGATGAAGTAGAGTTATTAAAAACTCGACCAAACGAATCTTTACAACAATTTAATGGAACACTTAAGTTGGATGCAAGATTAAGCGATGCCATTGATGTATCATTTACAGGAACATACTTTACGGGGAAAGATTACTTCACTCCAGGTGGGTGGACAACATTTAATACTCAGAATAATCCAAACGATAGTTATAATAGATATAGAGGAAATTTGAGATTTAGACACAGGCTTGGAGGTTCTAATGCTAATGCATCTAAAAGTTCAATCGTATCCAATTTTGAATACATTATTCAAGCAGGATATGAGTATAACGATTTCTTGAGACAAGATTCAAGACATGAAGACCGATTATTCGACTATGGATATATTGGTACTGTAGAAAAAGAATATGTACCTACCATAGATTTCGCTTTTGATGGAACAGGATTAACTCTAACACATGGAGGATTTAGTGAAAATACAATTGGATATACTCTGAATCGAGATATCAATCCTGTGTTAGCAGCTTATAATAATGGAGTTACAGATTTCCAAACAGAAGATGATTTGTTTGCACAAAATGGTCAAACATTTAGTAACTCAAATTCTATTTTTGAATTTCATACAAATGTAGGAACCGTATTCAATCAATACCAAAAAAGTCAAGGAACTTTGATTACTGCAAACGTATCTAGTTCATTTGACTTACACCCTGGAGGAACAGACAAAGGTCGTCACTCTATCGAGATTGGGTTATTGTATGAACAACGAGAGGAGAGAGCTTATTCAGTATCTCCTAGAAGACTTTGGGAACTTGCGGACTTTAATGATAACCGACACATTATTGGTGTTGATACGAATATTATTGTTGGAACTCAAACGGAAAATACTCCATTTGGACCAGTAGAGGTAGATATTTATCAGACATTAATTCAAAATGATGAGGCATCTTTATTCTATCGATCAATCAGAGAGATCACAGGAGATGATTTAAATACATTTGTAAATGTAGATGAACTTACTCCGGATCAACTTTCGATTGATATGTTTGCTCCGATTGAGTTAACCGACTTAGGATTAGCTTCATTTTATGGATATGATCATACGGGTGCAAGAATTGGTTCAGATGTAACATTTGACGATTTTTTCAGCTCAACAAGAGTTACAAGATTTGGAAATACCATCCGAGATTTTCCGGTAGCTCCTTTCCGACCAAACTATACTGCAGCATATATTCAAGATAAATTTACCTATAAAGATATCATCTTTAGATTAGGTTTACGTGTAGATAGATATGATGCAAATACGAAAGTATTAAAAGATCCACTTTCATTATACGATATTAAAGATGCAGAGCAATTCTTCTCTGAAGATGCTAATTCTAACCAAGTTAGACCTCTTAATGTTGGGGATGATTATAAAGTATATGTAAGTGGACCAGACGATAATACAGTTAAAGCTTTCCGAAATGGGGATGAGTGGTTTTTTGCTGATGGAAGTGCATCTAATGGAGGTAACGTTATTTTCGGAACAGCTCCAAGATACGTTCAATATAGTAACCCTCTTGCGAATGGTAACTGGATTAAAGAAAATACATATGATCCAAATGATGGATTTGAAGATTATGAACCGCAGATTAATGTAATGCCTCGTTTGGCATTTTCATTCCCTATCTCAGATGTAGCAAACTTCTTTGCTCACTACGATATCTTGGTACAACGACCTCCAGGAAATAATATCGCAACAGCTTTGAATTATTTCTACTTTGGAGATGCTGGAAGAACTCCAGAATCAAATCCAAACTTGAGACCAGAAAGAACAATTGATTATGAAGTTGGTTTCCAACAAAAATTGACGAATTCTTCTGCATTAAAAGTATCTGCTTATTACAAAGAGATGAGAGATATGATTCAGATTAGAGATTTCTTGTTTTTACCTTCTGATTTGAATATTACATCATACACAGGTTTTGATAACCTTGATTTTGGAACGGTAAAAGGTTTTACTTTTCAGTATGATTTGAGAAGAACTAAGAATGTTACTTTGTTAGCAGCTTATACGCTTCAATTTGCAGATGGAACTGGATCTGATTCTGAGTCCTCAAGAAACTTAGGAAGTAGAGGAAATATTAGAAACCTTTTCCCATTATCATTTGATGAAAGACATCGATTTAATATTGCAATGGATTACAGATATGACTCTGGAAGAAATTACAATGGACCGGTTCTTTTTGGAAAAGATATCTTAGCAAATGCTGGAGCGAACCTTCAAGTAATTGCTGTATCAGGAAGACCATATACTGCCAAATTAGTTCCTTCATCATTCGGTGGTGACGGTACAGTTGGATCATTAAATGGGGCAAGATTACCTTGGAACTTCACCGTTAATATTAGAGTTGATAAAACGGTTAGACTTTATTCTCCACAAGAAGCGGGTAAAAATCCTATTGACTTAAATGTATACGTAAGAGTTCAAAACTTATTAGATAGAAGAAACTTATTAGGTGTTTACTCTGCATCTGGATCTCCTACTGATGATGGATTCCTTACTTCTCCAATTGGAGAATCTGTATTGCAAGGTGTAGTTGCTGATGGATTAGAACAATTCTATTTACCTTCTTACACTTGGAGAATGTTGAATCCTGGATTCTTTACATTGCCAAGAAGAATCTACATAGGAGCAAATATAAACTTTTAATAAAAAGATAAAACAGTTCTGTAGTTGATTAAATAAAATTAATCGACTACAGAACTTATCTCAATAATTAACAAAGAATTATAAACGTAAAAAAATATAGTCATGCGTAATTTAAAATATTTACTTTCTGTGGCTCTGTTGTTAGGAATATGGTCCTTTTCTTATGCGCACATCAATCCAAATGTGCATGGGAAAAATGCTAATACTTCTAATACCACAGCGACATTAAGAATGGACTGTGCCCAAGGTACATCCAAAGTTATTCAATCCATTAATAATGTAAGAGCTATGTTATTAAATGGTGGAGATATCTGGTGGGATTTGAATGATGGACAATATGTAGTTCCAAAAGTAGAACCAGGTTTGCCAGAGGTATCTTCTATTTTTGCTGGAGCCGTTTGGATTGGTGGGTTTACCGGTTTGCCGGATAATCCAGTTTTGAAAATGGCGGCGGTAGATTACCGAAGTGGAACAAGTAATGATTTTTTCCCTGGACCACTTACAGATGTAGGTACAGTTGGATTTGATACTTGTGCTAATTGGAATAAACACTTTAAAGTGTTAGGTGAGAATATTGCGCTTCATATCAAAAATTGGGAAATCGCAAAAGCGGAAGGAAGAACTGAACTTGAGCCAGGAGAAATTCCTGCTGATGTTTTAGGATGGCCTGCCAGAGGAAATGATTTTTTCTTTGATGTGCATGGGTTTGATTTACCAGATGAGTCTACAAGTTCTCAAGGGTTTGGGTTCTTTTTTGATAATGATGATCCAACGGATAATATTCCAAACGAGATTGATGTATATGAACCACACTTAGGAGATTTTCCAAGAATTGACATTACTAACTGTGAAGTTGAATCGATCAAGCAAGCACAGTATGCAGATGAAATGTATTTTTGGATTTATAATGATGCTGGTGGAAACCACACAGCTTCAGGTGGAGATGCAATTAGAATGGAAGTTCAAGTTCAGTCATTTGCATGGAGAACTAATGATGAGATCAATGATATGACTTTCCAAAGATATAAATTGATTAATCGTGCACAAGATCCGATTGACAGTTGCTTCTTTGCTGTTTGGGTAGATCCAGATTTAGGATGTTATACAGATGATTATATTGGAAGTGATACAACAAGAAGTTTAGCATATGTATATAATGAAGATGCATTAGATGGACAAACTGGATGTCAATGTCCTGGAGGTGTTGCTACTTATTGTGATAAGATTCCATTATTAGGAATTGATTACTTTAGAGGACCTAATGCACCTAAAGTGTATGGTGTGGATTCAATTTTAAGAAATCCAGAAAATGGAGAACCTGCAGATGTACTAGTTCCTTTAGGAATGTCATCTTTCACATATTATAATAATGCAGGTGTAGGTAATCCTTCTCCAGGAACTACTGACCCTTCTTTACCAGCAGAATTTTATAACTTGATTTCAGGTTCGTGGCCTAATGGTGCTCCATTAACTTTTGGAGGAGATGGATTTAACTCAGGTGGAGAGATTGTGAAATATGCTTTCCCAGATGCTCCGGATGATCCAGCAGGATGGTCAATGTGTACAGAGAATTTGCCTTTTGGAGATAGAAGAACACTTCAAGCATCAGGACCATTTACCTTGATTTCTCAAGCTGTTAATGAGTTGATTGTTGGAGTTGTTTGGGTACCAGACGTAGCTCACTCATGTCCAAATATTTCACCATTATTATCAGCAGATGATATTGCGCAGGCTTTATTTGATAACTGTTTTGATATCACGGATGGGCCAGATGCACCAGATGTAGATTTCGTTGAATTAAATAAAGAGATTGTTATGATCTTAACTAATGGCGATGAATTATCTACTAATAATTCTGGAGAGGGTTATTCTGAGATTGATTTACAAGCTCCGACTCTACTACCAGAGGAAGTTAGATCTTACAAATTTGAAGGATATAGAATTTACCAATTAACTGAGCCAAATGTAAGTCCTGCAGAGTTTAATACGAATCCTGATAAAGCACGATTGGTAACTTCTGTAGATATCAAAAATGGAATATCAAGAATATATAACTGGTCTTCAGAATTTAATCCAAGTGATCCAACCAAACCAATTTGGATTCCTACATTAGAAAATGAAGGTGTTTTAGAAAATGGTATTTCTCATACATTTAGTATAACCACAGATCAATTTGCTGATGGAAATAATAAATTGATTAACCATAAGAAATATTACTTTACGGTAGTTGCTTATGCTTATAATAATTACGAGCAATTTGATCCAGGATTAGTAGTGGGACAAAGAAGACCATACCTCGAAGGACGTAGAAATATTGGGGATGGTAATGCAACATCATACACCGTTATTCCGCGACCAATCGTTTATAAAAACTTAAATTCTGGTTATGGAGACGGACCAATCGTTACTAGAATTGATGGTGTTGGAGTTGGTGAAAATAATGTAGCCATTTCTCCTGAAACAGAAGCGGAAATTCTTGCAGGATCATCTACTGGTGAATTGGTATATCAACCAGGAAGATCTCCAATCAATGTTAAAATTATTAACCCACTAGAAGTAGTAGATGGTGAATTCCAATTAACGTTTACTGATCTTAATGGAAATAATGATGGAAATGATGATCTTGATTCTGAAATGTATTGGCAATTGACTAACCTTTCAGATCCTACTGCTCCAATTTATTCTGAACAAACAATTGAAAGATTGAATGAACAGATTTTGAAAGAATATGGAATTTCAATCAAAGTTGGCCAGACTGATGATGTGGGAGATAAAGCAGATGAGTCAAACGGTACAATTGGATATGAAGAAATCTATGCTGCAAGTGATAATTGGTTTTCTTATATAGCTGATGGACCTACGCCTTTCAACTATATACAAACAGAGGAAGGAAATGAAGTAGATCCTAATGCAACTCTTTTAGATCCAGATCAAGCATTTAGTTCATTTGGAGCATTTACTCCTTATATATTAAATGTCTTTGCAGATCCAGATCAAACTGTTGGTCAATATTGGTTTACTCCAGCGTTAAGACAGCCTGCTATTTCAGGTGTTGTTAGAGGTCAAAATAAACTTGAAACTTTAAACAATGTTGATATTGTATTCACTAGTAATAAAGATCTTTGGAGTAGATGTATCGTAGTAGAAACTGCAGCACCTGAATATTATAATCCAATAGCAAATGGAGGACTTGAACTCGAAACGGAAGGTAATGCAAGAAATATTGAATTACGACAAGGTCAATCAGTAAATAAAGAAGGTGTCGAAGATGATTCTGATCCTTCAACTACAGGTATGGGGTATTTCCCTGGATATGCAATTGACCAAGAAACAGGTGAGCGTTTGAATATTTTCTTTGGAGAAAATTCAACATATTACCCAGAAGGATTTGCTGCAGAGAACTACGAAGCTAATGGTAGAGATATGATCTGGAATCCTACTAGTGAAATAGCATTTAATGGAGCACCATTCCCATATAATATTATTATGGGAGGTCAGCACTTTATTTATGTAACTAAACAAAAGTATGATGAGTGTGCTGAATTGAAAACTAGATTAGAAGGTGGTGTCAATGATGTACGTAAAGCATTAGCAGAAATTAGTTGGACTACTATGCCTGTCTTAAATGAAGGATCTAGTTTAAACTCTATTGGTGATGGATTAATTCCTACCGATTTAAGAATACAACTGAGAGTAGATAATCCTTATCAAGTGGAAGTAGGAACTAATGACTTCCAAGGTTATCCAACTTATAGATTCAAATTGGAAGGACAAGCTGCTACCGATGTAGTAGCAGGATCAATTGCTGAAACTGCATTAGATAACATTAATGTAGTTCCTAATCCATACTATGGATACTCTGCTTATGAAATTTCTCAATTCGCTAATACCGTAAAAATAACTAACCTTCCTGCGAAGAGTACAGTTACGATTTATTCATTAGATGGGAAATTTATTAGACAATACGAGAGAGATGAATTAGGAGTTAATGTTACATTGGATAGACCAAGTTCAGGAATTAATACTACTCAGGTATCTCCGGCACTAGAATGGGATCTGAAAAATAACAAAGGTATTCCTGTAGCAAGTGGAGTGTATCTAATCCATATAGATGCCGACGGATTGGGTGAACGAGTGATTAAGTGGTTTGGTGTAGCTAGAAAATTCGATCCATCAGGATTATAAAATTAAATTACAAGGAAGGTTGGTTTTAGCGAACCAATTTTCCTTGTTTTTATTTCAAAAAAATTAGACTATAATTTAATTATGAATAAAATTATTTACATCCTATTTATAGCTGTTTTGTCAATTACCATGTGCCAAACAGCTTTTGCAGGAAATCCTGATCGACAAGGAGAAGCAGGTGCTTACGAACTTTTAATGAATCCATGGGCACGCTCAGCAGGACTTCATACTATGAGTACATCGTTTGTAAGTGGAGTAGAAGCAATGCGGTTAAATGTTGCAGGTCTTTCGAGAGTAAAAGGAACAGAAGTTCTTATTAGCCATGCTAGATATTTGGAAGGGACTGATATTAAAATGAATGCATTTGGACTAGCTCAAAAAGTTGGAAAAAATGGAACATTTGGATTAAGTCTGATGGCGCTTGATTTTGGAGATATTCCAATCACAACTGAAAATTCTCCAGAAGGAACAGGTGGTACGTTTTCTCCTAACTTTTTCAATTTAGGACTTGGCTACGGACATATTTTTGAAAATAAAATTTCTGTAGGAATTTTGTTCCGAGCAATTTCTGAAAGTACAGCAGACTTAAATGCATTTGGTTTTGCACTCGATGCAGGTGTGCAGTATGTTTCTGGACCTCAAGATAATTTTAAATTAGGGTTATCATTAAGAAACGTTGGCTCTCCGATGAGTTTTGGAGGACAAGGTTTATCTCAACAATTGAGTGTACCTAATTCAACTTACCAATTATCTTATGAGCAAAGACCAGCAGCTTTTGAGTTGCCTTCAGTTCTGAATATTGGAGTATCTTATGATTTTATTTTAGGAGATAAGAATAGAATTACAGCAGTATCTAATTTTACCTCTAATTCATTTTCAAGAGATCAACTTGGAGCAGGTATTGAATATGCTTTCAATGATAAATTCATGTTGAGAGGTGGATACAAATATGACTTAGGTCAAAGTGATGCACCTGATGAAAGAAATGTTTATACTGGCATCGCTGGAGGATTATCAATTCAGGTACCAGTTAGTAAGAATTCAAATACTACTTTTGGTATTGATTATGCATTCAGAACTTCAAATCCATGGGGTGGAACGCACAACATAGCAGTAAGATTAGGATTCTAGAAAATAGGATCCTTCAAATATTTTTTTTATTTGCTTGATTTTTACTATATTTAAGCAAAGTTCATCACAAGAACGTTTCTATCTACCAGATAGAAACGTTCTTGTTTTTTATTTATCAAGCGCGGGAATGAACTCATTTAAACAAACTCATGTTGTTCTTTTCTCACCTAAATCTCGCGAAGCGTTTAATTAATTTAAAAATTTATTATGAAATATAATTACCTAACTCAGGAAGGATACGATAGACTACAAGCAGAATTAGAAGAGCTTAAATCAGTTGGAAGACAAAACGCTGCAGCTGCAATTGCTGAGGCAAGGGAGAAAGGTGATCTTTCTGAGAATGCAGAATATGATGCTGCAAAAGATGCACAAGGTCTCCTTGAGTTGAAAATAAACAACTTAGAAAAAGAGATGTCTAACGCTCGAGTATTAGATGCTAGTCAATTGGATAATTCAAAAGTAGTTGTACTTTCAAAAGTTAGAATGAAAAACTTGCAAGTCAATAAAGAAATTACTTACCAGCTAGTTTCTCAATCTGAGGCAGATCTGAAACTCAAAAAAATATCCGTCAGCTCTCCTATTGGTTTAGGTCTTTTGGGGAAAGCTGTTGGAGAAATAGCTGAAATACAAACCCCAGGAGGAATTATCAAATTTGAAATTTTAGAAATCTCATTTTAGCTATGGCAAGTATTTTTACTAAAATAATTAACGGTGAAATTCCATGTCATAAAATTGCAGAGTCAGAAAACTACTTTGCCTTTTTAGATATTAATCCATGGGAAGAGGGACACACCTTAGTAATTCCTAAAAAGGAAGTAGATTATATTTTTGATTTGGATAGTAAAACTTACGAAGGCCTAATGGCTTTTTCAAAAAAAGTAGCACATGCTGTCGAAAAAGCAGTTCCATGTAAACGAGTAGGAATATTAGTCGAAGGTTTAGAAGTGCCTCATGCTCATGTTCATTTGATTCCAATTGTGAAGCATTTTTTTCCAAAGAAAAAACCAAAATACTCACAGGACGAATTAGCTAAAATTGCCGAAAGAATTAGAGAGAATTTTGAATAAATAAAAAAAGCAGAACTATTAAGTTCTGCTTTTTTTATTCTAGGCTAGATCAAATTATTTAATCCGATTGGGATTGTCTTTAATAAAACTAGCCCAGCCGCTATGTTTTTTTCCTCCACCCAAAATACTGCTTGATTGGTAATGATGACAGATAGCTGCCGCTAAAGCATCAGTCGAATCTAAATATTCTGTATCTAAT
This sequence comes from uncultured Saprospiraceae bacterium, assembly GCA_964352225.1. Classification (GTDB taxonomy): domain Bacteria; phylum Bacteroidota; class Bacteroidia; order Chitinophagales; family Saprospiraceae; genus CAJQQY01. Next base: position 36,977 of record CAYGRM010000004.1, on the reverse strand, counting down.
TTTTGATCTAATATATTGACAAGCATTGCAGCAACTTGCTCTTTTGAGGCATTTCCATTTCCAGTTACAGATTGCTTGATTTTCTTTGGAGCATACTCCGTCATTTCCACATCCATCGTAATTGCAGCGGCAATGGCAACGCCCTGTGCCCTTCCTAACTTCAACATGGATTGTACATTTTTCCCATAAAAGGGAGCTTCCACAGCCATGTGATCAGGGTTGTATCCTCGAATAATCTCTTGTAATCGTTCAAAAATTTTTTTCAACTTTAATTGGTGAGACCCAAGGTGCTTCATCGATACTACCCCAATAGTCAACAAACTAATTTTATTTTTCTTAGTCTCAATTACCGCATACCCTAAGTAATTAGTTCCTGGATCGACTCCCAAAATTCGCTTTACTTGATTCTTCAAAATAAAATGTAATTAGTTTGTTATGAAATTAGATCGCTTCGCTGTCAGAGGTTTAATATTAAATCAGCCGTTAGTCAAAACTCTAATCGTCAGTCTGACCTCTGACAGTCGCCAAAGGCGATGATCTGACCTCTGACAGCGAAGCGGTCTATTTCCAAAAGTAAAAAACAAAAGGACAAAAATCAAATTCAGATTTTTGTCCTCTCGAAAGGATTATACCTTCTTATTTATTTTTGCTTAGGAAGCTTCTTCACTATTTCTAACTAAAAGTTGAAATCCATTTCCATGAATATTGACAATTTCAATATTAGGATCAGCTGCTAAATATTTTCTTAACTTAGTTACAAACACGTCCATACTTCGAGCAGTAAAATAATTATCTTCAGACCATATTTTAGTCAATGCTTCAGACCGTGGCAAAATATCATTTTTATACATACAGAACATTCGAAGTAATTGAGCTTCTTTCGGAGATAATTTATTTTTACTATCCTCCCCTGCGCCATTGCTAAAAGTCAAAATTCTTAATGGAAAATTGAAATGATAATTTCCTATTTCAAACTCTTTAATCTCTTCCCTAGGATCTTCCTTCGCTTGACTTCTTTTTAAGATTGCTTGGATTCGATATAATAATTCTTCAGAGTTAAATGGTTTAGTGATATAATCATCTGCACCAATTTTGAAACCTTGAAGCACATCATCTTTCATTGTTTTAGCAGTCAAAAAAATGATTGGCATTTCTTTATCTTTTTCTCTAATTTCTTTTGCCAAGGTAAAACCATCTTTTTTAGGCATCATCACATCAAAGATACCAAGGTCGTATTCGCCTTTATTATAACTTTCCAAACCCGCTTCTCCATCAGTTGCTAAAGTAACATTATAGTCATGCATCTCTAAATAAGAACGCAATACATCTCCGAAATTTCGATCATCTTCAACTAGTAATATTCGATTGTTTGCTGCAGTCATTAGTAAATTTTTTATTCCAAAAAATAGGATGTTTTAGTTAATGCCGACAAAAAATCGACGTTTCATTCTGTTTTAAATAATTATCTTAACATATGTTAAAGTTAAGGATAAATCAGTTCGTGTTCAATAGTCAAAGCGAAATTATTAAAAGAAATTAATCATCAGTATCAATGCTTTGGCGTTCACTATTATATGGAAAAGTAAGAACGAACGTACTTCCTTTTCCCAAATCACTTTTGACATCTATTTGTCCTCGATGGGCATCCATCAACGCTTTTACATAGCTCAATCCTAATCCAAACCCTTTGACATCATGTCGGTTACCTGTATGTACTCGATAAAACTTATCAAAAATATGTTTCAAAGCTTCGCGACTCATTCCAATTCCTTTGTCCTCTATAATAACTTCAACTCCCTGTGCTACATTGCGTGTGCTAACAGTTATTTCAGGTTTTTCAGGGGAATATTTATTAGCATTATCCAGTAGATTATTGATAATATTAGAAACGTGAGTCAAATCACCATACACATATGGATTCGTTGCTTCAAATTGAGTATCTACTCTCCCATCTTTTTTCTCCACTTGTAAGTTGGAGTTTTGCACCGCTTGATTAATAATATCATGTAAGTTGATTTGCAACATTTTGAGTTTGTACTCGCGCTTATCAATCAAAGCCATTTGCAAAACTTTTTCTACTTGATTATTCATTCGTTTATTTTCTTGGCGAATGATATCTGCAAATCTTTTCACTTTATCAACATTTCCAGAAATCATTGGACTTGTAATCGAGTCCGCAGCTAAAGAAATTGTCGCAATAGGTGTTTTAAATTCATGCGTCATATTATTGATAAAATCCGTTTTCATTTCTGAGACTTTCTTTTGTTCAAAAATGACTAGAATGGTATAGGAAAAACAAAACAAAATCAAACCAGTAAAAATAATCGAGGCCAAAAGTGTTTTCCATGAGGAACTCCAAATTACGCTCGTTCGATTCGGAAAATGAACCATCAGTAAACCTGGTGACTCCAAGGCATAGGAGTTAGAGAACAATTCGGTTTTATAACTTGAATTATATAAGTCATTATCAATGCTTTCCGCAGAATTAAAATTTTCATTGATCACCGCATAAGCGCCGTTGTTGATCACGAACGATCCTTTTTGATGAGAAAAAACGCCATATTGAAATTCCGCTTCAATTCCTCTTTTCTTTCTTAATTCTTGTTCCAGTAATCCATGCAGAACTTCCAAATTAATTCGCTCTTCTAAAGGATGCAAATTGAGCATCTTTTGTACTTTTTGATATTCCATTTTATCTTGAAATTGCGAAAAGCCAGAATCATTATTGATGGAAAGTGGATTTACCGAAGTTGGGGTTAATTGTACATTTCGAAAATTTTGACCCATTGATATATCTCCCAAAACTTCTCCTGAGCGAAATGATTTTCGAATACTAGCCGAAGAGTATGAAGTAGGAGTATTGGTTCGTAGGTTTAAAGCATTATCATAAGTTGCATTGTCTTCCCAGACTTCTAACCTTTCCGCAACTTGCGTGATGGCATCTTTTACATTTCTATCGAATTGTTGTTCATTGAGTTTGATATTAAAATTGATCCAGTACAATTGTAACAATATAATTCCAATCATAGCTGCGCTCATAAGACCAATAATCGCCCAAATCGCTTTTTTATTCATTGATATTTAGTATTGGAAATTTTTAAAAAAATTATCGTCCGCAGATAAATTCTATGTCAAGCTAAAATTGAAATTAAAAACGACTAACGGAAGTGTTACTTTTAATTTTGGCTTGACTTAAAAATAGAATTTGTCTAAGAACAAAAAAATGAATAGTAATCTGTAAATTTACAAAAGAAAAGGTGGTAAAATAAGCACAAATCTCTATCCGATTCTTACAAATTTATATAATCAAAAGATGCTTTGGGAATGTTTAACTAACCTTTAACGGTTTTGGAAAAAAACGGAAAGTATTGCTAGAAAAAAGAATACGTTCTGCTAATGAAACGTTAAAGTTGATTGGTTATTGAGTGAGTAAGTTATTGAGTTATTTCCAATAACAGCAATTCTCGTAATAACCTAATAACCAATTTCATAAATTATTTTTAATAAAATCAATTAAATATGGATCTTTCAAAAATACAAATTACATGGGTTTTACTTTTTTTGGGATGTTTTATTTTTCCTAATATTTCTTTTGCGCAAGCAGAAACAAAGGAAAAAAAACAGGTAGTAATTATCAAAAAAACTATTGATAAAGATGGAAACGAAGTGGTAGAAAAAATTGTCAAAGAAGGAAAAGAAGCGGAAGATTTTGACGTAGCCAAATATCTTGAAAAAGATGAACTAGGGGAAACGAATGTCAATGTGGAAGTGAGAGTAACTAAAGGAGGGGATGAAAAAAAGACTGGCGAAGAACGAGAAATCGAAGTGACAGTTGATGGAGATAATGTATTTATTATGGACGGCGATGAAAAAACGGTGATCAAAATTGATGGTGACGAAGCCAAAAAAGAATTCACGACAGAATATGGACAACACATTACCATCATGAAGTCAGAAAGTGACGATGAAAACACGTTTGAGTTTTTAGAAGATATAGATGTGGAGATGGATGGCGATAAAAAAACAGAAATCCGAATCATGAAAACTCGAAAAGGCAATGGTGCTTTTTTCGGAGTGATGATCGATCCATCTGCTGAAGGAATGGAATTATTAGATGTAGTAAAAGATAGTCCTGCGGAAAAAGCTGGCTTGAAAAAAGGAGACATTTTACAATCAGTTAATGAGCATCAAATCTCCACTTACGAAGAGTTGACTAAAAAATTGTCAAACTTCAAGCCAGGAGATTCTATCGTAGTGATGTACAGAAGAGATGGTCAAGTGAACAAAGTACAAGCAAATTTGGCAGACTCCAAAGATATCCCGATGGAAGAAAAAATGATTTGGAAAACGGATGATGGAAAAATTATTGAAATGAAAGAAGGGCAAGAAATGCACTTCGAAGAAGAAGGAACTGACGGTGCTAAAAAAATCAAAAAGAAGATTATTATCAAAAAGGAGAAGGATAATTAATTTCCTTTCACAAGGTCAATAATCAAACATAAAACCCATTTCTGTCAATTGACGGAAATGGGTTTTAATTTTCTTTTAGGATGCTGAGGATTTTTTCATCTTTTTATGCGCTTAAGGGTAAATAAGGTTCAGAGAACCAGCACTAGCAAATGACGATTTTTGTTTTACAGAGTTAAAAATGAGCGGGTTTATTGAGAAAAAGATTGTTAAAATGCAATTATATCAAATAAATACATCTTAATACTAATAGTGGAATTACAATAAATTGTAATTTAATTATTTCAAAAAAAAACTAATTAATAATTTATGATTAAAAACACTTTTAAATACGTATTTATAATTCTTGGCTTTGCGTCAGGAAAAAGCTATGGACAAAGTTTATCAGTAGATTTTTTAATTAAACCAACCTATCATGTAATTAACTTAGAGCCTAGTAGAAGTGAATTAGGCTTGATAACGCAATCTGAAAGAATGGTTTTAGATTTTGGACTTAGAACAAATCTTCATTTGAAAAAGTGGATTTTTTCGTTTAGTTCTATTTATCGTAAAAAAAGACTATCAGAAGATTGTCCAATATTTTTTAGAGAAAATACTATTATGCCGATAAACCCTTTTGTCGGTTATAATTATGAACGAGATTGTAACTTTTTAATTACTGAAAAATCTAGGCAAATAAATTTTCTATTGGGCGTAAAGTATGATTTTTTTAATCATGGCAAAACAAATTTTTTCATATCTATGGAAGGAGGTTCTTCTCTAATATTGAGTGAAAAAATAGAATTGAAAGATTTGCCTAATAGCTCTAGTAAGATAGTAAAAAGAACTAATCAATTTTTAGATATTACTCCTCTTAGATTATCAACAGGGGTAAGAAATGTATTAAATCAAAGAATTAATTTAATAGGGGAAATTGGCTATTCTGTTTATTATAAACACGATGATTTTAACGATGATTTATTTCAAACATATGATCTAGACATTATATTAGGCGTTTCATATTTTCTTTTTTAAAAGTTGGTGACTTGCTCTGCTATCTAAAATAAACAACTTCTTATTGTTGTAATTCAACTAATACTGATTAGTGAACTCATATTTATTTTAAAATTACGATTGAAATTTATCAATCACAATCCCAAAGCATATCCGATAACTCATAACTCTCTCCTCGATAAGAATAATGCCACCACTCCGTCGTGATCGGATGCAATTCCACCGCTTGCATGGTTTCCTTTAATAATTTTCGATTAGCCAAAACTTCTTTTGATAAATTAGTATAAGCATGATGCGCCTCTTTTCCAAAATAATCAAAAGCAGTTCCCATGTCCAATTGTTGGCCATCAGCATCGACAATAGTTAAGTCAACCGCAGCACCTCGATTGTGCATCGAACCTTTGGCAGGGTCAGTAACATAAAGTGGATTTTGAAATTTGTCCCACAACTTTTGTTGAATCGGACGAGGACGAAAACAGTCTAACATTTTTAAACCAAGTCCTCCTTCTTGCAACATCAAATGTGCTTCAACTATTTTTTGCGCAACTTTTGGACGGAGAAAACAACGACTACAATCATACATTTTTTCTTTGACAAAATTGTCGGTGGTTGCATATCGCATGTCGATGATGATGGTAGAATCTAAGTGATGCAGGTCTATCCACTTCGTAGTGTCGTAATCAAAAACGATTAGTTTTGGATTTTCTTTTTCAGGTAAAACCTCTTGAGCTGGTTTTGTAAGAGTATTGTTATTTTTTTCTTGAGTCGAAGTATTTTCTTCACAAGTTGAAAAAAGTAAAAGAATTAAAAATGGAAAAAGGCGTTTCATCATATTTATTTTTAGGTGCTCAGTTATCGGATATCTTCAAGATGAATGTCGTCAACTTAAGAATTTTGGTATCAGCGACTGGCTTCAAGCCAGCCTCTGATTTCTCCCAGTTTATTATAAAACCAGAGGCTGGCGGAAAGCCAGTCGCTGGTATCGCAACTCTTAAGTTGACGACATTCAGCTTCAAGATATCCGATAACTAATTAGTAAGGGAATCACTCCCCAAACAACTCCTTCAACTTCGCATCCAAATCACCTCCACGTAAATTCCTCGCCAAAATTCTTCCTTCTTGATCCAACAAAATGGTATGTGGAACTGAAGTAACAGAATACTGCTTTGCCACTTCATTCTTCCATCCTTTCAAATCACTCACATGACTCCAAGTTAATTTATCCTTATCAATCGCTTTTTCCCAACTATCTTTTTTTCGATCTAAACTAACTCCGAGTACTTCGAAACCTTTGCTTTTATATTTATCATACAATTTCACGACATGCGGGTTTTCTCTTCGACAAGGGCCACACCAACTCGCCCAAAAATCAACTAAGACCACTTTCCCTCGAAGATCACTCAATTTCATCGGTTTGCCATCAGGCGTGTTTTGCTCAAAGTCAGGCGCAACTGCTCCTATGATAAAGTTTTTTGCATCGTCAATATTTTTTTTCAATTCGACCATGTAAGGTTGATTTTCAGCGCCATATTTTTCTAAGTATAAATTTCCATAGCCAATGTACGAAGGATGATTTTTGCTTTTTAAAGTTTGTACGATTGCGCCCAAAGCAAATCGGTAAGCCTGACTTTCAGGATTCATTTTTCTTAAAACATTATCCAAAGTAATTTTCATTTTCGCTTGGTCAAACTTAATAGCAACTAAGGTTGTCGTGTAATCTCTGAACGTTTCGAAGAGTGCCGGCATTCGATCCATGTCAGGGTCTTTCAAATCTAAATGGGTGAAAAACTCATTGACGTAATACTCTACTTCATTTGCATAAGAGCCTTTATTATTCGGGAAACTCAAATACATTTTAGTCGCTAAAATTTTCCCAACATAAGGATGCTTCGCTTTCATGCGATTATACAATTCTATTTGAGCATCATCATTCGCTTTTAATTTTGCAATAATTTCAGTTTGAGCCTCAGGACTTTGAGCCGCTTGAGCAAATTGACGATTTAAATTTTTAGACTTTGCTTGAAAGCTTCTAAATCTACCGATTGCCATTTCGTAGTCTGTGTTGAGTTCAGAATCTACAAATTCAGATTTACGAATGTTGCTGCATCTTCCCTGCATCGTCAAGTTTTTTTCAGTCCCTAAAATGACCGGTTTGGTTTTTCCTTGCTCAGCACCTACGAAATAAAATTGATTTTCCGAAGCGGGGATTTTAAATGTAAATACATTGCCTGCCTGTTCGGCCGGCAGGTTAGAATCAGCCATCGCGGTTTTGAAAATGGAAAAATTATATCCATCAAAACGATATAAATAAAGGGGTGCATCTTTTTTACAATCAGCTAATTCGCAATTAAGCGTTACGTACTCGTTGGTTTTTTCAATGACTTGTTCGGCAGTTTTTTGCTGTGATTTACAATTGGCAAAAAAGAGCATTAGTAAGAATGAGAGCGCGAAGGTTATTTTAAAATTTTTCATATTATTTATTTGTGGCAGCACTCATTTGAGGGCCGGCAGTTTTGTACGGCACTCGGGAGAGTACTGCATGATTAGTTTTATTTTACGAAGAAATTAAATCGATAAAGTCTTGTTCCGTTAAAATTTCAACAGTTCCCAGAGCAGTTGCTTTTTTTAATTTACTCCCTGCTTTTTCACCTGCCACGAGGATATTTAAATTAGAACTAACGGCTGAAATATTTTTAGCACCCAACTCTTCCGCTCGACGTTGGGCTTCTTTTCTTCCCATTTGAGTTAACGTTCCGGTGAACAAAATAGTCTTACCTGAAAGCAAGGCATCTGCCACAATTGCTTTTGGAATATCATCTTCGGTCTGCAACATATTGACTCCGAAAGATTCCATTTTATCGAGCAAGGCGATATTTTCTTCTTTGGAAAAAAACGCAATTACATTTTCTGCAACTTTGGGGCCAACATCCTTTATCTCGGTGAAATTATCTTCGGTCCAGTTTTGTAAGTCTTGGACTTTTTTGATTTCAGCTGCTAAAAGTTTAGATACTTTTTTCCCTAAATGATGAATGGATAAACTATGCAAAACCCGATGAATTGGATTTTTCTTCGCCTTGTTAATGGCAGCTTTTAGCTTCGAAGCAGAACGATCGCCAAAGCCTTCGAGCTCTGCAATCTTTTCATAATTTAAATTATAAATGTCTGCCAAATCTCTCAACCAACCTTCGTCGTAAAAACGCTCGACATACGATTTCCCAAAACCATCAATATCCATTGCATCTTTTGAAACATGGAAAATCATTCGTTGCACCACTTGAGCTTCGCAACCTGTAGTATTATCGCAACGCCAAGCAGCTTCATTTTCGGCTCGCGTAAGTATCGTGTTACAAGAGGGACAATGAGTCGGGAAAATAATTTTTTGCTCGCTTCCATCTCGTAAATCTTCCATCGGTTTTACAATGTAAGGGATTACATCACCAGCTCGCTCCACTAAAACAGTATCACCCAAACGAAGATCTTTGCTTGAAATAAAATCTGCATTGTGCAAAGAAACCGAAGAGATCGTTACGCCTGCCAAAGCCACAGGTTCTAGTTTAGCTACAGGGGTTACCGAACCAATTTTTCCAATCTGGTATTCGACATCAATTAATTTGGTAGAGGCTTGTTTTGCTTTAAATTTGAAGGCAATCGCCCAGCGAGGATGGTGATTGGTGAAACCACATTTGTCTTGTAACTCTAGGCTATTTACCTTGACAACCATTCCATCTATTTCATAGTCGTAAGCTTCTCGTTTCGCTTCCCAACCTAGGCAAAAATCAATAGCCTCTTGAATATTTTTACAAACCTTTTTTTCTATGGTTGGAATTTTAAAACCTAAAGAACCTAGCAACTCGATTGACTCATCATGTGTTGTCAGATTTTTTAAAACATTATTTCCTTCCGCATCCAACGCCACTCCTACTTGATAAACGAAAGCAACTAGATTTCTTTTTGCCGCATCTTTTGGATCTTTTACTCGAAGTCCTCCCGAAGCAGTATTTCGAGGGTTGGCAAAAAGTGTCAAGCCTTCCGCTTCTCGTTCCTCATTCATTTTTTCAAATAAATCTTTCCGGATGACGACCTCTCCACGAAGTTCTACTTTTTGAATATTATATTTTTCAAAATCAGCTCGCAAAGGGACGGATGGCATTGTTCGGGCATTGGCAGTCATCTCTTCTCCCATAGTTCCATTGCCTCGAGTTGCTCCTCTGACAAATTGATCATCTTCATAAACGAGGGCAATACTTCCGCCATCAAATTTTGGTTCGACGACATATTCGATGTCCACATCTTCCGGCAGATTAACCAATTTTTTGATTTGAGTATCGAAGTCATTTAAGTCTTCCGCATTGTAAGAATTGCCTAGCGAGAGCATCGGAACTAAGTGTTCCACCGAAGGTAAATCTTCCGTCAACTCATTGGAAACTCTTTGCGTCGGAGAATCCGAAGTGATGAGCGAAGGATTATTTGCTTCGAGTGCTTCCAACTTTTTATACAAAGTATCATATTCAAAATCACTAATCACAGGATCATTTTGAATGGAATATTTCCATTCATGATATACTAAAACTTTTCGTAAATCATCAATCTGATTTTCGGAAATAGCTTCTGCTAAATATTTTTTGGATAAATCAACAAGGTTTCGTTGCTCGGAGGTGGAGTACATATTTTTTTGAATTATTTAGATTTGTGGAATCTTCAGAATGCTGTTAAACTGTCTTGTAATTAGTTGTTTTCAAATACAAAATAGTTGAAGTGTAAAATTAAGAAAAGCTCTTGCAAAAATGAATCTGCAAGAGCTTTTGATTTTTTTAAAACTAAAAAAACGAAACTAGAGTTTAACCATCTTTTTAGTGATTTGATTTTTACCATCGGATAAAATCAAACTATAAATTCCAGTTGGAAAGTTAGCAACCTGGATGGGAGCAATATTTTCACCTGAAGGAATCATTAATCTTTCGATTGAGATTTGTTTTCCGTTTTGATCAAATAATTGCAAATCGTAAGTTTCAGTAGTCTGAGCATTAGTTCGCAAATTCAAAACATCCCTTACTGGATTTGGAAAAATAGCCAACTCAACAGCTTCTTCCAATTCATTCAATGAATTAGGATTTGCATCAATTGACATGGAGCCCATGATTGCATTATCACCATTAGTATTGCCATTGTCATTTATTGCATTTCCTCCATAATAGAAAGTAACGGTTCCACTTGCTGGAGCGGTCCATTCCATGGTAAATTCATTACTAGAACTTATTCCATTTTGTTCGGCATATTGTCTTCCATTTCCGATAGTAGCAAATTGCACGTTGCCACTTCCGTTAGTCCAGGTATTGACAGGTGAACCAGACATACCGTCAGCAGCATTTAAAGATGTAATTTGAAAGCCATATCCAGCAGGATTACCTGTTGCATCGACAGTCATTTTTACATTATAAGTTTCGCCAGGATTAAAATTATCAGTAACAACTGTACCTCCAGCATTTGTGATTTCTAAAACGGGAGTTACTCCAAAAGAACCGTTGTTGTGACAAGTTTGGCAGGTTCGGTTGCCTGCAGCATTGTCGTTAGGTGCGCCTGTGTTTCCTTCAGATTGTGAGGAAGCTCGACCACTAGAGTTACTTAGGAGGAAAAATGCTCCAAGCATTAAACTAAAAAAAGTGTAGATAATTCTCAATTTCATAGATCATGATTTTAGGTGAAAAAATAAGTTAGCTAATGATTTATTTTAAAAGCAACACCTGAATAAAGAAGTTGTTTTAACTTATTTTGTAAAACAAAAGCAAAGGCTGCAAAACATTTCAAATCATTGAGCCGAAATTAACTTTAAAAAAAAATGATCACTTAATTAAGAGAAAAATTAATTGTCTCTTGATTTACAAAAAATGTATTCTAGGCTTTTCATAAGGAAAGGAAGAAAAATTTATCCCTAGGTGAGAATCATCATAGCTTTCAGGAAAATATAATATAGGCTGGAAACAAAGTGATATCCTCGAAATCAGTAGAAAAATCATAAAATATGTACAAAAAATAATATATTTGATTTTTTAACTTTTCCCTTACTTTTTCGTAACCCTTGTATAATCTAAAAGTAGTGCTTATTTTGTACTGCTTTTGCCGAATTATTAATGAATTCTATTGATAAAAGAAACAGTATTGGAGTTAATTCCAATACAATTTCTTAGAACAGGTTAAATATCTCTTTTTTTGCGAAAAAAATTACTCATACTACTTCTTGTGGGATTATTCCAGCTGAATGGATTTTCTCAAAATACTTCGGTTAAAGCGAAAACTTTGGAGCTGGAATTCTCTACCAAAGGAGGATTTTATACTGATTATGTCATCTTGGAATTACGTTCTCCAGGAGCTCGAATATACTACACCACAGATGGCTCGAAGCCAACTCGCCGTTCAAATGTTTACGATAAACCTATCGTCATAAAATCTACTACAGCCATTCGTGCGATTGCTCGAAAAGGTAGACGGAAGAGTAATATTAAAGGGCATACATTTTTTATTGATGAAGAAACTTCTACTTTTCCAGTAGTGTCGATGTTGGTTCCACCTAGAATTTTATTTGATGAAGAGAATGGATTATTTATCGATGGGCCAGATGCAGATTCATCTTATGCTAAATTGGGAGCTAATTTTTGGAGTCGAAAAGAAGTGAAAATCAATTGTGAAATTTTTGAAACAGATGGAACTTGCGTTTATCGAAGTAATTCTGGATTTCGATTGTTTGGAGGAATGAGTCGATTGTTTCCCCAAAAGTCAATAGTATTAGTCGCTCGAGATAAGTATGGAAAAAAACGAATCAAGCATAAAATTTTTGGAAAAGGAACACCTAAAAAACATAAATATTTAGTTCTTCGAAACTCAGGAAGTGATTGGGGGAAATCTCATTTGCGAGATAAATTTATGACGAGTTTGGTAGAGGATTGGGACTTAGAAATTCAGGATTCTCGTCCTTCTCATGTTTATATTAATGGAGAATATTGGGGAATTTATAATATTCGAGAAAAAGTAAATCGGTTCTATTTGCAAGAGCATACGGATGTCGATAAAGATAGTCTAGACCTGATGGAGCACCGCATGAACCTAAAAAGAGGAAGTGCTATTCATTATCAGAAGATGCTCAAATTCATGAGAGAAAATGACTTGAGTGTTCCTGCAAATTATGCCTATGTTAATTCATTAATGGAGGTTGAAAACTTCATTGATTATCAGATTGCTCAGATCTTTTTCGATAACCAAGATGCAGGAGGTAATATAAAATATTGGCGACCGCAAACTTCTAGCGGAAAGTGGAGATGGATTTTGTATGATACTGATTGGGGATTTGGGTTACATGATGAAGAAGCATATAAAAATAATAGTCTTGCTTTTCATACTAAAGAGGATGGTCCAGCTTGGCCAAATCCAGAGTGGAGTACTTTTATTTTGAGAAAATTATTAAACAATGAAGAGTTTGAAAAGAAATTTATCAATCGATTTTGTGATGCATTAAATACTTCATTTGAAACGAGGAATGTAGAAGCGAAGTTAGATGAACACATAAGTATCTTGGTTCCTGAAATTGATAAGCATCTAAAGCGCTGGAAATTGAGCAGAAAAAAGTGGGAGTATGAATTGAAGGTGATGAAAAAATTTGGGCAAGAAAGACCGAATTATGCACGGATGCATTTGATGGGCAAATTCAATACAGGTGCCATAGTAAATCTTCAGGTAGAATCTCAAAGAGGAGGTTACGTGGTGTTAAATGAAAATGTAAAAGTTGATAATGAAATTTTTGAAGGTAAATATTTTGAAAGAATTCCAGTTGCTTTGCGAGCAGTTCCAAACTTTGGGTATCGATTTTCGCATTGGGAAGGGATGAGTTCGGAGAATGACGATCCAGAATTAATTGTTAGTTTAAAAAAAGGGAATACCACTAACTTGAAGGCTGTTTTCGAAAAATTCGAACATCCTTTGGCGAGTCAAATTATGATTAATGAGATTAGTTCTAATAATAAGCAGACAGGAGATTGGGTAGAAATCTATAATGCGAGCGAGGAAATTATCAATGTAAATGACTGGATTTTTGCAGATTCTAAAAATGGATTTAAACTTCCAAATGTGAATTTGAATCCGAAATCTTATCTCATTATTTGTGAAGATACCTTAGCCTTTCGAAAGACTTTTCCAGATTACAAAATGCCTATTGTCGGTAATTTAGGTTTTGGAATTAAAAAGAAAAAGGAACGACTAGGTTTGTACACCGATGAAGGCGCTTCGGTAGATAGTACTGGATACCACCTGGTTCCTTTAGATTCGGTATTTACTATGAGTCTTTTGTTACCTCATTTAGATAACTCAGATATGGAAAATTGGGAAATTGTTCGAGGATATGGAACGCCAAATGATAAGAATCCATTTTACTTACAAAGTATCATTAAAGCACAACAAGATTTGTATTTACGGATAGGGGTAGCAGTTGGTGTATTGTTGAGTTGTTTTATTGTTTTAAGTTTCAGAGGCCGAAAAAGAAAAGTAATCAAAAGAAGTATATAAAACTTTTGGAATAAAAATTTTAATAAAAAAGGGAGGATGAAACTAAGATTTTCATCCTCCCTTTTTTTTGTTAAAATCTTTTTTAAGTTTAGTATGTTTATTTTTTGAAATAAAATTTTAGAAGAAAATGGCAAAGAAAAAGAAGAAGGATACGACACTAGAAGATTTAGGATTTGGCTCGAGAGTGTATTCTAAAAAAAGATTCATTAATAAAGATGGAAGCCTAAATGTTGAGCGAACGGGATATTCAAATTGGACACTTTATCATCAGTTGACGGAATCTTCATGGATAGGTTTTTTTATGCATGTAGTTTTATATTATATATTCGTGAATAGTATTTTCGCAATGGTATATTTACGAATTGGAGTGGAATCATTTAGTGGAATGGAATCAGGAAGTCTTTGGGAAAATTTTAGTCAGACATTTTTTTTTAGCGTTCAAACTTTTACCACGGTTGGTTATGGAGCGATGAGTCCGGTGGGAATGACTGCTAATTGGATTGCTTCATTGGAAGCTCTGGTAGGTTTACTTTCAGCAGCAGTTGCCACAGGTTTATTGTTTTCACGATTCACAAGGCCTAAGGCTCAGATTATTTATAGCAAGCATGCAGTCATTGCTCCCTTTGAAGACGGAAAAGCATTTATGATTAGAATCGCGAATACGAGAGATAATAAGATTATGAATTTGGAAGCAAAAATTAGTGCAACGTGGCATGAAGAAATTGATGGAAGAGAAATTAGAAAATATGCTTCATTAAAATTAGAACGTAACCGAGTTTTTCTTTTTCCATTGAGTTGGACGATTGTTCATCCATTGAATCATAATAGTCCATTTTATTCTAGTGAAGAGGATAATTTGAAAAAGATGAATGTTGAGTTTCTAGTGATGTTGGAAGGTTATGATGAATCTTACAATCAAATGATTTATTCAAATACATCTTATACTTGTGATGAAATTATTTGGAATGCTAAATTTAAAATGATGTTTCGTCCCGATGATGAGAGAGGAACAGTTCTCGAGTTGGATAAAATAAATGATGTGGAGTTAATGGTGAATGATTAACGGTGAAGGGTTAATGTCTCTACGGTGGATAACCGTTCACCGCCAAACATTAACCGCTATTTTTAGTGAGCATTCTCAAGGCTGCCATTTGTCGATAATATTGTCGAGCTTCCATTGCCGGGGCTCCAAAATAGGTTTTACCTCCTTCTAAAGTTTTTGAAACTCCAGACTTGGCAAGCACTACTGTGTTGGCTCCAATCCGAATACTTTGAGCAACTCCAACTTGTCCATAGAGGGTGACGTTATCTTCGATAATGGTTTTTCCACCAATTCCAACTTGTGCTGCAAAGAGGCAATTTTTTCCAACCACTACTCCATGTCCAATATGAATTAAACAGTCTAACTTTGATCCTTCGCCTATAATAGTATCTCCAGAAACACCTTTACTAATGGTACAATTGGCTCCGATGTCCACTCTGTCTTCAATAATCACTCGTCCGCCAGATCGCCATTTTTTGAAACCATCTGGATATTTTTTAAAATAAAAAGCATTAGTTCCGATAACACTTCCAGAATTGATAACAACATGATCTCCAATGATGGTATGTTCATGAATGATAACATTGGATTGGATATAAGAATATTTGCCAATTTTTACATTAGGTGCAATGATAACATTGGGTTCGATAATCGCTGAAGGATGAATAATAGCTCGGTCGCTGATCTCTTGATTCAACGGTTCAAAAGGGCGAAAACTTTTGATAATTTTATTATAAACTTCAAAAGGTTTTTCGCAAAATAACAATGCTTTTCCGGGAGGGCAATCTACCTTTTTATTTAAAATAATAATTGAGGCAGCTGAGCCGAGCGACTTTTGAAAATATTTTTCTACATCTACAAAAGTGATGTCTCCAGTTTCTACTTTGTGAATTTCATTGATACCTGTGGCAATGAGTGAAGCGTCACCAATGATTTCACAATGGTATTTTCCGGCGATTGCTTCGAGAGGAATAGGTGTTTTGAATTTCATATTTTTATTTTAAAAGTACCTCAATTTATTTTTCCAGATTTTAAAAATCTGGAAAAAATAAATCTATGCATTAAATTAATGCGCTTCGAGCCAATCTTCACCAGTATCCATTCCTACTAAAATTGGAACTTGCAAATTCGGCATGGCGTTTTTCATTTCATTTTCGATAATTGGTTTTACTATTTCCAATTCAGGTTTGTACACATCAAAAACCAATTCATCATGTACTTGTAAAATCATTTTAGTTTTGAAATTTCCATCTTTCAAAGCCTTATGAATTTTGATCATAGCAACTTTAATCATGTCAGCAGCAGAACCTTGAATTGGAGTATTGATGGCAATCCTTTCTGCATTGCTTCGGATCAGTCCATTTCTAGAATTGATGTCACGTAGTTTTCGTTTTCTTCCTAACAATGTTTTTACGTAACCATGTTCTCTAGCAAACTCCACCGTTTGGTCCATGTAATTTTTCAATCCATGGTATTGTGCAAAATAGTTAGCAATCAATTCAGTAGCTTCTTTTCGCTTGATATCCAATTGTTGAGATAGGTTAGTTGCACCAGCTCCATAGATAATGGAAAAGTTGACTGTTTTGGCATTTCTTCTTTCGTCAGGAGTAACTTCTTCGAGGGTTTTTCCATAAACCTTGGCAGCAGTTGCTTGGTGGATATCATGCCCTGCTTGGAAGGCTTCGAGCATTGCTTCGTCCTTGCTAATCTCAGCAATAAGTCGCAATTCAATTTGTGAATAATCCGCAGCGAGCAAAATATGATCTTTGTCGCGAGGAACAAATGCCTTCCGTACTTTTCGCCCTTGCTCAGTTCTGATTGGGATGTTTTGCAAATTAGGATTGTTCGAACTCAATCTTCCTGTTGCTGCTAGAGCTTGGTTGAAAGAAGAATGGATGCGTCCCGTTTTTGGATTAACCATGTTTGGAAGAGCATCGACGTAAGTTGATTTTAACTTGGCTAAACCTCGATAGGTTTGAATTTTTTCAACAAAAGGATATTCTTTAGCAAGTTCAGTCAACTTAGATTCATCGGTAGAATATTGTCCCGTTTTGGTTTTTCTCCAACGATATGGAATTTCCATTTTATCAAAAAGAATTTCTCCCACCTGTTTTGGCGAAGCGATATTAAAAGCCACGCCGGCCTCTTCATGAATTTCTTTTTCGAGTTCGGCGACTTCGATTTCAAGTTCTTTAGAATATATATTTAAAAACTCTGAATCTAATTTTATTCCTTCAAATTCTAAATCAACCAAGACATTGATGAGTGGTTCTTCCAATTCATCATATAGTTTTTCTAATTCTTCTTCTTTGAGAAGCGGTTCTAGTTCATGTTGTAATTGTAATGTTACATCCGCATCTTCAGCGGCATATTCACCTGCTTTTTCAACGGAGACATCACGCATGGTTAATTGCTTCTTTCCTTTTTTTCCAATCAAGGTTTCGATCGAAACACAATCATATCCCAAATAAGATTGTGCGAGGAAATTCATATTATGTCGCAACTCAGGTTCGAGTAAATAGTGTGCGACCATCGTATCAAAATATCGTCCTTTTACTTCTACTCCGTACCATTTCAACATCAAGGCATCATATTTTATATTTTGTCCAACTTTAGAAATCTTATCATTTTCAAAAAGTGGTTTGAATTCATCAACAATACTTTGAGCTTCTACTCGATCGGCTGGAACAGGCACGTAGTAACCTTGATGCTTTTTTATAGAAAAAGACATCCCGACTAATTCTGCTTCGTTGGCATCGATTCCAGTTGTTTCTGTATCGAAGCAAATTGATTTTTCTTTGGCTAAAAGCGCAATTAATGCTGCCCGTTTTTCCTTGGTATCAACTAATTCATATTTATGTTCAACGTTAGTGATGTTTTTTTCGGCAATGGCAAATTTTGGAACAAATGCATTGTTGTCAGAGTAAGTATGTTTTTTAAGTTCTGCCTCTCCAAAAAGACTTCCCTGGGTTCCACCGCCTTTACTTTTTGCTTTGCCTTGAGTAGTTGGCATATTGGCATCTTCGATTCCTAGAATTTGTTTTCCTAGGGTTTTAAATTCTAATTCTCTAAAAAGATCGGTGAGTGCTTCTCG
Source organism: uncultured Saprospiraceae bacterium (assembly GCA_964352225.1). Classification (GTDB taxonomy): domain Bacteria; phylum Bacteroidota; class Bacteroidia; order Chitinophagales; family Saprospiraceae; genus CAJQQY01. The sequence continues at coordinate 18,831 of CAYGRM010000004.1, read as the reverse complement.
GTTGAATGGTTCGACAATATATTTTGTTGCGTCAAATTGAACAGGAACATTTATATCAATTGTCGCGAGTACTTTAGATAATCGTCCTTGCTCTTCGAACTCAATTACTTTTTCTTTTTGCTTTCCTTTGAGCTGGTCTGTATTTTCAAATAGACCTTCCATTGAGCCAAATTGTTTTAGCAATTTGACTGCAGTTTTTGCACCAATTCCAGGAATCCCAGGGATGTTATCTACCGCATCACCTTGCAATCCTAAAATGTCAATGACTTGATCAACTCTTTCAATATCCCATTTTTCGAGGACTTCTTTTTTTCCTAAAATCTCAACATCACCTCCTGATCGACCAGGCTTGTACATAAATACTTTATCTGAAACAAGTTGTGCGTAATCTTTATCTGGCGTCATCATGTAAACTTCAAATCCTTCTTTCTCTGCTTGCTTTGCCAAAGTTCCAATTACATCATCAGCTTCGTAACCTTCCATGGTCACAACTGGTATGTTGAATGCTTTAACAATTTTTTTGATGTAAGGAATAGCAATGGAGATTGGTTCAGGTTGAGCTTCTCGATTAGCTTTGTATTCTTTAAACATTTCATGTCGAAAAGTAGGCCCTTTCAAGTCAAATGAAACGGCAATGTGAGATGGTTGTTGTTTTGCTAAAATATTCCATAAGTAACGAGTAAATCCAGTTACTGCCGAAACATCCATGCCTTTGGAATTGACTAAAGGGCGAGTGATAAATGAATAATGTGCCCGATAAACTAAGGCATGGCCATCAAGGAGGAATAATTTTTTTTCAGACATAATTTTAAGTATTGGAGATGAGTAGAACATTAATTTATTTCTACCTGCTGCTTTATTTTTTGAAAAAATAACTTAGAGCAAAACTAATCAAAATGAGAGGGAAAAAGAAAAGAAGATGTGGCGTAGGTTTGGTTTTTTGCATAAAAAAAACTCACTCCAAAAAATGGAGTGAGCCTGTAGTGAATTGTGTTTGGGTTAGATGCAAAATAAATTGCGTCCCTTTAAGGGGTGTTGTTTATTTTGAAATAGTATAGGTCAATCCTAGCAACCAATAAGTTTGCAAAGGATTATCAGCATTAGGTTGATCTTCGAAAGTATCGATTAAAACCATCTCAGGATCTGCACCACTAGCTGCAATAAATGTATTATAACTTTCTTGTTTGTTTTTTCTCAAACCAAATTCAAATCCAACTCCGATTCCTTTCCACGCAGTAAAGTTAATTCCATTAATCCAAGTCCAGTTAGAGAAATTATTCGTATCTGAATAGCTCACAAAAGCAGAAAGATTAGATCTCCAAGCGATCCCCATTGGAAGTGCTTGATTATAATCTGCTACGATTTTACAACCTAGAGAAGATTCATAATTTACGTCACTATCGGCCATTACAATGTTGTAGTTTAATGGATGGAAAACGACTACCATATTAGTAATAGGTGTCCAAGTTGCTCCAACTCCAAGGTCTAAGTATCCAGGGTTGTTGAAGTTTTCCAATAATGTTGAACGATATTCTCCTAGTGCAGAAATTGCCCATTGGTCACTTAATTTATAACCAAATAAAGAAGTAAGATTAATCGCATCAGCAGTTGTTTCAAAACCTGTCGTATCCGCTAAAGCTTTATCATCTTTATCAATGATCAACTTGGTTCTAGCTATATTAATATTTAAACCATTTCTCCAAAAATATTTCTCTTGATTGAGGTTAGCAAAAGCTCCACCAGATAGACCAAAGTTTTGCATTTTAGCATTTGGATTACCAGCTCCTAACCATCGGTCAAATTGAGAAAAGTTACCTCCAATTGTTCCAGATGCTCCTATTTTCCAATCAGGATAAACAATTAATTGTTTTTTAATGTCTGCTATTTCGCCTTCTAAAGCTTTTACCTCAGCAGTTTTTGTAGCCTTTGTAGCTTTCTTGTCATCCAACATTTTTTGCAATTCTTCATTCGTTTGTGCACTCACTAAATTAGCCATCAAAAAGACCATTGCAAAAAGGATAGTAATTCTTTTAATCATTTTTAAATGTTATTTGTTTTTATAAAAAGTATAATAAAGTTTTCTGAAATTTAAATTGTTTTTAGTCCGTAAAGACTTCAACTTGCTCAGAAGCAAATTTATATAATGGAATAATAATCTTACTATGCTCTGTTTTTAAAGTCACGGCTGATTGGTCTATATCTAGAATTACACCTTTGGTTCCATCGATAGAAATAGTATCACCGATTTTGAATTTATTATCATTTTGTCGAGAAGCTAAAAAGTTAGCCATGGTTCCTTTTGAAGCTAAACCATACCCCAACGAAAAAGCTAAAACAATGCCTCCTAAAATAATGGTGATGACCGAAATCATAAAATCTGTTTCGATTCCCAATTGACTCAAAGCACTCACCAACACTACAATTAAAATCAAAAAGAAAACAACATTTCCAATCATCTTTGCAGATGGAATATTGAATGATTCGCAAGCAGATTGAACTACTCCTTTTATTGCATCAGCAACCAAAAGTCCAATACCTAATAAAATTATTGCTACCAAAACATTAGGCATATAAGCCACCAAATCACTCATCAATTTAGAAACTGCTTCTACCTGCAATACATCAGTTGCCAATACCGTAACTAAAAGTAAAATGATATAATAAAAGACTTTGGAAAAAATAGTACTAGGAACGATTTCTATATCATTGTCTTGTACAATGTCTATTGCATTTAGCTTGTCTCCAAGTTTATCAACCCCAACAGCCTTTAATGCTCGTTTGATAATGGTTGCAACAATTTTAGCAATAAAATATCCAATGATAAAAATTAAAAGAGCTGAACCGACTCGAGGAATGACCGAGAAAAAGTCAGCAATTAATTTATCAAAATTACTACTACCTTCAAGTAAACTGTTTTGAAATAAAAGTATTCTCATTAATTGGGAGTTATATCAGGTACAAAAAAAAATGTAGATTGTTTATTTAGGTTTTGTGTTTTTTGTCTTAATTTTTTAATGTCGCATCGGAGGTACATCTTCATAAGGATCATTTATTTGATCAGGTGGCGCTTTGGGGCCAGCCTTAGACCCACCTGAAAAAGAGATGAACATATCCATCGCCCTTCCTAGAAAATGATCAACTACATTACCTACATGCCTAAGAAAAAAATAATTAGAGGAGACCTTTTTTTCTTCGAAGAAACCAGGAAATCGATCCTCGTTTTCTTCGCTTAGTTTTTTAAAATTATTCATGACATAAAGCTTTACTCATTTGTTGGGAAAAATATCCCTGTACACTTTTTGTGCTTTGTGCTTAGCTCGTTTGATTTTCATCTTTATGGCACTTTCCGTTTTGTTTAGGACTTCTGCGATCTCTTTGATAGAGAGCTCATCTTGGTATTTCATTAATAGTACAGCTCGATCACCTGGTGGAATTTCTTCCAATACTTTTTTAAGTCGAGTAACCTCCATCTCTAATAAAGCAGCATCTTCTACTTCTTCGATGATGTCTGGAGCATCGTCAACTTCTTCAGAAAAAAGATTTTTTTCTTTTTTCCTTTTTCGAATGGTATCGATACAAAAATTATATGTGATTGAATAAACCCATGTCGAAAATTTAGACCGTCCACTAAACTTCGAGAGGTTCAGGAAGATTTTTGTAAAAATCTCTTGGGTTGCGTCTTTGGCTCGTGCATCGTTTTTCAACATGAAAATACACTTGCTATATACCTTACTCGAATACCTCTGGTAAAGTATACTAAAATAGTCAGGTCGTTGTGTTTTAATAAACAACTCGACTAATTCAAAGTCTTCCAATTTTGTTTTCCCTGGTGTTGCCAATGGGTATTGAAATATTTGTTGTGGGTCGAAAAACTATTAAAAGAACAGTTTTTCAAAATAAATTTTCAAACAGTCTTTTCTGTCGATGTTGTTAAGACGACGTTAAAGTTGAAAAGACACATTTTTATCATAGCAAATGTAATGAATCCTTAGAAATTAACCTCTAATTTCTATTTTTTAAACATGATGGGAATACGGAATACTTTAATTTATAAGGGTTTTCGCTAATTTATCTTGTTTTTTAAATATTTTTAGCCCTTCAAACTTTTTCAAAAAAACCGCAAATTTTTTCAAAACATCATTTCTATGAGAAAAATATTTTTTCTAATTCTTCTTTTTTTATTTTTTTTTCAAAATGAGAATTTCGCTCAGAGCCCTGTAGAAGGGGATGAAGATGCTTTTTTCATAAAAAAAATCTATGATACAGCTTTGACTAAAGGACAATGCTATCCATGGTTGACCCATCTAACGACTAAAATTGGAGGTCGTTTGGCTGGCTCTCCACAAGCCGCAGCAGCGGTGGAATATACTAAGCAAATGTTGGATACATTAAACCTAGATTCTGTCTGGTTGCAGCCAGTCATGGTTCCGCATTGGGTGCGTGGAGAAAAAGAGCAAGTCAGAATTGTAAATTCTGGGGTCATTGGATCGATGGATTTAAATGCTTTGGCTTTGGGTAATTCTATCGGAACTGGAAAGGAGGGAATTACCGCAGAAGTGATCGAAGTGAAAAGTCTAGATGAGGTAGAAAAATTAGGCGAAGCAAAAATTAAAGGGAAAATTGTTTTTTATAATCGTCCAATGGATCCAACTCAACTGCGAACATTCAATGCTTACGGAGGTGCAGTTGATCAAAGAGGAAGTGGTCCATCCAAGGCTGCGGAATATGGAGCAGTTGGAGTTTTGGTTCGATCCATGACTACGAGATTGGATGACATTCCGCACACGGGAGCTTTGGGTTACAAAAAAGGAATTAAAAAAATACCTGCGGTGGCAATCTCTACCAATGATGCAGAAGTGTTGAGTCGAGTTTTAAAAAAAGAAAAAACACATGTTTATATCAGAACGACTTGTGAGATGTTGGCAGATAAATTATCCTATAATGTGATTGGTGAAATTCGAGGAACGGAAAAACCTGATGAAATTATTTTAGTCGGAGGTCATTTGGATTCGTGGGATGTAGGAAGTGGTGCTCATGATGATGGAGCGGGTTGTGTACATTCGATGGATGTTTTACAAATTTTAAAAAGATTGAATTACCAACCAAAAAGAACGATTCGATGTGTTCTCTTTATGAATGAAGAAAATGGATTGGCAGGAGGAAAAGCTTACGCAGAAGCTTCCAACAAAAAAGGAGAATACCATCTTGCTGCTATCGAATCAGATGCTGGTGGATTTACACCTAGAGGTTTTTCATCAACGGCTCACGAAGATGTCTTTAAGCCAAAATTTAAAAAGATGACAGAATGGTTACCTTTGTTGGAACCCTACGGATTAGGATTTACTACCGGTGGATCAGGAGCAGATATTACTCCGCTCAAAAGTCAAAAAGGAATACTGATTGGGTTTCGTCCTGATTCGCAACGGTATTTTGATTATCATCATACGGCAATTGATACCATCGATGCGGTGAATAAAAGAGAATTGGAATTAGGTGCGGCGAGTATTGTGAGCTTGTTGTATTTGATTGATAAATATGGATTGTAGTTTTTTGCCGCTGACTTTTTATGACTTTTTTTTAAGACTTTTCGCTGATAAAATTCAAGTCTGTGAAAAGTCATAATCAAAGTCATAAAAAGTCCGTGGCAAAAAAATAAAAAGTAAAAAATGACAGAACCACAAATAGTAAAAGCCCACGACCTTACCTTCGAGCTCATGTTTTCAGAAAAAAAAGTATTAGCACGAGTCGATGAAATGGGAAAAGAATTGTATGAAAAATATCACGACAAAAATCCTATTTTTTTAGGCGTGCTCAATGGTGCTTTTATTTTTATCGCAGATTTGACCAGAGCATTTGGAGCGCCATGTGAAGTTTCTTTTATCAAACTTTCCTCTTATTCAGGTTTGGAATCAACGGGTGAAGTGGCAACAGTAATTGGGCTAACTTCTGATGTCGAAAATCGTCACGTCATCGTTGTCGAAGATATTATTGATACTGGAAAAACGATGCATGAGTTTTTGCCTACCTTGAGAAAGATGAATCCTGCTTCGGTAACCTTCGCTACTTTTTTATTAAAACCTGATGCGATCAAATATGAGTTTCCAATTGATTATATTGGTTTTGAAATTCCCAATAAATTTGTGATTGGATATGGATTGGATTACAATGAATTAGCTAGAAACTTGCGGGGGATTTACCAACTGAAATAAATTTTGCCGCTGACTTTTATGACTTATATGACTTTTCGCTGAGAATGTTCAAGTCTGTGAACAGTCATAATAAGTCATAAAAAGTCAGGGGCAAAAAAAATAACAAACGAAAATGACTGACTGGTTTAACATTCTTTTATACCTCAGCGGCGCATACCTATTGCTATGCCTCATTTTCTATTTTTTGCAAGACTACTTTTTTTTTCGACCTGAAATTTTACCTCGACATTTTACTTACCAGTATGTTTTTCCATTCGAAGAAGTCAACTTTGAGATGGAAGATGGCGGTTTTATCAATGGGATTCATTTTAAAGTTCCTAATTCAAAAGGAGTCATTTATTATTTCAAAGGCAACTCGCGGAGCATCAAAGGTTGGGGGAAATTTGCCCGAGATTTTGTCAGCAAAGGCTATGATTTTTTTATGGTGGATTACCGAGGATTTGGGAAAAGCTCCGGCAAGCGCACGGAATCTATTTTGTACAATGATGGACAGCATGTGTACAAATGGCTGACCACTCAGTATGATGAAGACAAAATTATCATTTACGGTCGCTCATTGGGAAGTGGAATTGCTACTCGAATTGCCTCGTGGAATGACCCTAAGATGTTGATTCTAGATTCGCCTTATCTTAGCTTTTTAGCACAAATAAAACGATATGGATTTTTACTGCCGATCCATTGGTTACTCAAATATCAAATCCGAACGGACTATTTTATCAAAAAAGTAACTTGCCCTATTTTCTTTCTACACGGAAAAAAAGATCACTTGATACCATTCAGTAATAGTGAAAAATTACAAAAAATCGTTCCGAAGCGAAGTCATCTATTTTCGATAGAAAAGGCTCATCATAATAATCTACCGCAATTTCCAGAGTATCACGATTTTTTATATGATATATTGAATGATGACGATTTTTTTGAGCACTACTTTAAGCAAATCCCCAAAGCGATTTAATCGTAAGTTTTTGGAAAAATATTTTCAAAGAACTTTACTAAATGATAAAAATGTCTTAAATTTGCGTCGCTTTCTAAAAGCATGACCCATGGTGTAATGGTAACACTACGGTTTTTGGTATCGTCATTCTAGGTTCGAGTCCTAGTGGGTCAACAAGAAACCTTTATAAACGTAATGTTTATGAGGGTTTTTGTTTTTCTACTGCCATATATACTACCAATCGGTAGTGATTACCTTTTAATTACTTTCTTTTTCTCATCATTGGGTCACGCCCATTTTTTTCTTTTCAATTTTCCTTTCTGCATTGCTCACAACAAAACCTTTTGTGTTTTGGTGCTACCAAAAATTGGTTTCCGCAATGGTCACACCCTCTCATGTTACCATCTTTAAATATTACTCTTTTCACCGTCTTTGTTTCCGTTCTTACGGAATCCGTATGAGAGGGTTTTTAAACCCTATGGTTTGACTGTTAATTTTAAAAGGATTTTCCCTTTTGCCATTCAGATATTTAATTATACTGTCTCTCAATTTATTTACCTCATTTTGTGTTTTTTTTCCTTTTCCATCTAAGGAGGTTTTAATTACTTCATTTGTTAGGGAAATCCAGAGTCGATCATTTTAAAGAAAAGGCAGATTGGACGAATCCAACCTGCCTTTTTTATTAATAAAAATTTAAAATTAACGTTTAAGAGCAACGCTTCCTTTAAGCACTTCTCTTCTTCCATCGATAAATTCAACATCAACATAGTAAACAAATACTGCAGAATTCATTTTCTTATTGTCTAGAGTTCCATCCCATCCATTTGTATTATCCTGAATAAAAGGATCATAATCAGAAACTCCAAACACTTGCTCTCCCCATCTATTGAATACTCTGAACTCATGAATTTTAGCAACTTCTCCATCAGGATAAACCCAGAATCGATCATTGTAACCATCATCATTTGGAGAAAAGGCATTCGGAATATATACTTCTCTTCCTTTCTCAACATTAATTGTGATCTGGTCAGTAGTAATACATCCATTTCCATCAACTACTGTTACATTATAAGAAACAGTATTAAGAGGAGATATAGAGAATTGAGTTTGATTTGCACAAACAGAATCTGGACAGTTGGTTGACCATATAATAGTATCATATGCTCCTACAATTTGGGCAGATAATTGGAAGTCATCCCCTAAGCCAATAATTTGATTATCGCCTAGATCTACTACCAATTCTTGAGGGTCAGTAATTGTAATAACTTGACTAGCAGTACAACCATTAGCGTCTTCTACTAAAATGTCATACTGGCCAGCAGGTAAGAAACTAAATTGATTAATCGATACTAATGCGCCTCCATCAATTGAGTATAAGTATGGTAACTCTCCACCTGTTACATTATCTAAAGTAATCGATCCATTATTTTCTCCAAAACAATTAGGATCAATAACCTGAAATCCTGCAATAGTTGGAACATCTATATTACCTAATACATTAACTATCGCTGTACCAATACATCCATTTCCATTATCTGTTACTTCTAAAGTATATTCACCCGGAGCAGAAACAACTGGATTGATAGTATTTGCACCACTTTCGATAAAACCTGTTACAGTTGTCCAAGAATAAGTTATAGTTGGCCCAGTAGTTGAACCTGTTGCATCTATAGTAACTTCATCTGTAACACAGTCGAATTGATCAGTTGCATTTGCAAAAGCAATAGGCTCATCAAAGTCTCCTGATACTACTGCTGTAATTGAAAGATCACAACCACTAATTGTATTGGTTACAGTCAATGTATAGATTCCTATTTCTGACACTACTGGAGCTAAAGTAGTTTCACCACTAACAATTGTACCGTTAGTTGTTGTCCATAGGTAAGTATATTCAGGACCTATAGAACCATTTGCTACAATTGTCACTTCATCAACTATACAAGTAAGAAGTTGAGGAGCTGTAGGAATATTGCAAATTGGTACATCATCATTTACATCAACAGGTAATAAGAATGTTGATACACATCCATTATTAGAGTTAGTTACTTCAAGTACTAAATCTCCTGGTTCTGAAATCTCAACTTGGTCTGGAGTCACAGTCGAAACTACATTTCCATTTAGAGTCCACTCATAAGTTAAGATTCCACCATTAGGATTACCGTTATTATTTGAAGCTGCACCGTTAAATACTAATGTTGGCTCTGTACATGTAATTGTCGTACTTGTAAATGCTTGAATCACAGCAACAGGAGGTAATACATCTTCTTCGATAGTAAAACTTTGAGTCGCAGTACAATTACTCAATACATCTGTAATAATCAAAGTATAAGTTCCTGGAGCATCAAACGAAGCTGTTGATGTAGTAGCCCCACCTTGCCATTCATATTGAAGTACTGATCCACCTGCAGTAGTTGAAGCACTTCCATCAACTGTAATTTCATTAATATCACAAGTTAACATTCCTGCGAAATCAACAACAGCAGTAGGAGCTGCAATATTTTGATCTACTTCAACTGTTTCAATGGAAGTACAACCATTTACGGTATTAGTAATCAATAATTCCCAAGAACCTATAATTGTTGCAGCAACCTGAGCAGTAGTTCCTCCTGGGTTACCTATTGGGTCAGTCCAGTTATAAGTAAAAGCAGCACCTCCCGCACCTGAAGCACTTCCATCTAAAGTAACCTCTGTATCACCACAGAAAAGAGTTTGTGGGAAACCTGCATTAGCAGTAGGTTGTTCGATATCTTGAGTTGCAATGTAAGATTGAGTAGTAGAACAACCGTTACCATCATCAGTAATTGTTAAAATTATCTCATTTGTATTAGATATATCAATACTTGCTGTGTTACCTAAAACGGTTCCACTTACTACATCTGTCCATTGATAAATAAGATTACCTGTTGATACACTAGATCCTGTTGCATCATATGTAATTGTTTGAATATCACAATTAAGTCCTGCTGCTGAAGGAACCATTGAAAGAACAGGCACATTAGTATCTTGATCTACTTCAACTGTAGAAGTTGATGTACAGCCATTATCTGTATTTGTAATTGTTAATGTCCATGATCCAGGAGTAGAAGCACCAATGGCAGCTGTAGATCCTCCTGGGTTACCCATTGGATCAGCCCATGCATATGTTATCGGATCACCATTAGCAGAAGAAGCACTTCCATCTAAAGTAACTTCAATATCTCCACAGAATAATGTTTGAGCTAAACCTGCATTAGCAGACGGATCCTCAATATCTTCGTCAATGAAAAATGAAGTTGTTGAAGTACAGCCATCATTTAGATCTTGAATATTTAATCCAAGCTCTATAGAGGTCGAAACCTCAAGAGTTGGATCTGTTCCTAAAATATCTCCAGTTGCAACATCTACCCACTCATAAGTAAGTGTTCCACCAGCAGTAGAACTCAATCCATCTACTATTACCATTCCATTATCACAAGTCAAAATTCCATCACTTGAAATTATAGCTACTGGTACATCAGAAGACTGATCAATTACAATTTGATCACTTATTGCCGTACAGCCATTGTCTGAATTTGTTACTAACAATTCATAAGTTCCTTCTACAACGATATCATAAGAAATCATATCGGCACCAACTATTTCTGTTGATGTTCCACCTATAACTTCATACCATTGGTAAGAAAAATTAGCACCGATACTTGAACTAGTCCCATCCAATGTAATCGTTGGATCAGTACATGTTAATGTTGCAGTATTTGAAATTGCAACAGATGTTGGTTGCGCTATAGATTGAGTGATCGTTACTGTTTCTGTACTTACACATCCATTATCCATATTTATTACAGTCAATATATAAGTACCCGGATCCATTGTTGTGTACAGTAAATCTGTACCTAAAACATTGGTTGGATCTGTATCTAAAGTCCAAGCATAATTAAAGTTTGCTCCAGTATCAGATCCTGTACCATCAAGAGTTGTTTCAGTAGTAATACAATCTAAAGCACTATTACCTGAAGAACTTGCAGCAATAGTAGGATCTTGTGTTGTATTAAGAACCGTTACACCCACCTGTGAAGAACAACCATTTTGGTTATCACTTACAATCAGGAAATAATCACCATCATTTGAAGTTAAAAGTGTTGATTGATCACCTACATTATTTCCGTTCAATAACCATTGGTAAGTTAAATCAGTACTAAAAGATGATATAATATTACTTTCCAAGGAAGCTTCTATATTGTTACAATCAATATTATTCAATGCTGATGCAGCAAATACTGGTGACTCAATATTTTCTGGTACGTTTACCAGTTGAGTTGCAGTACATCCATTTTCAGTATTTGTAACTAATAAAATATAATCACCTGCGATATCTGTCATTAAAGTATTCGCAGTTTCATTTCCTGGTAAATCAACTCCTCCTGCATCTTGCCACTGGTAAGATATATTAACTCCACTTGCTGAGTTAGTTGCATTAACTGTTACCATTGTATTAGCACAATCAATAATTGGAGCAGTCGCAATATCAATAAATGGAGGGTCAATATTTTCACTTAATTGAACAGTTACTGAAGAACTACAGCCATTTCCATTATCAGTTACCATAAATGTATATTCACCTGCCACCGAAGTAGTGTAATCAAGATCAGTAACATTTAGAGTAGTTCCTTCATAGAACCATTCTACAGAAACAGTTCCTCCCGTGTTAGATAAACCTGTTCCTTGTAAAGTAGATGTGGGGTTATTACAATCTAAATTAACCACAGGGTCGATTGTCGCAGTAGGTAAACCTGCATCAGCAACAACATTAACTATTGTTTGATCAGTACATCCATTATCACAATTAGTTACTACTAAAATATAATCTCCAGCATTTGTAGCATCATATATTGATGCTGTTCCTACCACATTTCCATTACTTAACCATTCATAAGAAAGACAATTCCCAGTAGAAGAACTTCCATCTAAGGCCAATGAAGAAATTGAACACGATAGTAATCCATTATTACCCGCTATTGCTGAAGCCGTAGGTGTTGCATCATCTAGGATTACAGTAACTACAGAAGATGTAATATCACATCCATTATTATTATCTGTAACTAGTAAAGTATAATCACCAGCAACAGTTACATCAATAATTGCTGCATTTCCACCAACTGATGTTGTTCCATTAATAAACCATTGGTAAGAAATATTATTTCCAGTAGAAGAAGCTGAACCATCTAAAGTTACAGATGACACATTACAAGTTAAATTATTGGCTGGAGCTACAGAAGCTGTTGGCCCTGAGTCATCTTGTAATACAGTAATTGTAGTTGAACCTTGGCAACCTGTATTTGAATCAACTAAAGTTAGAGTATAAATTCCAGGAGTACTCACACTTATAGTTGAACCATTTCCAGTTTCTGGACCAGTCCAGGTATAGGTTGGATTTGAAGATCCAGATCCACCAGACACATCTAATGTTGCAGTAGTTTGCGTACAGGTTAATTCATTACTTACACTTGCTGTAACTGAAACTGTCGTTGTATTATCAACTACAATTACCTCTTCAGTATCTGTACATCCATTATCCATATTAGTAACGGTCAACGTATAAGTACCAGCAACAACAGCATTTAATGTTGATCCTGTACCTCCACCTGGAGTCCAAGAATAACTTAAGTTAGTTCCTGTTGAAGTTCCCCCATCTAATACAATACTAGTATTGTTACAATCGATTGCTATTGGTGTAACTATAGCAGCTACTGGAGCCGTAATATCCTGTATCACATCAACATCAGCAGTTGCAGTACATCCATTATCATTATCAGTAATTGTCAAAGTATAAGTTCCTGGAGTTGTAACATTATTAGGATTTGCAGTTGACCAACTCGCCGTAATATTCACACCCGTTGAAGAACCTGCAGAACTTAAAACGACACTAGTATTATTACAATTTAATTCTCCACTTACTCCTGCTATTGCCGTAGGGGCGTTTGTGCCACTTGCAACATTTGCCATAATATCTACACTACATCCTGTAATTGCATCTGTTACGGTTAAGGTAATTGATCCAGCTGTCCCAACCATAATAGTTTGTCCAGACATTCCATTTGACCAAGAATATGTTGGATTACTTGATCCAATAACATTAATTGCAGACAGAGTAACCAAATTATTATCACAATCAAGCACCCCTTGCACATCCACATCTGCAGTTACAATTGATGAATTATCATTTACAAGAACAGATGCCTCATCAGTACAACCATTACTGATATTAGTTACCGTTAAAGTATAAGTTCCTGCTCCCATATTTGTAGTGGCGATGGCAGTAGTTTCTCCTGTTGACCATAAATAGGTTACTCCACTACTTGATCCACTTCCATCCAAAGAAACTGTTGGATTATTACAATCAATATCAGCTGGGGTAATTATACTTGCAGTTGGTGTATTGAAATCCCCGCCAACTATTGTTTGAGCTGTTGACGTACATCCTGTTACATTATCCATAACCGTCAACGTATAAGTTCCTTGCTGACTCACTGAAGGGTTACTTCCAGAATAAGGGCCACCCGGCCCATCCCAAGTATATGAAATATTTCCACCGGAAGAAGACCCCGAAGCATCAAGTATTGAAAAACTAATTAAACAAGATAAATCATTACTATTGCTTGCTGTTGCAATTAGAGATGTTGAATTCCCCGTAACAGTTACACATTCGATTGTCGATTGACAGAAAGTAGTCGAATTTATTACAAATACACAATATTCACCACCCTCAGTAACTACAGGATTTTGTTGAGAAGATGTATACCCGTTAGGCCCTGTCCACGAATAAACAAAATTCGACCCTGACGACATATTAGGTCCACCTAAGGTGGCAGAGTTAGTATTGCAATCAATTGCTATTAATTGCCCTGGATCTGCTATTGGAGGAGTGATATTTTCAATTACAGTTACTGAGAAAGTCGGAGAAACACATGTTACTCCAGCCACAGTTTGCTCCGCATATACTGTATATACACCTCCACATGATACCGAAATATTTGGATCTTGTGGGAAACTTTGAGTGAAACAAGGTCCAGACCAAATGTATGATATTGTTGGATCTGTATTTAACTGTATTGCAGATACTGTAACTGGAGTTCCAGAACAATCAATTTCATCTGTTACTGGGAAAACTCCAGTTTGAGGATCTAATACAGTTAAGTCTATTGTAACTGTACTATCGCATTCATAATAATTAGTTAACAAGTTATATACATAAGTCCCTGCCAAAGTTTCACCAGTTGATGATACATCTCCTTGACAAATAGCTTCTGCTAAATTTGTTGTTTCAATAGTTCCAATCTCAACATATACTAATGTTTCAATTAAACAACCTTGAGCATTTGCAATATCTGTATTAATAAATGGAGTTCCATTTGTTGCAGTAGAATATACTGTATTTCCATAAGTTGCAGATTCCCCTGGACATAATATGAAAAGTTCATCTGGTGAAGTTGGTGGTGGCCCCGAAGTTACTGTAAGTGAGGAAGGATCCCCAGATTCACACGCATTTGTAGGTGTTACTGAAATGGTTCCAGAAGATCCTATACCACCTATATACCCACTAAAATCAATCGTAATACATTCTCCATTATCTGCCCCAACAATCGCTGCCCCTGCTGGAATTGTCCAATCATAAAATGCTGCCCCAAAAGAGGGTGGCACACAATAAGTCACAGATGATGCTCCTTGACAAAATACAGGATCTCCAGAAATTGCTCCTGCTGGATCTGGAATTGGAGCAGTTGTACTTCCACTTGTTACCTGGATCGAATAATCGCACAAAACTCCTGCGACACCATCTGTCATTAGATAATAGACATTTCCTACTGTCAACCCTGTCATAGCTAGGGTCTGTGTAGTATTTGGAGAAACTTGGTTTAAACAGCCAGGAACCGTAGTCCATGGGGCTCCGCATCCAGTAAAAACTTGAGCTTGAAATCCAGTAAGTCCAGCATTTGGGTCAAAGGTACAGGTACCTACAATAAAATCAAGATTAATATTTACACTACCTGCTACAAAGGCAAACCATTGATTATTATTTACTACAAAACAAGAAGTACTTGGACTATCGGTTGCATTGAATCCACCAAGAGAGGTACAATAACCATCCAATTCCGAGCCACATATTACTGGAGCAGAAGAACAAGTTAATGCTGGAGGAAAAGGTAAATTACATTGAGCATTTAACCCCAGATAAGTTAAAGAAAAGAAGAATGCGAGTAGTATTTGTTTTCTCATTATTGTTTTTTTGGTTTTGGAGTAAATAAACATTTAATTATCAGTCTAAGAACAAACTGTATCTCTTGTTAGTAAAATTTCAGATTAACTTAGAAAACAAATACTGTAGGATTCACTTTCAAATTTTCAAGAGAACCACTCTGATCCATTTATTTCATCTTAAACAAACGAATCAAAATTAGTAAATCTTCTAGAGTTTTAGTGAACGATTTAGGGAAGTTTTTATATGCGGAGAGTAAAATTAATAAAATTTTTATAAATGTATATGTTTATTTTTGTTAGATGATTTTAAAAAAAGAAAATCTTCCTCAGACTGTTTCAAACTCCTCCCTTCGCTCATTTTGTATAACCAAATCTCTATATATCACATGACACAATATAAGCAGAACTATTTTGATAGAGTACTGCCTTAAATTTTAGATGTAAATACAATCCTTGGCTAAATATTTTCATCATGTCATAGACCATCTCATTGACTGAATAAAGAAATTGCGCATATAGAGGAAGTGGTTCAGCCATCAACTTATCTTGAGTTTTTTCAAAACTCTCATTCCAAACTAAAACAGTTCCTTTAATAGGATGAATTTGTTGACTCAATTGTTCAAACAATTCTTCCATAAAAGATTTCGTTTGCTTTAATCTTAAGAAATCAGCGGGCAGTTTCCCAAATGGTTTTGCCATTAGAGTTTAGGTTATCTTTAACCTAATCATTGACTAGATTAAGAAGAGCCGTTTGAGTCTAGAGGTTCATTTTTAGTTTCTATTGAGGCTTCCAAAAAATATCACAGAAAAATATTTTAATGGTTATAGAGAAAACTTTGTTGGCGGAGTTAGTTCTTCAAGTCATTCAGATTTTGATGCGGGATCCTGTTTTGAATTAAACGGAACTACCTTTACAAAGTCCCGTAATTCATAAATTTTTCGAAAATCTTCATATAATTGGTTCGATAATTCACCTGTAGGGTCAACAAAAAAAGGTCACTTATTCATTTGAGTGGCCTTTTTTGTTTTTATAATTCTGCTACATTTTTAATTTTTTCTTTAAAAGTTAAGTAAAACTACTTCCATATACCTTACTTTAACACACCTTAACAGTCAATTTTAACTTTGCGAAAAAGATTTTGATCGAGGTTTTTGCTATTTTTACAATTCTTTGACAAAGACCTATTTAGTGAATTAATTAAAACAACTTAAGGTTATGAAAAATTTAAACAGCTTCCTTTTCTTTCTGATGGTGCTATTTTTCTTTTCTTCTTGTAAAAAAGAAAAAATAGATATTACTTATGAGAGATATACTGCAGAAGATTATGCAGTCCTAAGTCAAACATTGAATATCGATAATGAATTAGATGATTACACTTTCGTTTTCCCTAAATATTATAATTCTCGTTCCATTTCATTTGATAGCGATCTTGCTATACTTGGACGGGTGATGTTTTATGATAAAAACTTATCGGATGATCGAACTATTTCATGTGCATCATGCCATAAGCAAGAGTTAGCATTTGCTGATGATCTAGCATTTAGTAAAGGAGTTTCGAATCGAATTACAAGCAGGAATTCATTAGCATTAGGTTCTGTATTTAATTTTGCAGAATACTATGGAGATATTTCTCAAGGACGAATTCCATTCTTCTGGGATAACCGAGCATCTACTGTTCAAGAGCAAGCAAGACAGACTTTTGCGAACGAAAGAGAAATGAATATGCCAATGCATAAAGTGATGGATAGAGTGGAAGCAGCAGAATACTACAAAATTCTTTTTAAAGAAACATTTGGTGATAGCCAAGTGACAGAAGAGAGAATTTTAGATGCAGTTAGTGAATTTGTCAACAGTATGAGTTCTTACCGATCTAAATATGATGAAGAATTGGATAAGCACTACGTGGATAACTTTAATTTCAATAATATTGAAGGAGTGACCTTTAGTGGATTTACAACTGCTGAAAATTTAGGAAAAGACTTATACGTATCTAACTGCGGAAATTGTCATGGTGCAATTAACGGTTTCCCTGCGCAAGTTCAAGCAAACAATGGTTTGGAAATGAATTATGAAGATCAGGGAATAGGTGCAATAAGTGGGCCTGCTCAGAATGGAACGTTCAAAGTTCCTACCTTAAGAAATATTGCTTTGACTGGGCCATATATGCATGATGGACGATTTGAAACATTGGAAGATGTAGTAGAGCATTATAGTAATGGTATACAGAATCATCCAAATTTGAGTTTTCAATTGAAATCTGGAGGACAACCCAAAGCATTTAATTTTTCTCAAACAGAAAAAGATGCTTTGATTGCATTCTTGAATACCTTCACAGATGAAGTGATGTTAAACGATGAAAAATATTCAGATCCATTTAAATAATGGATTGATTAAAAATAAAATAAAAAGTCTTCCATGGTTTAGCTGTGGAAGACTTTTTTTACAAAAAATAAAACGAATTCAGTCTTATGAAATTAATAAAATTCAATTTATATCTTTTTGTAAGTGTATTGTTTTTTTCTTCTTGTGGAAGTGCGAGTCATCATTTTTATGCAACGGATGAAGGGAGTCTTTTGGCACTTCGAGAAGAAAAAGATTTAAAAGTTTCGGCAGGATATACTCCACATCTTAATAGTTTGCCTGGCAATAATTTGAATGCTCAAGTGGGTTATAGTCCTTTTAAAAACCTTGGACTTCATGCTAGTTATTTTCGTATTAGAAATTCATTTACAGGAGCAGAGGACATAGATAAAAATGTTTATCAATATAATTTTAGCGGAGCAATAGGCGGCTATTATTTTATGCCTGCCAAAGCTAAAGAAGTTTTTGGTGACGAAGAAGAAGGGCTAACTTCATTCGAATCTCCAACCGAAGGTAAAGGTTTACTCTTTGATGGATATATAGGATTTAGTCAAGGAGGTGTAAATAATTTTTACTTTGGAGAAACAGGAAAAATAGAATTGGATTTTCAAAAAATTTATGTGCAAGGTGGATTTCATATTTTCTTAGATAAAGTAGGGGCAAGTTTTACTTTGCGAGGGGCACAACTTAATTATTTGGATAGCTCAACTGCAACTGGGAAATTGACAGCTTCAGAATTGCGAAAGATTGAGATTATAGAAGAAAATAATCCGTTTTTCTTTTTGGAATCAGCATTAAAAATTTCTGTAGGAAAACCGACAGCGCCTATTCGAGGTTATTTGACGCTTGCAGGAGTATATGATTTTGGAGATGTATTTTTGGAAGTGCAACCTAGTACGATGCAATTTGGAGTGACTGCAGATGTCAATTATCTTTTTTCTAAAAAAGAAAACGGGAAAAAGAAATCATCTAAGCGGAAGCGAAGAAGTTCTCGTAAGAATTAAGATTGGCTCTAGATAATTTCATTTGGTTATTAAGTTATTAGTCGTACAATCTATAGAAGTACCCTTTTGGAAATAACTTAATAATCA
>CAYGRM010000003.1:58631-67750 GCA_964352225.1 uncultured Saprospiraceae bacterium | reverse complement strand
TTACAGTTGAGTGTGATGCAGTTCCTACA
This sequence comes from uncultured Saprospiraceae bacterium, assembly GCA_964352225.1. Lineage (GTDB taxonomy): Bacteria > Bacteroidota > Bacteroidia > Chitinophagales > Saprospiraceae > CAJQQY01. Next base: position 67,721 of record CAYGRM010000003.1, on the reverse strand, counting down.
CCAGCACAACCAACTGCAACTGATAATTGTGATGTTGATGTTGTAATTGATTATTCAGAAGTTAGAACTGACGGAGCATGTGAAGATACTTATACATTAACTAGAACATGGACAGCAACTGACAACTGTGGAAACACAGATTCTCAGGTTCAAGTAATAGAAGTTCAAGATACAACTGATCCAATCTTATCAGGAGTACCTGCTGATGCAACAGTTGAGTGTAATGCGATTCCTGTACCAGCACAACCAACTGCCACGGATAATTGTGATGTTGATGTGACGATTACTTTTGATGAAAATATTATTGACGGAAGTTGTGCAGATAATTATACGATCACTCGAACTTGGACAGCAACTGACAATTGTGGAAACTCAGTTTCTCAAACTCAGACCTTGACTATTCAAGATAATGTGGATCCAATTATTGCAGGAGTACCTGCTGATGTAACAGTTGAGTGTAATGCAGTACCTGCACCAGCACAACCAACTGCAACTGATAACTGTGATGCAGATGTTGATTTGGATTACACAGAAGTTAGAACAGATGGCAGCTGTGCAGATAATTACACTTTAACTCGAACTTGGATTGCAACAGATAATTGTGGAAACACAACTACTGAAATTCAAGTGATTACAGTTCAGGATACAACTGATCCAATTTTATCAGGTGTACCTGCAGATATAACAGTTGAGTGTGATGCAATTCCTGTAATAGCACAGCCAACTGCAACAGACAACTGTGATGTAGATGTAAATATCGAATTCATAGAAACGATAATTGATGGAAACTGTGCAGATAATTACACGATCGAAAGAACTTGGGTGGCGACTGATAATTGTGGAAATGCAGTTACTCAAACTCAAGTAATCACAGTTCAAGATACAACTGACCCAATTATGGTTGGTGTACCTGGAAATGCAACTGTCGAGTGTGATGCCATTCCATTACCATTGGTAATTGGAGTTGATATTACGGCAACTGATAATTGTGATACGGATGTAAGTATTGAATTAGTGGAAGAAGTTTTCCCAGGATCATGTTCTGATAACTATACCATTTTAAGAACTTATACAGCAACTGATAATTGTGGAAATGAAGATGTTCAATTCCAAATCATTACAGTTGAAGATACGACACCTCCAACAATTTCAGGAGTACCTGCGGATATAACTGCTGAATGTGATGCGGTTCCTGCAGCACCTGCGGCTGGAACAATCATCATAAATGATAATTGTGATGCTGATGTTGCAAAGACTTTTAGCGAAATAATTCAACCGGGAAGTTGTGCTGATTCTTATTTGATCAAACGAATTTGGACAGCAACTGACAACTGTGGAAATGTTACAGTAGCCACTCAAAATATTACGGTATCAGATGTTACCCCTCCAACTTTGATTGGTGTGCCTGCTGATGCTCAAGTAGATTGTAATAGCGTTCCTGCTGCTCCAGCACCGGGATCTGTAACAGCAACTGATAATTGTGATGTAAATGTGTTCATCCAATATTTTGAAGAATTGATTGATGGACCATGTGATGATTCTTATATTTTAAAACGAACATGGACGGCTATTGATAATTGTGGAAATGAAACTATCGCAACTCAAACCATTACAGTTGGTGATGCCACCGGGCCAGTCTTGGCAGGAATTCCTGCGGATGTAGAAGTTGAATGTAACAACATTCCGGCTCCTGCAAATCCAATTGCAACTGATGATTGTGATACAGATGTAGACATCAATTTTGTAGAGACAATCACTCCAGGAGCTTGTGAAAATTCATTTATTATAACTAGAGCTTGGATTGCGATAGATAATTGTGGAAACGAAACCGTAGGTGTTCAGAATATTACCGTTCAAGATACACAAGCACCAATTCTTGCTGGAATCCCAACGGATACTTCAGCAGATTGTAATAGTGTTCCTGCGCCTCCGGCAAATGTAACAGCGACAGATAATTGTGATACTGATGTAACTATTGATTTCTCAGAAACATCTGCTCCAGGAGCATGTGCGAATTCAACCATCATCACTCGAACCTGGACTGCGATAGATAACTGTGGAAACTCAGTTTCAGCTACGCAAACGATTTCTGTGGGAGATGCAAGTGCACCAGTTTTAGCAAATGTACCTTCAGATGTAACCGTTGAGTGTAATGCAGTTCCTGCAATTGCAACCAATATTACAGCGACAGATAATTGTGATACGAACCCGCTAGTTTCTTTTAACGAAACAAATACACCAGGTGATTGTACGGATTCATATACCTTAACTCGAACCTGGACAGCAACAGATGCTTGCGGAAATGAAACTTCTGAAAGCCAAATCATTACTGTTCAAGATACAACTGATCCAGTTATCGCAGGAGTTCCTGCAGATGTGACGATTGATTGTAACAATGTTCCAGCACCAGCAATGCCATTTGTCAATGACAATTGTGATACTGATGTGGATCTTGATTTTGACGAAACTTCAGTAGCGAATGGATGTGGATATATTATCACTCGAACCTGGACAGCAACAGACAACTGTGGTAATTCAGTTGCTGCTTCGCAAATCTTAACGGTGAATGCAGATGCTCCAGTATTATCCAATTTACCAGCAGACTTAACAGTAGAGTGTGATAACATCCCTGTTCCTGCAACTGTAACTGCAACCTCTGATTGTTTGCCAAATATCCAAGTTGATTTTGCGGAAACGATCATTGATGGAGCATGTACAGATAGCTACACGATCGAAAGAACTTGGACGACCAATGCAGGATGTGGAACAGCTGTTTCTCATACTCAAATAATTACAGTTCAAGATACAACTGATCCAATTTTGGCAAATGTACCTTCGAACGTAACAGTTGAGTGTAATGCAGTTCCAGCAATTGCAACAAATATTACAGCAACAGATAATTGTGATACGAACCCACTAGTTTCATTTGGAGAAATTTTAACTCCAGGAGCTTGTGAAAATTCATATACCTTAACTCGAACTTGGACTGCGACTGACAACTGTGGAAATGAGATTTCTCAATCTCAAATCATTACAGTTGAAGATAATCAAGATCCAATCATCGCAGGAGTTCCTGCTGATGTGACGGTGGGATGTGATCAAGTACCAGCACCAGCAATGCCATTTGTTAATGATAATTGTGATACTGATGTGGATTTAGATTTTAACGAAGTTTCAGTTGCTGATGGATGTGGATATATTTTAACTCGAACTTGGACAGCAACAGATAATTGTGGAAATACAGTTTCTGCTTCGCAAACGATTACAGTTAATTCTGATACACCAGTACTTTCTGGTACGCCAGCCGACCTTACCGTTGAATGTAATAATATTCCTGCTGTAGCAAATGTAACAGCAAATTCTAATTGTGATCCAAACATAGTGATTTGGTTCATGGAAAATATCATCCCAGGAAGCTGTGAAGATACTTACACGATTGAGCGAATTTGGACAATCGATTTAGCATGTGGAAATGATGTTTCTTATACTCAAACCATTACAGTTCAAGATATACAAGCACCAATTTTAGCAGGAATTCCTGCGGACTTAAATGTTGCTTGTGGAAGTGTACCAGCACCAGCTCAACCAGTTGCTACGGATAACTGTGATACGGATGTTGATATTTCATTTAGCGAAATTCAAAATCCATTATCATGTGGATATGAATTAGTTAGAACTTGGACTGCAACAGATAATTGTGGAAATGAAACTTCAGCTTCGCAAACAATAACTGTTGAAGATAATGAAGATCCTATCTTAATTGGAATACCTGCGGATGCAACCGCGGAGTGTGACAATATACCTCTGGTAGCTGCAAACGTAACAGTAACTGATAATTGTTCTACCAATATCACGATTGATTTTGTAGAAACAACTACACCAGGAGCTTGTACAAATGCCTATACTTTAACTCGAACTTGGACGGCAACTGATGATTGTGGAAATACAGTTTCAGCTTCGCAAAATATTGAAGTAGGAGATAATACTCCTCCAACCTTGATTGATGTTCCGGCGAACATTACTGTTGAGTGTGCTGCCATTCCTGGAGCACCATATGTTGGAGCGACAGATAATTGTGATTTTGATGTACAAGCAATTTTAACAGAAGTTGAAACGCCTTTGGCTTGTGGATATTTAATTACAAGAACATGGACAGCAACTGATGATTGTGGAAATGAATCAACTGCAACGCAAGAAGTGACAGTTGCAGATTCTACACCACCTGAACTTTGGGAAATTCCTGCTGACGTAACAGTTGAGTGTGGAAATATTCCTGCGATTGATCCAGGAGTAGGAGTGATGGATAATTGTGATCCGAATGCGACATTAGATTTCACAGAAAGTTATATCGCAGGTTCTTGCGCTGAAAACTTCATCATTGTTCGAACTTGGACTGCGACCGATAATTGTGGCAATACAGTTTCTGATGCTCAACACATCACGGTTGAAGATACGCAAGCACCAGTTTTGGCAGGTATCCCAACTGATTTAACCGTTGATTGTAACAATGTACCTACGCCAGCTCAACCAGTTGCGACAGATAATTGTGATTCAAGTGTTGATATTGATTTTGATGAAATTTCAGTAGCTAATGGATGTGGATATATTTTAACTCGAACTTGGACGGCAACTGATAATTGTGGAAACGTGACGGAAGCTTCACAGACTATTACTGTAAATGCAGATGCGCCAGTTTTATCTGATACGCCAGCAGATGTAACGGTGGAATGTAATAATATTCCTACTGCTGCGATCATTACTGCACAGTCAATTTGTGCAGGAACAGTTCAAGTGGATTTTGTAGAAAATATTATTCCTGGATCATGTGAAAACTCTTACACTATTGAAAGAACTTGGAGTATTCCAAGTGGGTGTGGAAATGCAATTTCACATACTCAATTGATTACAGTCGAAGATACACAAGCACCAATTTTAGCAGGAATTCCTGCGGACTTAAATGTTGGTTGTGGAAATGTACCATCACCTGCTCAGCCAGTTGCCACAGATAACTGTGATACAGATGTAGATATTTCATTTAATGAAATTCAAAATCCATTATCATGTGGATACGAATTAGTTCGAACTTGGACAGCAACTGATAATTGTGGAAATGAAACTTCAGCTTCACAAATAATTACAGTTCAAGATAATGATGCACCAATTTTGATCGGTGTACCTGCTGACGAAGTAGTGAATTGTGGAACAGTTCCAAACCCAGCAACAGTAACTGCATCAGATAATTGTGATAACGATGTGGTTGTGGATTTCTCTGAAACATCAGTTGTAGATGGTTGTCAAACCATCATCACTAGAACTTGGACTGCAATTGATGATTGTGGAAATGAAAGTTCTGAAAGTCAAACGATCACGATTAATTCTGATCCAGCGACACTTTCAGCTATGCCTGCTGACTTTACCGTTGAATGTTCAAATGTTCCAGCACCGGCTGATATTTCTGCTTTCGATGGTTGTACAGGAGCACCTGTTCCATTAGATTTTGTAGAAAATATTATTCCGGGAGCTTGTGAAAATTCTTACACGATTGAAAGAACGTGGAGTGTGTCAAGTGGTTGTGGAGTTGGAGTTTCTCATACTCAATACATTACAGTAGAAGATACAACTGATCCAATTTTGATTGGGGTGCCGGCTGATGTTGATGTGAATTGTGGAATGATTCCAACTGCTCCAATTGTAACAGCAACAGATAATTGTGATACAGCTGTGGAGATTTTATTTAACGAAGTTGAAACTCCAGCAGCTTGTGGATACATTTTAACACGAACTTGGACGGCAACTGATAACTGTGGAAATGAAGTTTCTGCTTCGCAAAATATTCATGTAGGTGACAACACTCCACCAATAGTTGCAGGTATTCCTGCAGACTTAACGGTTGAGTGTAACAATATTCCTGTGGTTTCAAATACTCCAATAGCTACTGACAACTGTGATCTTGATGTGGAGATTTCATTTAATGAAACAAACACTCCAGGAGCATGTGCAGATTCTTATACTTTAACTCGAACCTGGACTGCCATCGATGATTGTGGAAATGTAACCGAAGGTATTCAAACGATTTTTGTTCAAGATACTACTGACCCAACGTTGATTGGGATACCAAGTAACTTGACGGTTGATTTGACCTTAGGACAAACTATTCCTACCGCTCCAATGATTATTGGAAGTGATAATTGTGATACAGATGTAGAAATTACTTTTGTAGAAAATCAAACTGGAAGTGGTTGTTCGTACACCTTAGAAAGAACCTGGACAGCAACAGATAATTGTGGAAATGAAGTTTCCGCCACTCAAACGATTGAAGTAATCGGTGGATTAAATGTTACTGAAACTCATGTCGATGCATCTTGTGGTGAAAACAATGGAAGCATTGATTTGACTGTAAATGGTGGAGTTGCTCCAATTACATTTGTTTGGTCAAATGGAGTTGGCAACATCGAAGATCAAACCGATCTTGCTCCTGGAATTTACGAAGTGATTGTAACTGACGGTACAGGATGTTCTGCGAATTTATCAATAGAAATTATAGGAACAGGAGCATTACAAGTTGACATCTCAGCAACGATGGTAAGTTGCTTCGATGGAAATGATGGAAGCATTAATATTACCATGGTGAATGGTCTAGCTCCATTCACTTATAATTGGACTGGTGGAATTGGAAATACTCCAAACCCAACTAACTTAACTGCTGGTTCATACAACGTAACGATTACAGATGCCAATGGATGTTCTGTATCCACAGCTGCGAATGTGAATCAACCACAAGAATTGACTTTAATAATTGATTCAAATGGTGGAGGATGTGCTGGAGCTCTTGGTTCAGCTACTGCAAATGTTGATGGAGGAACTCCTGCTTACCAATACGCTTGGTCAAATGGAGAAACTACTACTTCAATATCTGATTTGGATGCAGGAACCTATATCGTAACTGTTACGGATAACAACGGATGTACAATTGAAGATGAGGTGACGATTTCAATGAGTTCTAACTTGGTCGTTTCTATTGATAAAACAGATGTTACTTGTTACTTAGACAACGACGGAACGGCAACAGCAAGTGCAACTGGTGGACAACCTGATTTGACTTACTTATGGAGCAACGGTGAAACGAATGCCAACATCATCAATTTGGAAGCTGGATTCTACACCGTTACGGTAACTGATGGAACTGGATGTACCGGTACTCAAACTATCGAAATCATCTCTCCTCCAGAATTGCAATTGACTACAGTTGCTACTGAAGTTTCACAAATTGGAAATGACGGAACAGCAACGGTTACTGCTACAGGAGGAACGCTTCCATATAATTACATTTGGAGTAATGGTCAAATGACTCCAACGATTACTGGACTATCAGTAGGAACTTATTCCGTTACGGTGATTGATGACAATGGATGTTTCGCAGTAGATCAGGTAGAAGTTAATTCTTCAGTTCCGTTAGGTGATGTAAATATTGGAGATTACGTTTGGTTTGATACGAATAGAGATGGAATTCAAGATCCTAGTGAAGTTGGATTCAATAATGTAATGGTGAAATTATTGACAGCTGGTCAAGATGGAACTTTCGGAACATTAGATGATGAAATCGTAGCAACTGAAACTACTGGTTTTAATCCAACTATGACTGGTACTGGGTATTACTTATTTGAAAATGTATTGCCAGGAACTTATCAAATAGAATTCATGGCAAGTAGTTTACCAAATGATTATGTCTTCTCATTGGCGAACCAAGGAACGGATGATAATCTAGATAGTGATGCTGATTTACTAACCGGAAGAACTCCAACCTTTACAGTTGTGGCAGGTCAAATGGATGACTTAAGTTTTGATGCAGGTATTCACCCAGAATGTAACAATGTAAATACGGGTGGAGCTATCGAAGCAACACAAACTATTTGTGCAGGAGAAACTCCAGACTTAATTGTCAATAGCATCTTACCAATGGGTGGTGGTGGAGATTTGGAATACATCTGGTTGTCTAATACAACTGGAAGTCCATTTTCAAATACAGATCCAAGTTGGACAATCATCCAAGGTGCAACGGATGAATTCTATCAGCCTGGGCAGATTTCTATCACTACTTATTTCATTCGATGTGTGAGAAGAGCAGGTTGTACTAACTATGTTGGAGAAAGTAATATCGTGGCGATTTTGGTAACTCCATTGCCAGCTATCGGAATCGAAGAAGCTCCTACAAGTCTATGCTTAAGTGAGGAAACAAGTTTCCAAGCAACTTATGCCGGTGTAAACGCAACTTACTTCTGGGACTTTGGTGATGGTGCATCTCCTCAGACTTCAATGCAAAGAAATGTGTACAACTTGACTTATAGTTCTACTGGTATCAAGACGGTAACCTTGACGGTTGAAGACATGGGATGTTCCATTTCAATCACGTATGAATTTGAAGTAATCAACTGCTTAAATAATTTTGTGTTTACGAATTTCTCAGCTGTGCCAACGCCTAATAATACAGAAGCATTATTAAATTGGACGACTCGATATGAAGTGAATAATAGCCGTTATTACTTAGAGCATTCTAAAAATGGCGATGATTTTGAAGTCTTCGAATTGAGAAATGCTAACGGAAGTGCTCAAGAATACAATAGCTACCAAGCGGTGCACGCAGAACCATATTACGGAGTGAATTATTACCGAGTTAAATATGTGGATGCGAATAACGATGTTACTTACTCAAAAGTAGAGGTGGTGGTCTTCGATAATGGAACGAGAGATATTCATGTCTATCCAAACCCAGTAGTTGATTTCACTTATGTTGAATTCTTAACTGAATTAACCGAAGATGCAACCATTGAAGTAGTGGATATGGCAGGAAGAGTTCTTTCGACTCAAGTTGTCGCGGATGGTTTCCGAACTTATCGAGTGAACTTAGCAGATTATCCAGCAGGTACTTACTTGATTTGGGTAAGATATAATGACTACCGAAAAGATGTAGAAAGAGTAGTTAAAATTACGGAATAGTAAATTTTTTGGAATAATAGTTTAGTTAACAAATGGAGCGGTTGTCGAAGGAGTTCGGCAACCGTTTTTTTTGTTGTAAAATGATCATATAAAAGT
>CAYGRM010000003.1:0-58621 GCA_964352225.1 uncultured Saprospiraceae bacterium | reverse complement strand
AAGTTGTTTTCTATTTATTATAACAATATGTTTCTATTCCTTTTATATATGGATTTTTTTTTGCTATTTTGACTATTCTTTCACTATAATTTTCTCATCCAAAGCTCATTTTCTTATATGAATTTCATCGATTTATTTGCTGGTGCAGGAGGACTTTCAGAAGGCTTTATTAAAGCTGGTTTTGAACCTGTTGCGCATGTGGAAATAGATAGCCATGCTTGTAAAACATTGGAAACCAGGATGTTATATCATAAGTTGAAGAATGAGAACCAAATTGAGGTTTACTATGATTATTTAAAAGGATTGATTAATAGAAAATCTTTTATTGAAAAATCAAAGGGAAAGGAACTTTTAGAATCAGTTATAAACTTAGGAATCGGAGATGAAAATAATGAAATTATTTTTGATAAGATAGATTCATTGTTAGGGAAAAAAGAAATTGATCTAATCGTTGGTGGACCGCCCTGCCAAGCTTACTCCTTAGTAGGAAGATCAAGGGATAAGGATGGAATGAAAAATGATCCTAGAAATTTTTTGTATAAACAATATGGGAGATTTTTAAAAAGATACAATCCAAAGGTTTTTGTATTTGAAAATGTTCTTGGTTTAAAAACAGCCAATGAAGGGAAATACTTTAAAAATTTAAAAAAGTATTTTAGGACAATTGGATATGATGTAGATTCCACAATTCAAGTTGCTTCTGATTTTGGTGTGCTGCAAAATCGTAAAAGGATTATATTAATTGGTTGGCAAAGAGATTCAGGATTTAGTTATCCTGAATTCGAAAAAATAGATTCTACAAAATGGAAAGTAAAAGACCTTCTTGAAGATTTAAAACCACTTAAACCAGGAGGAGGAGCTAATGTTCTAAAGTATCACAGAGAAACAAATGATTATCTAAAATCATTCGATCTTCGAAATGGGGTTAATTTTGTTACTCAACATGAAACAAGAAATCATCAGGAAAGAGATTTAAAAATATATAAAATAGCTATTAAAAAATGGCTTCAAAAAGGAGAACGATTAAAATATCCCGATCTTCCCAATGAGCTAAAAACTCACAATAATCAAAAATCATTTTTGGATAGATTTAAAGTAGTTGATCCAAATGGTTTTTCTCATACCATGGTTGCTCATATTTCAAAAGATGGTCATCATTATATTTATCCAGATTTAAAACAGGTTCGTTCTTTGTCAGTTCGAGAAGCTGCTAGAATTCAATCTTTTCCAGATGATTTTTATTTTGAGGGAGGCAGAACTGCGGCGTTTAAACAAATAGGAAATGCTGTTCCACCTTTGATGGCAAAGGCAATTGCATTGAAAATTAAAGAAAATCTCATATGAGTTCTAATATAGAAACATTGTATTCTTATGAAATAGATAAAGAATCTATTCTTGAATTGGAAAATTCTTTACTTGGGGTTGATCAAATTAGTATTATTAATTATCCCCAATTTGGTACTTTAGAATTAGGAGAATCTAAATTTAAGTATAAACCAACCAACGATTTTATAGGGAATGATTTTTTTAGTTTTAATAGTAAATCTAATGCTGAATCTATAGTAACAATATCCGTTAAAGAAACAGTTTTTAAACCACGAGCACGGTTGTTATTACAGTTAGGTGATCAGTTAATTAAAAATGAGAATATAGCTTTATTAGAATTGGTTAAAAATTCATATGATGCAAATGCTAAAAATGTTACTGTATTAATGGGAAATGTAGATGATAAGAATATTGGAGTGATTCAGATAGAAGATGATGGAGATGGAATGGATAAAGATATTGTTACGAATGCTTGGATGGAACCAGGTAGTGATAGTAAAGCCAAAAAAGTAACTGATTTAATCGGTATTGATAGAAGTAGAATAATTGGTAGAATCCCGATTGGTGAAAAAGGAATTGGAAGATTTGGTGTTCACAAATTAGGTTACGTTATTGAAATGTTTACCAAGAAAGAAGGTAAAAAAGAAGTTCAAGTGAAAATCGATTGGCGTGACTTTGAACATCAGAGATATTTAAGTGATGTACCAGTTCAAATTAATGAAAATAAGCATTCAGTTCATTTTAAAAATGGTAAAACTGGAACATTTATCCATATAGAAAATTTGAGAAGTAATTGGAATCGAAGGATGGTAAGAGAAGCTTATCGTGCAATAGGATCATTAACCTCTCCATTTGATAATTCGATTTATTCAAATGAAAAAGAACAAAAAGAGGATTTTTTTCATATTAGTGAAATAGAAAATGATGAATTTAATATTCATTTTGAGGTGGAGGTACCATCTCAAGACAATTGGCTAAAGGATTTAACTAAGTTTGAAGATTTTCCTCAAAAAGCATTTTATAGGTTTTATGCTGAAATTGAGGATGATGAAATTTCCACTTTTAACTATAAGTTTACACCTTGGTATTCAATAACTTCCAAAAAAGATATAAAAACTAGGAGCCTAGATAAAAGTGATAAATCTATTTCTAATCATCTTAAATTAGTTAGAAAAGAAAATAGGAAAGAACGTTACATTTCTTTGAAAAATCAAGGAATAGGAAAAGTGAAAATTAGAGGGTTGGTGTTTGATTTAAGTACCAGTCTAAATAAATTTGGACTTGAAGGAACAAAAAAATCACTTAATGAATATCTAAAATCTAATGGAGGAGTTCGAGTATTTAGAGATGGAATGAGAATATATGACTATGGGGAGAACGATGCTGATTGGTTGGGATTAGATATCAAAAGAGTAAACGCGCCAACTTCAAGACTCAGTAATAATCTTCTTATTGTTGAGGTACATTTAGATAGGCTAGAAAGTTTTAACCTTAAGGAGAAAACAAATAGAGAAGGCTTTGTTGAAAACCATGTTTTTGAATTATTTAGAGATGCTGTATCCCATACGTTGAATATTTTTTCACTTTGTAGAAACCCCGATAAAACTAAGCTAAGAGAAGTTACAGGGTTATCAATTAAAAGTGAACCAGTACTGGCAGTTATTGAAGATACAAGAAAATATATTCGAACAGAAATACCTGAACTTAAGGAAATTCAGAGAAAAAAGCTTCTTTATAATTTAAATAAAATTGAAAATGATTATAAAGAATTAAATGATATTCTTCAAACAGCAGCAGGAGCTGGATTGAATATGAGTGTTGTTGTACATGAAATTGAAAAAATTTTGAAAGAGATTCAATTAGTATTAAAAGCAGAAAAAGTTTCACAAAGAGTTGTAAGCCTTATTACTCATGTTGAAAAGTTGGTTGATGGTTATACAACTCTTATCAGGAGGTCTGGAATAAAAAAAGTAGACTTGAAACAACTAATTAATGATTCATTGTTTAATGTTTCTTACAGGATGAAGGCTCATCAAATTAGTATTGTTAAAGAGTTTGAGAATATTAAAAATTCTATAATTGTAAGTGCTGCTCCAAATCTATTACTTGGTGGAATTTTAAATATTATAGATAATTCAATATATTGGATTGAAAAAAGTGGGAGAAAAGAGAAGAAAATTTTCATTAATATTGAAAAAGATGAATATTACACTCATTTAATAATTGCAGATAATGGAACTGGGTTTACTATACCCAAAGAAAGTATAACTAAGCCTTTAGTATTTGGTAAAATCGGAGGTATGGGATTAGGCTTGCATATCACCAATGAAATCATTCTTGGAATGAAAGGGACTCTTCTTTTTCCAGATTGGGGAGAATATGATATACCTGAAGAATTCAAAATGGGTGCTGTCAATGTAATCCAATTCAAAAATATAAAATAACGTAAAATGAAACTGCTCTCTCCATTTACTCATATTACTTTAGTCGATGATATAAAAGAAGAGGTTCAAGATATCATTAATACATTTCAAGATCAGAATATTCCATTTACATATTATCAATACGATGGTACTCAATCTTCTCTTCCTTCTAAAAGCTCTAATAACATTAGAGTTTTATTCATGGATTTATATTTAATAGAAGGTATTTCTCAACCTGAAACAGTTAGTGGAACTTTTATGAATGTTTTAGATACATTATTAGAGGATAATACTCCTTATATTTTGATTGTTTGGTCTAAACATATTCAAGAAGAAAACGAAGCAGAAGAAGAAAATCATGATCCAAGTTTTCTATCTCTGAAAACAAGACTAAATAATGATACAAGATTAGCTCCTTTAGAATTGATACCGCTCGATAAAATGAAAATTTTTGAATTGGATGAAACAGGGCAAATTAATCCATCTTCTGCTGTTGTTAATCTAGAGACAGCCATAATAGAAGCCTTAAATAAAAGTTTTTCGGCTAAACCGTTGTTACATTGGAATAATTTAGTTGGAATAGCATCAAATAAAACTTTATCTAATACTAGAGAAATGCTTGTAACTAAAAATTTTGATTCTGATTTTTTTGAAAGACTAATGTTTGAATTTGCCAGAGCATACCTTGGGAAACATAATAGAGATGTCGAGGAAAAGTATAAATCTTCTTTTCATTTTATTACGGATCTGTTTCAAGATAACTTGGAAGAATTAATTAATGATATTCCAATATCAGAGACTATTGAATTTAAAAATAATTCAACCAATCCTCCTGATGAAAATGATTTTGCATTGATTAATTTTAAAACCTTGGTTTCAGAGAATAAAGTTTTTAGAGCTATGCCTGGGTGTGTTTTTGAAAAGAAGAAAGAGGATTTCGATTTTTATCATAAAGGATTTTATTCTGATATTTTTGACATTAGATCTAAAACGTCAGAGTTAATTAATGATGGGCAAACAAAAACAGAGGCAGGAAGAAGTGCTAAATTTTTTTTTAAAGAAATTTGTAATGAACTTAAATTCATTACAGCTAATATTACTCCTGTTTGCGATAATGCACAAAACAAATATGTCTATCATAAATATTGTCATGGAGTAATATTACCTGTTACATTTACAGGATGTGAGTATTTGAAAACGAATGCTAATTACCTTTATAAGTCACCGATATTTTTATTTGAAGAAAGTCAAGTTGAGTTAATTTTAGATTTTAGACTAATTACAGATGATTTATGTGATGCTCCTAAAGAAGAAGAATATATATTTCGACTAAGGGAAGGAATATTAATGGATATTCAATATAAATTAAGTAATCATATGGGAAGACCAGGTATTGTCTTTTTAGATAAGAATTTTTTATAATATACTCGAAAGTGGAATAGTCAGAAAAAAGCGCCACCCCAATCATCAAGGCACCGCTTTTCACATATCCATTAATAATCATCTTTTCTTTTAAAATCGAAATAAAACATAATCCTTCCCGAGTAATTGATTCACTCTTTCAGAATTAATATTGGCTGCCAATTGAATAACCATTTCTCGATAAGGAGTATCATTGGCTGGCGAATCAATCAAATAAGCCAAGTCCAAAAGCTTCTCCGCTAATTCATAATTTTGCATCGCATGGAATTCCATCGCGAATCCATAAAACACTAAAGGCAATTTCTCACCTGCTGAGGCGATGAATTTAGAGTCCGTTGAATTGGTAATATGTGACACTATTTCAAGGCTTTCCATGAGCTCATTTCCATTTGAATCTATATATGTTAAATCATCTTGCAGCTCGCCATTTTCCCAAAAACTCATCAGCTGAGTGCCATCGGAAAAAATATAAATCGCTTCTTCGACAAGTAATCCATTTTCCCAATTCCCCACCAAAGTATCACCACTTTCCCAAACGATTAATCCCTCACCAGTTCGAACTCCTTTTTTACTTTTTCCAATAAAATGACTGCCATCTTTTCGAGTAAATTTTCCATTTCCATCAGCCAAACCATTTTTCCAATCGCCTTCATAAATCTCTCCAGTCATCAATTCTATCGTTCCGAATCCATTCATGATATCGTTCTCAAAATCACCAGTATATTTGTGTCCAGCTGAAAATATATAGACTCCTACTCCTTCTTTTAAGCCATTTGTCCATTCGCCTTCATAAAAACTTCCATCATGATACTCCATGATTCCGTGGCCTTCAGGGTCTCCTCGAAAAAAATCACCTTGATAAAACTCCCCATTAGCATAAGTGATTTTTCCTTTTCCATGTGGTTTTCCAAAACGAAAATCACCAACATAGGTAGTTCCATCTACCCACTTAATTTTGCCAGAACAGTTTCGTTTTAGCATAGGACAATCTGAGTAAACTATAGTAGTTGAGTCATTTTCCAACAAAAGCTGATAGGAAAAGTGTTCGCTAGTGGAGGAAGAATTATTAGCATTGGCGAACATCAAAATTGATGAAAAAATCATCCAACCAAATACAAGTAAAGTTCTCATTGTATAATAGATTTTAAAAAAAATTAGAGTGTTAAGGAAATCTTCTTGGTTGGTTATATTTTGTTAGAATTACTAGTTCGTCTTGATACTATGTTTAGTGCAAAAATCAAGCAAGAGTGAAAAATCAAGCAGAAAAATTAATGAAAATGTGACGATATAAAAGGTTGGGTTTCAACGTAATTTTATGTTTTTTTGAAGATAGAAAGACTAGTGTTTGTTTTTTATAACAGCATTATTACATTCTAATTTTAGTTTGTCTGCTAAATTTTATTAGAAAAAATATTAAATTTGAATGGATTATTTTTTACCAAATCGAAAACAAACTAAAATGTCAACAAAAACCTACACTCTCCTCAGAGGTGGTGAATCCATCACGATTACTAAAGAAGAAGAATTTTTTACTGCCATTATTCCTGATCGAAAAGCTGCCATCGAACTAGTTAGACATTCTGAAGTGAAGCAAATGAAAAAGGTATTTAATAATGTCTACAAAATAAAAACCACTAAAGGTGCACAGTCCACATTGATGGATAAAATTCGCTCTGATGAAATGACGAAAACCATCGCTCATCATGCTTACTCACCTCTTGGAGATACTACCACTCGCTATTATATCACAGATAAAATTATCATCAATTTTCAAAAGAAAACTAGCAAAGCTAAGGTCAATGCTATTTTTGAAAAACATGGTTTACAATTTTTAAAAGAGTACACCGGTCGTGATTTAAGTTACCTAGTTCAGGTCACAAAGTCGTCGGGCATGAATCCCGTCAAGTTGTCCAATCTTTTAATTGAATACCCAGAGGTGACTGCTGCTGAACCAAATTTGGTCAATCGATTCATGAATTTTTACACACCAAAAGATGGTCATTTTAAAAGACAATGGCATCTGCATGCCAAGGATGATATTCAGCTAGTTGCTACAGCAAGTGTCGATGCTACCAAGGCTTGGGATATCACTAAAGGTAGCCGAAAAGTAGTGGTAGCTGTGATCGACGATGGATTTGATATCGAACATCGAGATCTAAAAGGTGATGGAAAAAAGATCGTTCACCCTCGTGATTTTAAAGATGGAGATTTGGATCCTTCGCCGACCAAAATACATGATGATTACCATGGAACACCTTGCGCCGGAGTGGCAATAGGAGAGGAGAATGATTATGGAATTGTTGGGGTTGCTCCTAATTGTTCCTTTATGCCGATTAGATTTGACTTGGCAGCAGACGATGATTTGCTTTGGGAAATTTTTAATTATGCTGGAAAACATGCTGATGTAATTTCATGTAGTTGGGGACCAGTTCCAGTTTATGCTCCACTCTCAAAATTGTTAAAAGATAAGTTTACTGAACTCACGTTAGAAGGTGGGCCACGCAAAAAAGGTTGTGTAATTTGTTTTGCTGCTGGAAACTATAACGCACCTTTATATGATCCTCATAATCGAGACTTTCGTTGGTTCCATCCAAGTTATAATCAAATTTTCAAAACGCCTGGCCCCATCATCAATGGAAACTGTGTACATCCTGATGTGATTGCAGTTTCTGCTTCCACTAGTTTGGGGAAAAAAGCAGCTTATAGTAATTGGGGAAAAGAAATATCGATGGTTGCTCCGAGTAATAATTGGCATCCTTTGGACTCCCAAAAATTTGTTCCGGGTAGAGGAATTTGGACAACGGATAATGAAAATGTTGGAACTGGATTTACTGCTAACAATAAATACACAGGCGACTTTGGAGGAACCTCAAGCGCGACTCCATTGCTTGCAGGAATAGCTGCCTTGGTTATCTCAGTTGACCCAAGTTTGACAGCCAAAGAGGTTCGAAAAATTATGGAATCTACTACCGATAAAATCGAAGACAAAGATGCCGACATCGTTTTAGGTCATAAAAAAGGAACCTATAAAAACGGGCACTCCGAGTGGTTTGGCTATGGAAAAGTAAATGCAGCCAAAGCCGTAGCTAAAGCCAAAAAACTAAAAGCAGCTAAAAATAAAAAGGAGCAGGAAACGTCCAATACGGAATCACCTCCCCAATCAATTACTAATGGCATTTACATAATAAGTGCGATGGTTAATCCAAAAGGTACAGAACGAGGAAATGAAGCAATTACGTTACTCAATGCAACTGATCAAATAGTGGATTTTAAAAATTGGAAATTGACTGATGGCAAAAAGAAAAATCAAGAATTAAATTTTATCATAGAAGCAGGAGAAGTAAAAAAGGTAAAACTTGGTAATAAATATACACTCACCAATTCTGGCGGGAATATAATGTTATTAAATCCTGATAAAGTGGTAATTCATCAAGTTAGCTACACCAAAAAAGATGCAAGCAAAGAAGGTTGGACTTTGAAGTTTTAAGTCTGGTTTTCAAGACATCATAAGTTAGACTATTTTCAATATCTAAAATAATGGAGAAATTACCGTGATTAGATTTTATTCTAGTAACGGTTTTTTATTTTTGCAAAAAAAAACATGAAACGCATTATCGTCATTGGTTGCAGCGGTTCAGGTAAATCAACTTTTTCTCGAAAGTTAAATGAATTGACTCAACTCCCTCTAGTTCATTTAGATCAAAAATATTGGAAGCCCAATTGGGTAGAACCCTCCAAAGAAGAGTGGCGAAGTACTATTTCTGAAATAGTTAAAGAGGATAAATGGATTATGGATGGAAATTATAGCGGAACTTGGGATCTACGAATTCCACGAGCAGATACCATTATTTTTATAGATAAACCAACCTACGTTTGTCTTTATCGAGCAACAAAAAGAATAATATCACACTATGGAAAGACTCGACCTGATATGACAGAAGGATGTCCAGAGAGATTTGATTTACAGTTTTTTCATTATGTATTGACTTATAATCTAACGAGACGAAAATCTAATTTGAGAAAGTTAGAAAATTGGAAAAAAGAAAAACAAGTATTTGTTTTGCGAAAAGCAGAAGATATCAATGCTTTTTTTGAGAATATAAAAGCCTAATAATCAATACTTTAATAGTAGTTTAAATAACAATTCTTAATCAATTTTATGATAACTAAAAATAAGGTGCTACTTTAACGTGCTGAAATTTAATGATTCAAACATTGCTTAAATATTTTTTATAAAAAACATTAAATGCCGTGCAAATTGAAAGATTAAAACGTCATTTATTGGAGTGTGTAATTTCTACACAACGTTAAACCAAATTTATCTACGTATGAAAAAAAGATTACTACTTTTAATGGCAGTTTTCCTACTGCCAATCTTCACTTTTGCACAAGAGACAGCTGAAAAAGGAATTGATCAAATGATTGATGAGGCGTTTAAACCGGTCTCAGATTTCTTTTCTGCAATCATATTTTTCAGTATCGGAGGTACACCTTTAGTTCTGATATTGTTAGTTTTTGCAGCAGCATTTTTTACTATAACTTTTGGCTTTATTAATGTCAGAAAATTCTGGACTGCAATTAATGTAGTTCGGGGAAAATATGATGACATCGATCATCATGGTGTTGAGCCTGGCGCAAATGTAAATATTGTTGATGGAGATATAGTCAATACCATTGGTGATGAATCCAAAGATGGAGAGGTGACACATTTTCAAGCCTTGGCAACAGCAGTTTCTGGAACGGTTGGAAATGGAAATATAGCAGGAGTTGCTTTGGCAATTGCACTTGGTGGACCAGGAGCAACATTTTGGATGATTATCTGTGGATTGTTAGGGATGTCTACCAAATTTGTTGAATGTACTTTAGGCGTTCAATATCGAGATATCGGCCCTGACGGAACAGTTTATGGTGGGCCAATGTACTATTTGACCAAAGGATTGAAAGAAAGAGGATTTGAAACTTTAGGAAAAATTGCAGCAGTCTTATTTGCGATTTTTTGTATTGGAGGATCATTTGGTGGTGGAAATGCTGCACAATCTAACCAAGCAACCATCGTATTAAAGGACTTAATGGGCTTGGAAAGTACCAGCGCTGGATTTATCATAGGAGTTATTTTAGCAGTTTTAGTAGGTATCATCATTATTGGTGGAATCAAAAGAATTGCTTCGGTAACAGAGAAAGTTGTTCCTTTGATGGCTGGATTGTACATGGTGGCTTGTCTGTATATTATCGGTTCAAATATTACTTTGGTCGATGATGCTTTTGGTCAAATTTTCTCTGAAGCCTTTACACCTCGAGCAGGAGTAGGAGCAATGATTGGAGTATTATTAATTGGATTCAAAAGAGCTGCCTTCTCCAACGAGGCTGGTGCTGGATCTGCATCAATTGCACACTCAGCAGTAAAAACTAAATATTCTGCATCGGAAGGATTGGTTGCATTGTTAGAGCCGTTCATTGATACCGTTGTGATTTGTACGATGACTGCGTTAGTAATTATCATTTTTAACTCAGGCGGAGCATTTGAATATGGAGGTGCAGATGGACAAGTTTTTATTGATGGAGTTGGTTATGAAGGAGCAGGAATTACTTCCCAAGCTTTTGCAGCATATATTCCTTATTCAGATGTATTTTTGACTATTGCAGTTGTTTTATTCGCAGTATCGACTATGATTTCATGGTCTTACTATGGATTACAATCTTGGAAATATTTGTTTGGTAGAGGTAAGACAGCAGATATGGTTTACAAATTAATCTTCTGTTTATTTATTGTAATTGGAGCTTCTGCCAATATGAAATCAATCTGGGATTTCTCAGATGCGATGATTTTTGCAATGGTATTCCCGAATATGGTAGGGTTATTCTTACTCTATCCAGTAGTTAAAAAACAATTAGCTCGCTACATGAAAGCGATTGAAAATGTTTAAAAATTAAATTTATAGATAATAAAAAGGCACTTTTCATTAATTTGGAAGGTGCCTTTTACGTAGTGCTGACTTAAGTCGGCACCTGAAAAAATCGGTTCTAAGTGAATTTATCAAGAATCAAAAAATCATTAAAAATGAAAAAAATATCTTTGCTACTTTTTTTATTATTTCTTTTTGGAAAAAATGTAAACGCTCAAAATGCAGCTCCAATCATCAGCAACTTAATTGCTAGTACCAATTTGTCTAACAATACAATTACATTAACCTATGATTTAGAAGATTTAGAAAATGATGATGTTGAAATCACTATGCTTGTTTCAATAGATGGTGGAGTTACCTTTGCTGACCCAATTGTAAACGTTAATGGTGATATTGGTTTCCCGATAACTCCAGGAGCTGGCAAACTAATTACTTGGAATGCAATGAATCTCTCTCTTGATTATAAAATAAAATTAGTCGCCGATGATTTACAAATCATTGATATTCAGACAATTGTAGATCAAGTAGATTCTAATCGGATTTGGGATGACTTGACTGCTTTAGAAGGAATAAGACATCGAACAGCGGGGCTCGCTCAATTGGAAAATACTCAAATGATGATTGAGCAAAATTTCCTAGACCATAATCTAGAAGTAGAAATTCAAGAACTCCCCATTACTAATTATGTAGGAAAAAATATCATTGGAAAACTGAAAGGGAAAAGTGAATCTCCAGATGTTTATATCTTAGATGGACATTATGATTCAGTTTCTACTTCTCCAGGGGCAGATGATAATGCGACTGCGGTGGCAGGTGTTTTAGAAGCTGTTCGAGTTTTATCCAACTATAATTTTGAGCATTCGATCAAATTTATTGGATTTGATTTGGAGGAATTTAACTTGGTCGGAAGCGTCTCTTATGTGAGTAATAGTATTCAAAATCAAGAGCCACTCAAAGGTGTTATCAATATGGAAATGATTGGTTATTATGATGATACTCCTTTTTCTCAAAGTTTTCCAACTATTTTTCAAAATGCCTTTCCAGATGCAAATGTATTGTTACAAGCGGATAGCTTTCGTGGTAATTTTATCATCAATGCTGGAACTACTCAATTTACGGAACTTCAAGATTCCTTTTATTCCGCTGCGCAAACGTATGTTCCAGAATTGAAAGTAATAAATTTGATCGCCACTAATTTTGTTGATTTACCGAATCAGGCTCTGCTTCGAAGTGATCATGCTTCGTTTTGGTTTGGTGGAAGGTCGGCAATTATGTTGACTGATGGAGCTGAATTTCGAAACCCGAATTATCATACGGCTAATGATGTTAAAGAAAATCTAGATTTAAATTTTATGACCAATGTGGTCAAAGCTTCTATCGCCACCATTGCTAAATTAGCTAATGTTCGCAATTGTACTTCAGCTGAGGTTGATATTATTTCGAGTACTAATGAATTGAATTGTGATTTTGAAATTTTTCCTAATCCAGTTGGAGAGCAGTTGAAATTGAATTTAAGAGATTGTGGATTGGAAAACCTGCAGGTGGAGATCTATGATTTGAAAGGTGTTTTAGTTTTGGAAAAAAATTACCAATCATTGAATAGCGGTTTTATAACAATAAACTTACAAGAATTAAAAACGGGAATTTATTTTTTGAAAATTAAAGATGGGGAGCGTTTTTTATCTAAAAAAATAATAGTGGAGTAGGGGGGAACATCGAATAACGATTTAAGCAAAAGGATTTGAGAAGTATGACGATATTAGTTTTAAAACTATATGAATAGTATCGTAAAACTTCTCAAATCATAAATCCTGGTGCTTAGATCGATATGCGTATCTACTTTTCTTCAACCGCAAAAACAAAGTAATTAGAATCTCCTTGCCACGGCATGGCTTTGTTTATTTCTTTGTAGCGAAGCATTACTTTTTTTCCTTCCAATTCTTCTAATTTATGAGAAAGAACGTCATGCTCTAAAGAAAAATCCCAAACGTTTCCTAAAATACTTGCATTATCTTCTTGCAAACCTCCAAGGTTCAATTGGCCTTCGTACGTTTTAAAAACATATCCTTTTTTAGATAGTTTCATCAGGTAGCCAGTTCGAGTACCTTCGCTGTAAGTCCAGTTCGCCCAAAGCAAATAACCCGCAGCGGCTAGTACTAATCCAATAAAGGAAAAGATGATAACTTTTCGAAAAAAGCTTTTAGTTTTTTTTACTCCCGAATCAATCGATTTACTAACGGATTCTTTAGTTTCTGTTATTGATTTACCGATGGCTTCTTTTTTCTCTTCGTAACCTTTGCTGATAGAATCAGCTGCTTCTTCAAACATATTTTTATTATCCTCTGGCTTTTTCTCTTCTTTTGGATTGTCATTTTCAGAACTCATAGAATATGGGTTTTGGTGAACGGTAAATTTAATTTTTTTTGACTAATTATTTAAGTTAAATTTTTTCGTCACCTATAATTTTCCGATGATAAATTTTTTAGCTACACTTCGTTTGTTTTCCAATTTGATCACAATTGAATAAATCCCACTTACATAGTTACTCACATCAAACATCGAAGGTACTGTAGGGAAAGATTCATAATTACGACTTTGCATTTTGTGTCCAATGCTATTGTAGATTTCAACAGTTGCTTTTTGCCCCGCGAAATCTCGCATTGCTAAATAAATCATATTATTTGAAGGATTCGGATATAAATGGACTGATTCAAAATCGAAGTTGAAATTAACTTGGCGTGCAGCGGAATAATAAAAATCTTCATCTTTTTTGATCACTTTCAATCTATAGAAGTTTTTTCCTTCTGATGGTTTTCGATCAAAAAGTTGATATTGACTTGAATTGTCAGCGCTTTGAGATTCGATACTACCTAAATAGGTAAAATTATTATTGTTAGAAGCTACTTCTACTTCGTATTTTTCAACAAATTCATCTTTGAACATTGTCCAATTAATCTCTGAAGATTGTCCTGTCTTTCCTGCATTGAAAATTAAAAGATTAGGAACAGAGCTAGTTATATTATTAGTGGCTAGACAACCCATCGCTTCTATTTCAGCTAGGAATAAAAATCCATAGCCTGCCATTTGGACTCGGATATATTGCCCTTGAATATTAGGAAATATCTCTGAAGGCGAGCCAATTACATCCGAAATGTGATATTCATAAATAGCTTCTGCTCTGGCAGCGGCTAAATCATCAGATGAAAAAGGACTGTCAGAAATAAGCACATAGCAATTCTGAGTTGGATTGGTTCCATCCGTTCGATTGAACAAATTAATTTTTTCGATTAAAAAATTATCTGCTAGATTTATTTCCCACCAAGGTTGGAATTGATATTGAGTTGCGGTAACAGAAGATTGCGACGTAGGATTGATAAAATAATTTCCATTAATGTTTCCATCGACAGCCTTGCTTGAATTTCCTTCAATTCCAGCTACAGTTAAAGTGGAAGATTGAATCGTAGTTTTATTTAAGGCTAAATTACTTACGGAAATACAACCCATATTTCCCGTGTCTGGCGTTCCTGCACAATTACAATTGCCATCTTCTACATCATTTAAGGTACTAGAATTATTATCATCACAAGAAGTTCCAGCAGCTGGGCAATCATCTCCACAGCCAATAACCTTTAACTCTGAAACGGCCAGGAACGAAGTACCTTCCAATTGGAGACGAATATATCGTCCTGAAATATTTATATTTTGTGTACTTGGACGTTCAGCAACTGCTGATTGGAAATAATCGGATACGCCTGCTTGGTTGATCGTAGCGTTTAAATTTGAACTTGTAAATGGATTGTTAGAAACAAAGATATGATAGTTGGAAAGTAAATCCATGCAACAATCTTCTCGATTCCAAACTTCGATTTTTTCAATATTTTTTATTTCTCCGAGATCAATTTCTAGGTAGGGTTGTGCAACCCAATTAGTCAAAGAGGTGGAATTTCCTCCCCAAAAATTACCATCGGTATTGCCATCAACTGCTCGCGAAGCTTCGGCATTGAGTTGAGTTCCAGATTGAGTTGCAGATTGATTGAGCGCAAAATTTAGGTCACAGTTACCACTATTATTTCCACCACCACCGTTCATGCCGTCACATTCTCTTTCCATGATTGATCTAAAACTTTGAATGCTGGTAGCATAACTCCAACCTCCATTCCAAGAGTGCATGACGAGGTTATCATTGGATTCAGTATTACCTTGACAAAAGCTACAAACGTCAAAGTTTTCATAGGAAACATCAGTCCCATCTACCCATTTTAAAGTCCCTTCCGATTCGCTATCAGATAAACCGATGTGAACCATTTCATTTATTTTACTTTGGATAAATAGGTTTTCTACTGCATCATTAATCACAACAATATCACCACCTTGAGCTTGAGCAAGTGCCCGAGAATCGCTCCAACTATTAGCTCCATCAGAAATAAAATATTGCTTTCCTCCTAGTTCTCCAAGCAATGAAAAACCCGGAACAGGATCGTCACAAATTGCCATTCCGCCATTTCCATTATTTGGAGGAATGTTATTGATACAGTCAAATTCCATGACGAAATTCTTAGCGACGAACGATGGATTATAACTCCATTTTCCATCCCAAGAATGTAACATCAAATAATCATTCTCATCAGAGTTAGGAGCGCAAATAGTGCAGTTGTCAATATTATTAAAATTAAGCGATTCGCCATTTGCCCAAGTCAAAGTTCCTTCCACTTCGCTATCACTCAAGCCAATGAATACGGGGTCTGAAAGCTGATTTTTGACAAAATTATTTTCAGAGTATCCATTTATTTCAACTAAGTATCCGCCTCGTTCTTCACAAAATATTTTAGCTTCTTCCCACGTAAGAGCATTGTTGGAACGGAAATATTTATGCCCTAAAAACTGCCCGATATAATTAAATCCATCGATCGTTTCCGTACAATCTGAAATGTCATAATTAGTTGTATCAAGTAGGGTTGGGATTTCGGAAAAGAAGGTTGGTGTGGCATTTAAGACAATGCCTTGTGAACTGATATATTCTTCAAATAGAGTCTCGTTATAATCCCATTCTTTTTTATATAAATTTGAAATATTTAGCGAAGCGGGAAAATTATAAACGGCACTTGCCACCTCCGAACTATCAATTTCAGTTTTTGCCCATAAAACATATGTGTACTCGCCCGCTTCATTCTTAACCGCACCTCCTCGCATATTTGGAGGTAAATTTAATTGTGCAGATCGCAAAGAATCCCACTCTGTTTTATACAAAATATCTGAAGCTGTTTTGTAAGCAATTCCTGCTTCATTTCGCTCTTGGTTATAGGGCGGAGTAGCTGCTAGATTTCCATAAAAACCCATCACGTCAAACCAAGAATCTGCATCCGCTTCTTCCTCAATATCTCCTAGATTATAAAAATGTAATTGATGAATTCCATTAGACATAGAAGTGATTAGTGCTTTGGTCACAAAGTTTTTTTGTGACTCTGCCGAACCCATAAATGTGTCAAAAGATAATCGAGGAACATTTATTTCGGTGATGAGGTATTTCTTTTTGGGAAAAGTAATTCCATCATAACCATAATTTTCCAGAATGGTTTGACGACCATTTTTTGCTAAAACAATTCCATCGGCAGCGGCATCGGAATGACGTTCGTAAACCAACTCGCCATTATTTAAAAAAATCGTACTTCCATCAAAATGCGGATAAGTATGAATTCCTATTGCATCAAAATATGCTCCACCTGCCAACGGATATTCTGGTGTCACACTTCCATCCACAGGGTTATCCGTATTTCGGCACAATACATCAAAAAAACTATAATACCCAACTCCTCCAAGTGTCACGTAAGCATCAGGATCAACCGTCTTGATGACATCATAAGTCACTCGCAACATTCTGATATAATGATAAACGGGTGCTTGAATATCCATGTCGCAAGGATCAGGATCATTGTCCCACCAACTCTCTGGATGTCCCGGAGGAAGAGTTGCTTTATAATTCGATTGATCCAAACTTGGCTCATTCCAAATTTCCCAAAAACGAACATAATCTTTGTACAGCGTCACCATTTTGTAAGTGTAAGCTGCGAGATAATTATCATCATTGTAAGGTGTTCCATTGGCGCCTCCATCCCAAATCGGTAAATACATATTGGAAAATAATTTTCCAATCGAAGCACCTTGGCAGTAAACTGTAGTATCTCTGTGCTGCAAATTTGGGTAGCCGATGAAGCACACATTTTCCTCCATTCCCAAATCTTGGTAATATTGAAATGCGCCTAATCGAACATCGTAACCATAGGTGTCAAGAAAAAATTCAGGAAGACTTGGGCGAATGGTATTTGCTCCAATTCCTGGAATTCCCAGGTAGGGGTTACCTGCAGCGAGGTCAGCAATTTGCTCATCAGTCCATTGATTATATGTTCCAGGATTGATTCCCATTCGGAAATGTTCATCATATTCAGGAACAATATCATTGGCGGTATAATTGACTTGTGCGCTTGATTCAATACTCAAAATTAGGATCAGAAGAAGGAGGAGCTTGATGTTCATATTGAATGTATTAATAAGTTGCTTTGAATTGTTTGACGCCTGCCTGCCGGTAGGCAAGTTGAACGATATACGTTTGACGTGTCTCAATTTGAATTGAAATGAATGCTAACTAGTTAGTTACAGTTATTTTTTTGGAAAAATTGGAACAGGATGAGAAATCTTAATTGCAACAGGTTTTTGGAAAAAACGCTATTGGTTGTTAACAAATTTCGCTAATTATGGCCGATTTGCCTAAAAATTAAAGCATTCTTTGGAATATATTTAATCATAATGTTTAGAAATAAATTGACTAGTAATTGCTCATTTTCCATCATCCTTTTAACTTTGTTTCCTCGTAAAACGGCTTTCCTAAGTCGTTTAAACTTTTCCTGAAATTTCACATTTTATTTAAAGTGATTATTAAAAGTCTTACTACAAATAAAAAAATATGCAAATCGAAACGGTAATTTTTGACCTCGGAGGAGTTTTAATTGATTGGGAACCTCGACGCTTATTTCAGAAAATATTTGATGATGAAGAGGAGATGGAATATTTTCTCAATAATATTTGCACACCTGACTGGAATGTACAACAAGACGCTGGACGACCACTTGCAGAAGCTACTCAAATCTTGGTAGATCAATTTCCAAAATATACTTCTCAGATTGAAGCATTTTACGGACGATGGGAAGAGATGTTGGGAGGAGCGATTTTGCCAACGGTTGAAATATTAGAAGAATTGATTGAAGCAAATACGCACCGAGTTTTAGCCTTGACTAATTGGAGTGCAGAGACCTTTCCAATTGCCTTGCGAGACTTTGATTTTTTGCAATGGTTCGAAGGAATCTTAGTCTCAGGGGATGAAAAAATGATTAAACCTCAGCCTGAGATTTACGATTTGATGTGTAAAAGATATCAGATCAATCCTGCGACTGCAGTTTTTATTGATGACTCTTTGAAAAATATTAAAGGGTGTGAAGCGTATGGTATGCAAGGGATTCACTTTAAATCAGGAGAAGGATTGCGAAGAGAATTGCAAGTGTTGGGCGTTTTTTAATTGAAGTTATTTTAAAACAACTTCATTGAGTACCCAACAAAGAACATCCAACGTCCAACACTTTTATGAAACCATTATGGAAAAAATTGGACATTGGATATTCTTTGTTGAATGTTAGAAGTATTTGATCTTCCAAAAATCACTCATCCCGAATCGCATCCACCGGATTAGAAATCGCTGCTTTGACAGATTGTAAACTTATTGTTATAAAAGCAATGACCATCACCGCCAAACCACTTACCATGGTCGTCCACCAAGGAAAATCAATTCCATAAGCAAACCCATTCAACCAATCTTTCAATAAATACCAAGTCATTGGTGCAGCTAAAATCATCGCAAATCCAATCAGTTGAATAAAGTCTTTGGAAATCAATTGTAAGATTTGAGTAACCGATGCACCTAGGACTTTTCGAATACCTATTTCTTTAAATCGTTGTTGGGTCAGCAAGGCAGCCATACCAAATAGTCCAAAGCAAGCAATAAAAATAGCGATAAAAGCAAAGTAACCAATCATGGTAGAAAGTCGCTTTTCTGCCAAGTAAGTTTTATTTAAAGTTTCATCCAAAAAAGTATATTCAAATCCTTTTTCAGGAAATGCATCTTTCCACTTGTCTTCGATAAAAGAAAGTGTTTCTTGAATATTCGAATTTTCAATACGTACAGCAAAGTAGCCGAATCCTCCTGGGGAAACTTCCATGATTAGAGGAATGATTTCGTGGTGAAGACTTTCAAAATGAAAATCTTTGACGACTCCATCTACTAAACCATCTTTACCATCCATCGACATTTTTTGCCCTAAAGCATTTTCTGGATTTTTCCAATTTAATAGTTTTACCGCTTTTTCATTGATGAGAAATGCGCTGGTGTGATCTGTTCCAAAGGAAGCATCGAAGTCGCGACCTGCCATTAATTCCAGTTCAAAAGTTTCACTAAAATCATAATCTACCGAAAGCGTTTTTGAAATTAAATTCTCAGAAGGAGGAATATTATCCGTGGATACATTTCGACTAATTGCACTCAAACCAGGGAGTCGAGAACATTGCGTAACTGCTTTGATATTCGGATTGGTCAATAAATTTTTATCAAGCGTATTCATGCGTTGACGAAGCGTCGCATCGCCTGGACGTAGAATTGCATTGAGATTATTTCCACTATCCAAAGGAAGACTAAGCACTAAGTCTTGATTAAATCCTAGCGGTTGATTACTTAGA
Source organism: uncultured Saprospiraceae bacterium (assembly GCA_964352225.1). Lineage (GTDB taxonomy): Bacteria > Bacteroidota > Bacteroidia > Chitinophagales > Saprospiraceae > CAJQQY01. The sequence continues at coordinate 38,769 of CAYGRM010000003.1, read as the reverse complement.
AATTGGATTTGTAAATATAATGTTATAGCACCTGCCATAAATATTATGGCAGCTAAAAATTGCATCGTGATCAATCCTCTTCTAAGCCATTCGCTTCCTACTTTTTTATTTCCTCCCAATGCACCTTTCATCACCGTTACAGGCTTGAATCGAGTAACAAAAAAGGCAGGATATAGTCCAGCTAAAAATCCAGTCAATAAAAAAATACCAAAGAATAAACTTAAGATCATCGGATTGAGGATAGCCGAATAAGGGATTTTGATTCCTGCTAAATTATTCAAGGAGGGTAAACTTAATAACGTAATTCCGATGGAGATGATAAAAGAGAAAAAACTCAACAAAATAGATTCTGCTAGAAATTGAGAAATCAATGAAGCACGTGGTGCCCCAAGGACTTTTCGAACCCCGATTTCTTTCGCTCTGGTCATCGAGCTTGCTGTCGAAAGATTAATGAAATTAATACAAGCAATTAGTAAAGTTAGCCCACCAACCAAAAGAAAAAGATAGAGATAGTTCAAATTACCAGAAGGTTTGGCTCCAGAACTTTCAGCATATAGGTGAATGTCTTTAATTGGTATCAGATTAAAAGTCATGATATCTCGGACTTGCTCAGGCATTTTTTCTTGGATAAAATTTTTGAAACGAGCGTCTACTTTTTCAGGATCTTGGTTGGGATTCAACTTGACGTAGGTGTAGGCGTGAGTGGCAGACCAGTTATTTTCCATAAAATATTTTAGCCCTTCTCTCGCATGTTCAGGTTCAACTTTAATCATCGTTTCGTAGGGCAACAATATATTGAAATTCAAATGCGAGTTATCCGGCCAGTCCCTGACTACTCCTGAAATACGAAATCCATTTTCACCTGCTAATTTCAAAGATTCTCCAATTACATTGGTTTTTCCAAAAAGTAAATTAGCCATAGTTTCATTGATCAAAACTGCCTCGGGTTGATGTAATGCTTTGGTGGCGTCACCATGGATGAAGTCAAAATGGAAAACCTTAAGGGCAGAAGAATCCACAAAGAACACCTCTTTTACTTCAAACTGACGATGGGACTCCGGCAACTCCACACTTAATTCCCTTGGGTAAAAACGACTAACTTCTGAGATTTCTGGAAAATAATTTTTTAAAACTGGTGCAACAGGAGAAGGCGTTCGTGCCATCGTATTGAGGCTACCCCCTCGCGTGGTCGAGTATTCTATTCGATAAATTTGATCCCCATCTTCTTGGAAAGTATCATAGTTGAATTCATGCCAACCATATAAAATAACTAAAAAACAACAAGCCATTCCCAAAGACAATCCAAGGATATTAATTAAGGAAAATGATTTATTTTTTTTGAGATTACGGAAGGCTAGTTTTAGTTTGTTTTGTAACATCATGGTTTTGTGTGGTGAAATTGAAAAATAAAGAAGTAGATAATTAAATGACAATTAATTAAAAGCTTAAGTTGCTTGAGGCGTGTGCATCATGTGTTCTATTTTTTTTAATATTTCTATTCCACAATTCGAGTAAAATTAAATCGCTTTTTGGTGGTTAGATTTTCTTGAACCATAGTGGTTTCATTGAGAAGAATAATTTTATTTTGACTTATTTCTAATTCTTTATTTCCCATGTATGAGTTCACCATGAGTTGGTATTCTTCTGGTTGACAATCAAACATTTTTTCTGCTAAATAAGCATAAGATAAAATATCATCGGAGATAGAATAGGTTCCATGAGAGGAAGCCTGACAAGTGTAACTCGGTTGAAAAGATGTGATCACTCCATTTTGTTGAAATGCACCATTCTCAAAATATTCACTAATAAAAGTACCTTCCAAAATGGGATTACCATCAGTTATTTTCCATTTTCCTAAAATGGAAGAGCTGCTAATTTCTTGTTTTTTAGAATTTGTGTTTTCGTTTTTTTTTGGAGAGTTGTTGCCGCAGTTTGTAAAAATTAAAACTGTCAAAATGAGTAGTCCTATTCTAATCATGATAAATTTTTCTGCTTTTTTGAATTAAATTAACTTAAAAAAAAGTCATTTTTTAAACCTCTTTTTTTCGATCAAAAGATATGCTTTTTTATCCTTCCTAAGTAAAAAACTTAATGCTCATTTTTCTCTAGGATTAATTTTGTGTAGGGATTTAAGGATTACAGGAAATAATAAAATGTGTTTTAATTGATGATTTTTTTTAAATCCTACATACAAATAGTTCTTATTTTCACTATCTTAAAAAAGATTTTCTATCATACCTTTTTTTAATAAAAAAAAACGATTATGAAATCAATTACAATACCCTTAATCATACTCGCCTGTTTTTTTAATTTTTGCACTCATGCTCAAATCGATATTGACACCTTAACACTTGCTGAGCAGAATAAGCAAGTCGTCCTGAAATGGTACGAAAGAGGATGGAATAATCAAGAGTACAAAAAGTTAATTCCTATAATTTTTGCTGAAGATTGGACTGATGGAAGTCCAATTAGACCTGATCAATTTGATGGACATGAAGGAATGGAGTTCATGGTTAGAAGTTATTTTACCGCTTTTCCTGATATTAAGTTTAAAGTTACTCATATCGTTGCTTATGAAAAATTGGTTGCCGTTAGAATAGAAACAACTGGAACTCATCAAGGTGAAATTTTTGGAATAGAAGCTACTGAAACAACAATCAATACTTCTGCTATGATTTTTTTTGAAATGGAAAATGGAAAAATTAAAGTTACGTGGCAAGAAATTGATTTGGCAGGACTTCTTAATCAATTGACTGAAAAAGTTGCCTCAGGCAAATAAAAGCGAAAATTTTATTTCCAATAAAGATAGTGCTAAAATATTATGTATATTTTAGCACTATCTTTATTTATACTATTGATCATTAAAAGGTTCTAAATGAATTCATTTGGTCATTTATTAATAGTTATTGAGTTAATGGTTATTGGTTATTTCCAAAAATGGGACTTCTAAAAATTGTGCGATTATTAACTCATTAACCAATAACTTAATAACCAAATGAGATCATCTAGAATCCATTAAAAACTAAGCTGCCATGAAAAAAATATTTCTTTTTCTTTTTTTAGGTTTAAGTTCTGTTGGCATTTTTGCACAAAGTGAAATGGACAATGAAACCTCTCAACAAATCGATGAACAAGTTTGGAAAGTATTTCAAGAGGCTTGGTCAAGTTATGAAGCTGAGAAATATATTAATATTCATACTTCAGATGTTTTAAGAGTAACCCCCTGGGGAATTAAATATGGACAAACTTTTAGAGAAAATATTACACAGTCTTTTTCTGAAAAAAATCCACCAAAACGATCAATTGATTTTCAATTTGAACATCGAATTCACCAAAATAATTTGGCATATGAAGTAGGTTATTATAAATCTTCTACTATTGGAAAAGATGGAAATGAACGATCAGGTTATGGACGTTTTCATGTGGTTTTAAAAAAAGAAAATGGACGTTGGAAAATTGCCCAAGATTGGGATACGGATGATGTAAATGGGCAAAGTGTAACTGCAGCAGATTTCGAAAAACTTGCTTCCAAAAAAGAGAAAGAAAAATTAGATCCAATTGCATTGGATAAAAAATATTTGGAAAAAGTAAAAACCCTCGACTCCACCCTTGAATCTTTATATGGTGTAATCTCTGGGGAAAAAGGAGAAGCACGAGACTGGGATTTATTCCGATATTTATTCAAGCCGGATGCAAAACTAATTCCATCAGGAAAAATGGGAACTGATAAAATTAGTAGCAGGTACATGACTTCTGATGATTATATTCAGACCTCTGGAACATGGTTGGTCGAAAATGGTTTTTTTGAAAAAGAGATTTATCGAAAAACGGAAACCTTCGGTAATATCACGCATGTGTTTAGCACTTACGAATCCTTTCGATCTGAATCAGATGCAGCACCTTTTATGCGAGGAATCAACAGTATTCAATTATTGAATGACGGCGAAAGATGGTGGATCATTAATATTTATTGGACACAAGAAACGGAGGAAAACCCTTTACCTGCAAAATATTTAAAAAGTAAAAAGTGATTTTTAAAACCATTCAATTTGACCTAACAAATTCTTAATCAAATCAACACAAAATCTTCTAGTTTAAACAATTAGATTTAAGATATTAATGAAGAAGAAAAAGACCCGCCGGCTCGCTGCAATCATGTTTACCGACATAGTTGGATATACCGCTTTGATGCAAAAGGATGAAAGTCTAGCCGCAGAACTTAGAGCACATCACAGGAAGGAATTCGACCAATACCATAAAGAATATCACGGAGAAATTTTACAATACTTTGGAGATGGAACCCTTAGCGTTTTTCAAAGTGGAGTAGAAGCAGTAGAATGCGCAATTGCTATTCAAAGAGCTTTACAAAAAGGAGAACCTGTTCCTTTACGAATAGGTTTGCATATGGGAGATATTGTTTTTGATGGAACAGATATTTATGGTGACGGAGTGAACCTTGCTTCCCGAATTGAAAGTATGGGAGTCGCTGGAGGTATTTTAATTTCAGGAACATTAAATGATGAACTTAAGAATCATCAGCAAATTTCTACAAAGTCACTTGGGGTTTTTGGATTAAAAAATATTGAAAATCCGGTGGAAGTTTTTTCAGTTACCAATAATGGAATTAAAATTCCCAAGCGATCCGAACTGAAAGGGAAACAAAAAGAAATAACCAAAACGATCGCTGTACTTCCTTTTATCAACATGAGTTCAAGCGAGGAAAACGAATACTTTAGTGATGGTATGACAGAGGAAATTATCAATGCTTTAGCAAAAATTAAAGAGTTAAAAGTTACTTCTCGAACGTCTTCATTCTTTTTTAAAAATAAAAATATTTCGATTACTCAAATTGGAAATGAGTTAAATGTTGCGACCATATTGGAAGGAAGTATTCGCTTATCTGGAAACATGATGCGCATTACCGCACAGCTAATTAATGTGGCTGATGATTTTCATTTTTGGTCAGAGACTTTCGATCGATCGATTGATGATATTTTTGCGGTGCAAGATGAGATTAGTTTATTGATTGCTGATCGACTGCGAGAACATATTGGGCATTTTGAACTAGAAGGACATTTAGTGGATGACCTACAAATTCCAATTGAAGTTTATCAAAAGTATTTAAAGGGTAGGTACCATTTAATGAAATTGAATGTGGATGGAACTGAAAAAGCTATTTCCATTTTTCAAGAAGTCATCGATGCGCAACCCGACTTTGTTTTACCTTATTTGGCGATTAACCAAGGGTATGCTTTTCTTGGAGCGATGGGATTGATGCCTGCACCAGAATCCTTTACCAAGGCAAAACCATTCTTAGATAAAGCTTTGGACTTGAATCCAAATTTGCCAGAATCTCAATTGAACTTAGCGTGGATTGCTTGTTGGCAAAAGTGGGATTTGAAAAGTGCCTATCATCATGTAGGTAAAGCTTTGGAATTGCGTCCTTCTGATGAAATTTATCTGACAATATCAAATTTGTTGACTGTTGAAGGTAAGTTAGATACCGCTCAAAATTATATTGATAAAGCACTTCAGGTGGATCCTTTGGCAGCAATGAATCATCATTACAAAGGATTTTTATTTTACTTGCAGGAAAAATATGAAAAAGCTATTCCTTACTTAAAAAAGAGTCTTCAGCTAAAAAATGATTTACCTTTTCCTCATATTTACTTAGGAGTAATTTCAATATTGCAAGGACGACCAGAGGAAGGATTAGTATTTTTTCAAAACCTTCCAGAAAATGAAGGAGGAGATTTAACTAAGCTAGGTGGGACAACTTTGGCTTATGCTGCTTTGAAAAATACTGCAAAAACAGCAGAAGGTATTGCAAAATTAGAAGCTGCTTTGCAATCTGATTCTATGGGAAGTGCTATGAAGTTTTTGATTCAAGTCAAAACCATGATGGGTAAGTACGATGAGGCAATTCAACTAATTGAACAAGCAATTGGATACAGATTACCATTAGCATTACTGACTTACACCGAACCACTTCTTAAGCCACTCCGAGCTATTCCTGAATTTCAAAAGTTGATGGATAAAATGTTTGGAGGAGCAAGGAAATCGAATTTGCCTAAAAAGAAATACAAAAAATCTTCTTTGAAAAAAGGAGAGTCTGAAAAGTATTACACCATTTTAGAAAAATATATGACTCAGGAAAAACCATATCTGCAAGGAAATTTAACCTTACGTCAGTTGGCAGAAATGATTGATCTTCACCCCAATTATTTATCAGAATTATTAAATGAAAAGATAGGCAAAAACTTTTCAGAATATATCAATTATTTTAGAGTAGAAACCTTCAAGGAATTAGCCCAACAACCCAAAAATGCTCACCTTTCTTTATTAGGTTTAGCCTACGAAAGTGGTTTTAATTCCAAAACAGCTTTCAATACTTTTTTCAAAAAAGAAACGGGGATGACGCCTAAGCAATATTTAAAATCTGTTACTTAAAAACTGTCTGTCTATTTTTGCCGCTGACTTTTTATGACAATTATGACTTTTCGCTGTTTTTATCTCTGCGGCAAGTCATAATTGTCATAAAAAGTCAGCGGCAAAAAAATCATATTGTAAAAGATAAATTTAGTCGCATATCATTAACTCACCTATTTACATTCGTATTATTTATTTCCAATCAATAAGTTCCAATTTATAATTTAGAACGATTTCCCTTCCCGCTTGCTTTAATTTTGAGGTATGAAAAGCGAAACAACTTTTCATTTTTGTTAACCTAAAAAAATTAAAGATGAACTCAACAAAAATCAAATCTAACAAAGTGAAATCTAAAAAAATGGATTCGAGCAAAATGAAAGCAATTATTTCTACAGGCTATGGTGGGCCAGAAATACTTCAACTTCAAGTTGTAGATAAACCTACACCAAAAGAAAATGAAGTTCTAGTGAAAATTCATGCAGCTGCAATTGATACCGCAGGAACAATGATGCGAACAGGGAAGCCACTTCTTGGACGGTTGTATTTGGGACTTACAAAACCTAAAAATCCAATACCTGGAACTTCATTTTCAGGAGTGGTAGAAAAGATTGGTAGAGATGTGGCTGATTTTAAAATAGGTGATAAAGTGTTTGGAGAATCCCTCGATACATTTGGTACGCACGCCGAATATATTTGTATTAAAGAAGACGGAATTATCACTCAGATGCCTGAAAATATTTCTTTTGAACAAGTTGCAGGAGTGGGGGATGGCCCAATGACATCTTGGAATTTTCTTCAAGAAGTAACCCAACTTCAAGCTGGACAAAGTATTTTAATAAATGGAGCATCAGGAAGTTTGGGAACTGCTGCTGTTCAAATTGCCAAACATCTAGGAGCAACTGTTACTGGCGTTTGCAGTACTCAAAATATTGAATTAGTAAAATCCCTTGGAGCAGATTATGTGATCAATTATAAAAAAGAAGACTTCACTCAGAATGGAAAAACTTATGATATTATTTATGATACTGTTGGTAAAAGCAGTTTTTCAAAATGTAAAAAATCGTTAACCGAAAACGGTGAATACCTTTCTCCAGTATTAGGAATGAGCCTTCTTTTACAAGTTATACGAACTTCAATTTTCGGAAAAAAGAAAGCTAAGTTTTCAGCTACCGGAGCCTTACCTCTAGCAAAGACTAAAAGTTTTCTCAAAGAAATAAAAGGACTTTTTGAGACTGGAAAATTAAAGACGATAATTGATACTCCATACTTCTTGGAAGAAACGGCAGCAGCTCATCGGTACATTGATCAAGGACATAAAAAAGGAAACGTAGTCATTATTTTAAACCCCTCAAAATGAAAAAATATTTGAATCCATCGCGATATATTTATGTGGATATTTCGATTTTGTTGTGCTTGATTTATTTTATTAATTCGGTTTTTATTTCAATGGAAGTACTAAATGAAATTAACATCATCGGAAAAGTTAGCACTCAATTTTCTGAAACTTCTAGTTATCATTCAGACAAAATTTCGGAGTTTAGCTATCAAGCTTTTTTTATCGATGTTGCTTGGTATTTGTTCTTTTATATTTTGCTTGAAGTGGCTAACAAGTTACTTTCGCTAATTGATATAATTGCAAAAATTATTGGAAAACCAATTAACGTAAATATTAAGTTACTTAATAAATATTGCACCTTAATGCTTTTAATTATAGGAGGGAAGTTTTTGGTTTTTATAATTGCTTCCATGCTTTAACCTATTGTCTTCAACGCTTTTAAAAATTGAATTATGAATGTTTTAGAAAAATTTAAAGATGTCAAAGATTATTTTTCTCCAAAAATAATTGGTGAGGTGAATGATACCTATATTAAAATTGCTAAAATAAAAGGAGACAAAGTTCCATGGCATGCACACCTCAATGAAGATGAAATGTTTTACATTTTGGAAGGAAGTCTATTTTTTGAAATAGAAAATGGAAATGATTTCATGATGAATACAGGAGATTTTTTTATTGTAAAAAAAGGAATCAGACATCGCGTATCCTCAATAGAGGAATGTAAGATTATGTTAATTGAAAATAAAACGACTGCCCATACTGGTGATGTCATTTCTGAAATTACTAAGTCGATAAGTGAACAGCAAGAATAAAGTTGAGGTGAAAAAGTGGATATAAAAAAATTAACGGGGCTTCGCATAAGTGAAGCCCCGTTTTTGTTTTAAAGGGTCAATTAAAAATTGATATATAAATAGTTTTAGTTTTTCAATAAAGCCATTTTAAGGTCTGTTTCCATTTCACTAACTTCATCAAGTACGATAAAGGAACCTTTTATTTCAAAATTATTAGCATAAAAACCTTCCGCATTTCCATATACGATAACCTTGGCCATTTTTTGAATGGTAAGTTTGGCAGTTGATTCTATTTGTAATGAATTCAATTCAATAATTCCCCCCTTAATAATTGGATTCGAATAAGAAGAAGTTGATACATCAGGAATATATACATTAGAAAATTCATTGGGTACATGATGAGAACTCCAGTTCTTTGGTTCGTCCCAAGAAGTTTCATTTCCGGGAGTTCCACCTACCCAAGTAATGGATTTTTGTGCGAGCAGAAGAGTGGAAGAAAGCAGGAGTAAAAATATTATTAGCGTTTTCATATCAAATGGTTTTAAGAAGTTAAATGGTTACTATTATAATTTAACGAAATATTGAGCTCTAATGCAAGTCTTATTTATCCAACGGTAATATAATTGATCTAACGGTCAAAAAAAGGGGTGAATTTTGATTTTAGTTGTATATTATCAATATTATTAATACAAATAAAATATTATCAATAAAAATTTTGTTATAATTAAAAAATGTTTTAAAATAAAAAACAACACATTTATTTTGAAAAAAAGTATAAATGCAAAATTTCTTGTAAAGGCTTTTTTAAAAAAATAACCAATGAAAACCCTTAAAATAAAATCATTAATCATTGATGATGATTTGCTAATTAGAAATTTATTACAAAAAAAACTAAATGAATATCTACCTGAATTGACTAAATTTTCTGTTGCGAGTAGCGGAAGTGAAGCGCTAGTAAAAATAAAAATGATTCAACCAGACTTAATTTTTTTAGATATAGAGTTAGGAGATATGACAGGTTTTGATTTGCTGGAACAGTTAGATGAAATTAATTTTCAAACGATTATCATTTCTTCTTATAGCCAATATGCGATCAAAGCCATCCGATTTAATGCCTTTGATTTTTTGGTCAAACCTTTCAATCCGAAAGAGCTTAAACAAGCCATTAATCGGTATCGAATATTTGTAAAAAGAAATAATGCGAAAAAGCATAAGAGTAGCGAGCCAACATTAGTTTTGCAAACTCAAGAGGGAGAGATACAATTTATCCTAAGAAATATTATTCGAATTGAAGGAGATCGTAATTACAGTTTTATATATTTGAAAAATCAAAAGAAAAAACTTTCTAGTAAGACATTAGGCGAACTTGAACATATCTTAGATGAAAAAGGGTTTTTTCGATGCCATAAATCTCACCTAATTAATTCTACTCATATTAGAACATATCCCAATAGTAGTCTAGTAATGCTTTCCGATGGTTCTAGCATTCCGATTGCACGTAGAAAAAAAGATGATTTTAAAATATGGTGGGAATCATTTCAATGAAAAATAGCAAACCTAAAAAGTTTACTGGGTATCATAATTAAATGATACCCAGCTTTTGGTTTTTTAAGATTAATATTTAGAATAAGGCGAAGTATAACTATTTAGTAAAGCAACTTTCACATCTATTTCTTTATCACTTACCTCATCCCATACAATGAAAGAACCTTTGATATTGACATTACCAGCAAATATGCCATCTGCATTTCCACGTACAATAAGTTTTGCCATTTTGTCAATGGTTAGTTTAGCCGTTGATTCTATTTGCAAAGAATTCAACTCTATGATTCCATTCGTAATAGCAGGATTTGAAAAAGTTGAAGTTGACACAGCAGGGATATAAACATTTGAATATTTATTAGGAACGAGTTGATTACTCCAGTTCTTAGGTTCGTCCCACGATGTCTCATTTCCAGGTGTTCCTCCTACCCATGTTACGGTACTTTGTGCTGTTATGATCGTTGAAGTCAAAGTCAATAAGGCAATAATTAATGTTTTCATTTTCTTGGTTTTTCAAAGGTTATTAATTGATTATGACCACAATATAGAGGTAACACTTACTCTAAAGCAAGGCATACTTATCCAATGGGAAGACGATTGCTTAAACGGTTGATCCAACGGTAATTGACCGTTGGATCAACCGTTTGAAAATGAAGTTGCCATAGGATAAAAATAGCTTTGTTGTTGAGTAGGTTGTATCTAATATTACATCATCAAGGCGCAATTATTCTTTTTAAAAATCAAACATACAAGTCGCCAAGATGGAGGAATATTTCCTCATTTTTTTAACATTTTATAACCTTCAAAAATTTTACGAAATGAAAAAGTTATTATTTTTATCGACTCTTTTACTTGCTCTTATGTTCGGATGTGCAAAAGAAGAAACTACTCCAACAGATGTTGACTATCAACAAGTAGAAGAACCTAGTTCTGTGTGGATTATGAACAATGATAGTGACATTCCGGCTTGGGAAGTTATTTCTCTGGACGTACTGCCAAGTAACTCATCTTCTAGTGCGACTACCAGGTCTAATAGCGCTCATGCCCATGGTAATTATACGGGCTTTGGAGGAACAACTACCATTAGCTTCTCAGGTACAGAAAATAATGGAGGAGCTCATGGCAGTGCTGAAGTACAGCAAGCATTTGGGCCTTTTGAAGCTCATTATTTGCTAGAGACCACAAGCATGGTGGTTGATGGGAATTATGCCATCTACGGCGGTATTATTACGGAAGTGATTGTCAATACATTTCCATCACCACCGCCACCGCCACCGGGAGCTCCTGCACCACCTTGTAATCCAAACTCTGTTGGAAACTATGTCTACTTCACAGTATATGATAACGGACAAGGGAATAATGCTCCAGCGGATCAGTATCGGGGTTTATATCAATCTTGTTCAATCATTATGGATGGAGCTGCGACTTTTCCATGGTTTATTTTCGGAGCACCTAGCGACGTGATGAATGAATCAGATAAAATAAAAGTAAACTAGAATAATAATCTATTACCTATTTTTTTAGATTTAACTATCTAAATTAAGAGAAAGTAGTCAAGGTTATTATCTTGACTACTTTCTTTTATTCCTTGACTACAATGAATTAACTGAAAACCGATTTGCACATATTCTACAATTGTTTTTTTACCTACAGAATAATATTTAACTTGTTGGAAAAGGAAAAACACTTAATTATTTGATCATGGAAATAGAGTGGAATACAAATTATATTGATCCTCAAAATCTTATTAATATTTCAAGAGGAGATAATAATCGACTGGAAAGGTACCTCCGTCAGTTTCAGGAACTTATTCCAGCTAGGGTAGAAGATTTGAAAAAACACCTAAATGATAATGACCGAAAAATGATTCGGCAAACTTTGCATCAGATGAGTCCTCAGCTTCAATTCTTTGGGATTCAAAATGTAGTCATGCCCATCCGACGATTAGAATTCGAGTATCAAACAATGCCTCTAGATGATTTGGAAATTTTAATTAATGGAATTCTAGAGAAACTAGATGGAGCTTGTGGAGAAGTGGATTCTATAATTGAAAAGAATTTTGTTTAACTTACCAATCCTCAAAAATAAAAATACACCTATCCTTTAAACCATTCCTCTTTTTATCAATTAGTTTGAAAAGTCACCTTTTACACTAGGCAGTTGTTAGCTCCAATTTTTTCTGAAATGAATAAAACCAAAACGAAATGAAAAATCTAATCTTAACATTCCTTTTCTTAAATCTTTCTTTTTCAGCGGCAGCACAAGTCAATCTCGATTCCCTATTCACAATTTGGAACGACACCTCACTTCCCGACACCTCCCGTCTACAAGCCATACAGACGATAGCTTGGGATGGCTACCGCTTTAATAATCCCGACAGCGCCTTTTATTTTGCTCAATTAGAATATGACCTGGCAGAATCAACCGGCCATAAAAAGTGGATGGTTGAAGCCTTAAATACACAAGGGACTTCTTTTATTACGAAAGGTGAACCTGACCAGGCATTTGAATCTTATTCCCAGAGTTTAACGATTTCTAAAGAGATCAGATATAAAAAAGGAATCAGAAACGCTTTAACTAATATTGGATCTATTTACTACCGAAAAGGGGACCTATCCAAAGCGCTCGAATACTATTTCCAAGGTTTAGAGATCAGTAAGGAAATGAAGGATAAAAAAAGGAGCGGACAAATCTTTGCCAATATCGGAGTGATTTTAATAAAGCAAGGGGATCTTAGTCAAGCTCTTGACTACCTCAATCGGGGCGCTAAACTCAGTGAAGAAGTAGGAGACTTTCAAGGAAAGGCGAGTGCTAAAAATTTCATTGCAACCACATACCTTGAACTAGGAGATTACGAAGCAGCGCTTAGCGTTTATTCCGAAAATTTAGCCTTCTATGGAGAAGTAGGTAGAAAAGATGCGGTAGCAGGTACCCTTAACAATATTGCCAACATTTATGTAAAACTAGGAGACGACGCTAAGGCAATAGAATATCTTAAAAAGGCTTTGAAAACTTTTGAGGAATTGGGAATCAAACCTGGCGTGGCAGGGATTTCAGCGAGTCTGGGTAAAAGATATTTCGAGCGAGGCGATTATAAGCTTGCATTAAAGTATTGTAATACAGGTTTAGAATTTTTTGAAGAAAGAGGGAACAAGGGGGGCATCGCAAATATCATAATTGTCATGGGGAGTATTTATGCTGCTCAAGGGCATCATACCAAAGCAATTTCTTATGGTAAAAGAGGCCTGGCTATTCTTCAAGAAATAGGAGAATTCTCTTCTATTGGAACAGCTGCCCAGAATCTCTTTAGCACTTACAAGGCCGCTGGGAAATACAAAGAGGCATTGGAGATGAACGAGCTTTATTTTCAAGTGCGGGACAGTTTGGAGAGCGAAGAAAACCAAAAAGCAGCAATCCAATTGCAAGTCCAATCTGAGTATGAAAAACAAAAAGCTATTGATGACCTGGAAAATGAAAAACGGGTAGCGATAGAAACTCAAAAAAAGGAGAATCAACAAAAGCTGTCAATCGCCATCGGAATAGGACTTTTATTGATTTCATTTTTGGCTTTAGTCATTTTTAATCGCCTCAAAGTGACTCGCCAACAAAAAGCCATCATCGAGGAACAAAAGAAAAAAGTAGAACAATCCGAAAAATATAAAGAGCAATTCCTCGCCAACATGAGCCACGAGATTCGTACGCCGATGCATGCGATTTCAGGTATGGTCAAGATTTTAGAACGGAACGAGCACCCTCCTTCGCAAGACGTATTTCTTCATGCGATGAAAACTAGTTCTGATAATCTAGTCGTTATCCTCAACGACGTTTTGGATCTATCAAAAATAGAAGCGGGCAAACTCGATATCGAATCCATTCCAACGAGTCCAGTTGCGGTCATCGAAAATGTCACTCAAATTTTAAAATTCAAAGCTGAAGAAAAAGGACTTCAACTCAATTATCAAATCGACGAAGAAGTACCTGAATTAATCATGGGTGATCCCACTCGACTGAATCAAATTTTAATTAATCTCGCAGGTAACGCCATCAAGTTTACCGAAAAAGGAAATGTAAATATATTGTTACGAAAAGAAAACGATCGATTGAAATTTATCGTCAAGGATACTGGAATAGGCATTCCAAAAGAAAAAGTAGAAAAAATATTTGGGGCATTCGAACAAGCAAAAGATTCTACGACTCGAAGTTACGGAGGCACAGGATTAGGATTAAGTATCTCGAAACAATTGGTTGAATTACAAAACGGAAAAATCTGGGCAGAAAGCGAAGAAGGGCAGGGTAGTACTTTCTTTATAGAACTACCATTAGTCATTGCTGCTAGTAATGCGATAAACGAAGGAATTATCACCGAAGACAAATTAAAAAAGATGACTACTTCCCTCGAAGGCATTCGAGTTTTACTTGCCGAAGACAATCCATTTAACCAAATGATCGCACAAGATGATTTATCCTTTTTTATAAAAAATATAAAAATTGATGTGGTAGAGAATGGAGCGTTAGCTGTTGAGAAATTTAAAACAGGAAACTACGACCTCATTTTGATGGATGTACAAATGCCTGTAATGAATGGTTTCGAAGCAACTCGAAAAATCAGAGAAATAGAAAAATCAGAAGGAAAAGAAACTGCGATTCCAATTATCGCTATGACAGCTAGTTTATTAAAATCGGAAGTGGATAATTGTTATAATTCCGGCATGAATAATTATATCCCGAAACCCTATAAATCAGAGGAGTTGATTGCTCCAATATTTTCTGAAATGAAAAGATAGTGATTATCAATATTGGGTAATTTTGTCAAAATGAAAACCCGATCTTCCTGTGAAGGAGATCGGGTTTTACTATAAAATTATTCTAATTATTTTCAAATTGAAAATTCAGGACTTTTGAGGTTAGTTTTTTTCTTAGTCGACTAACAATTTTTCTACAAAAGATTGCCCATCTATTTCGATAGCTATAAGATAAATTCCAGACGGTTGATTAGTAAGATCCAACTCTAAAGAGGTGCTATCTATTTCTCCTAGCGAGTAAGTTGCTACTTGTATTCCTAATAAATTATATACTGAAACATTGACTCTTTTAGTATTCTCCAATTCAAAACTAAGTTGGCTATAACCATTTGTTGGATTTGGATAAATGGAAATAGAACTTTTTAGTAAATTATCTATAGTAGAATTGATTACCTCCACATCATATGATGTTTCGATAACATCTTGACAACTTGTGGTATATCCTTGTATGGTTGCAGTTGTAGTTACCGTATAACTAGCTGCTCCAGCAGGGAAAGTATGCGTTTGCGTATCGCTATTGTCCACAGAACTTCCATCACCAAAATCCCAATCCGTTGGAGAAGTGATAGAACCACCGAAATATTCATTAAAAGCAATTGTGTTGAAAAAACGACTCCCAACTAAAGGAGAATGATCGGACGTAAAGTTGTAAATTGAATCTACGAATACGGTGTTATCAATTACATCGGAAGAAGCTCCAGCTGTAATATCATAATTCACGAAAGGCTCCATGATAAAGTCGAGATTGAAAGCGCCGCCAGGAGGGCCTACGGTTTCAGCAACAACCCAGTCTCCTTGAAATAAAAGTAAAGCCAGTTGCTCTCCTTGACCAGCACCTGTCATACCACTATTGGTGGTCATAATCAATGCTGTAGGAGAAAGGTTTTCAGTCGTGATCACAAAATCCTGCGTCAAGGTTACCGGGAAATCAAAGTTAATGTAGGTGACTTCCGTGGTAACAATCAACTCCACCATAGCAAGTGCTACTCCAGTTGGCAATCCACTAGTAAGGTCGGCTTCATAAATGGCACAACGTACAGAAGAAGTATCTCCATTTATCTCTTGAGCAAAAAGTGTAAATCCTGAAACCTCTACAGAAGCCCCAGTTGGCACTTCAAATCTTTGGCCCGCAGCAGTAAAAGGCCCTGAAAGTCCAAGTCCAAATAGTTGACCGATAACTAAATCGGCTTTCGCTCTGCCATACTGGAGTGTGTCCTGACCACAGGTTACTTGACCAATTAAACTAGTATTGAATAGTACTGAAAATGCAATAATAAAAAGATAAATGTTTTTCATTTTTTAGTGGGTTTTAAAAATAAATAAATAGAGATGGAATACAGAATTGTTTCCATTCAGAATAATAGCTGTAATATAGCCATCTCCACCGAACTAGAAAGAGGTTTTTATCCTATGGTAAATCAATTTATCTACCAGTCAACTTTAACTTAATTTACCGTTCGATCAACCGTTGGGTCAATTCTTATTTACAGCTAAAAAAAAATATTTATCTTACAGACAGGGAATGATTAAAGAAGGAAGAACTGATGAGTTGGAATTAAATAAAGAATGTTATAATTCAAATATGAATAAAATCAAAAGCTTAATTATTGATGATGATCCATTTATCCGAGATTTATTGCAAGATAAATTGGATCAATATCTCCCAGAAGTAGAAGTACTTTCTATGGCAAGTAGTGGTGCTGAAGGCTTACAAAAAATCAAAACCTTCCAACCTGATTTGATTTTTTTGGATGTAGAAATGGCAGACATGACTGGATTTGAAATGTTGGCTAAACTGAGTGATATAAATTTTCAAACCATTTTTATTACATCTTACAGCCACTATGCTATCAAAGCTATTCGTTTTAATGCGATGGATTATTTAGTTAAACCGATTGATCTGGGAGAACTCAAGGCAGCAATTAAACGCTATAAATCTTATGTGGGAAAAAATAAAGATTCCAATAATATTAAGCAAGCGCTTCATAATTTGAAAACCACCAATTCTTCCGAAAAAATATTAACCTTGCAAACTCACGACGGAGAATTACAAATGATGCTAAAAAATATAGTTCGTATTGAAGGAGAACGAAATTATAGTTTTATCTATTTGGCCAATCAAAAAAAGAATCTTGCTTCCAAAACTCTGGGAGATTTAGAAGAGCTATTAAATGACAAAGGATTTTTTCGCTGTCATAAATCTCATCTCGTTAATTCTTTACATATTAAATCTTATCCGAATAGTATTTCTCTAGTGCTCTCAGATGGAACGAGTATTCCAATTGCACGTAGAAAAAAAGAGGAATTTAAAACATGGTGGGAATCATTATCAAAATGAAATTTAGCTTACTATGAAAATTAAAAGTTTAATTATCGATGATGATCCTTTTATCAAAAGTCTACTGGGAGATATGATTACAATGAATTTCCCTTTTGTAGAAATTCTTGATACTGCTAAAAGCGGAAGTGAAGGAATTGAAAAAATTAAAATTCATCAACCAGACCTTATTTTTTTAGATGTTGAAATGACTGATATGACTGGTTTCGAGATGCTAGGTCAATATGACAATCCTTCTTTTCAAACTATCTTTATTACTTCCTATAATCACTATGTGCTCAAAGCATTACGAATGAATGCGTTAGATTATTTAATCAAACCAATTAAGTTCGAAGATCTACAGCAAGCTATCAATAGTTGTATTTCTAAACTCAGGCAGAAAAAAAACTCAGAATCGATAAAGGAGACTTTAACCAATCTCGAAGAATTAATTCTTAATATCCTACCAAAAGAAATCGCAAAAGAAATAGAAAATCATGGATCAGCTACTCCTAAACATTATGATTTAGTCACCGTGTTCTTTGCTGATATAAAAGGATTTAGTCAACATGCCGAAAGGTTGAATCCTGTAGAATTGTTGGAAGAACTCAATTATTATTATAGTGCATTTGATTTGATTATGGAAAAACATGGAGTGGAGAAAATCAAAACAATTGGCGATGCATATATGGCAGCAGCAGGTGTGCCGATGCATAATATGACCAATCCCAATGATGCTGTAGAAGCGGCTTTGGCTATTCTAGACTTTATTGAAAAAACAACTGCAATGAGACTTGAGCAAGGAAAAAAACCTTTTGAGTTTCGAATTGGAATTCATTCTGGACCGGTGGTTGCAGGAATTGTTGGGCTAAAGAAATTTGCCTACGACATCTGGGGAGACACCGTAAACATTGCTGCAAGAATGGAAGAAAATGGAACCATTGGAAAAATAAATATCAGTCAATCCTCTTATGATTTATTAAAAGAAACTTCTGGATTTTCTTTTACACCAAGAGGAAAGATTCAAGCAAAGGGAAAAGGGTTGTTAGAAATGTTTTATGTTGAGAGGTAATTTTTTTCAACTCATCTACCTCTTTTTACAATTTATCAAAAACTATTAGTAATAAGAATTTTGTTTTTTTATTTTAAATGAAAAAATATTATGGAAGAAACATTCATGGAATTTTGGTTGCGAGAAGCGTATGGAGTAGTCAAGGATTATTTTGTTTTTGCAGGAAGTGCATTTATTCTATTTTATTTCATTTTGAGAAAACCAATGTGGTTTCGAAAGGTGCAAAAGAAATTACCTAAGAAAAAAGACTACTTTCGAGACATCATGTACTCTTTGATTTCAGTCACTATTTTTGCAACTGTAGCCTTGTTTGTATTTTATTTTTATATGCCTCAAACCAATATTTATTTTGATTTTAATGATCATAGCGTAGGTTATTATTTGTTCACTTGGGTATGGATGTTCTTTTTACACGACACTTATTTTTATTGGATGCATCGAGCCATGCATCTTCCCAAGATTTATAAACATGTTCATTTGGTTCATCATAAATCAACCAATCCATCTCCGTGGACTGCTTATGCTTTTCATCCGATCGAAGGATTTTTTGAAGCGATGATTGTTCCCTTGATTGCTTTTACTGTTCCAGTTCATATTTCTTCGATTGGGCTTTTCTTTTTATTTCAAATCTTTTATAACGTGTACGGACACCTCGGATTTGAATTGTATCCAAAAGGCTTTCACAAAACTTGTGTTGGGAAATATGTCAACACTTCCGTCGCACATAATTTACATCATAAAAAATTCCATGGGAATTACGGTTTGTATTTTCTCCTTTGGGATAGATGGATGGGAACCGTTCGAGAAGATTATGATTCGACTTTTGAGGAGACAACGGATAGCGTTAAAGAAACAATTTCACATCAAACATGAAAAAAGAACAGCTACTTAGGTGGCTGTTTTTTTTTGTTTAAACGATTCCATTTGGAGGGGAAAATATTGATTTAAATCATAACTAACAGTTGATTGAAATCATGTGTTTCGCATCTTTGTTTTCATACATTGGTAATGTAAAGAAAGCATTTTCTAATGATTACTTGCTTAAATCAAGCGTAGTTGAAGTTGAAGATGCCAAACAGTTCAAATCAAATACAATGGAAACCAAGTCTTCAAAAAACAAAACGACTGCTCCAAGTCTTCAAGAAAATCAACTCTTTAAAAAGTTGACGCATCAGTTTCAACGCTCGCCCAATCAAATCAATCAACTGTTAGAGGGTGATTCTGAATTAGTTCAATTAGAAGATGGAAGCGTCCTTGCGATTACCGTAGATAATATTGTAGAGGAAATCGAAACGGGGCTTTATAAAGATCCATACTTAATTGGCTGGATGACCGTCATGGTAAATATTAGTGATCTCTCTGCGGTAGGAGCTCAGCCGATTGGTATTTTATTATCGCAACAATTTCCTAAAGATTTTCCTGAAAAAGAAATGCAAGAAATACAAAAAGGAATTGAAGCTGCTTGTCGAGAGTGTGGAACTTTTGTTCTTGGGGGAGATACCAACCAAAGTGAGTATATGCAAAGTGGAGGAGTGGCAGTTGGAAGAATTGATGATGGAAAAGTAATTACTCGGAAAGGTTGTAAGCCAGGAGATATTCTTTTTACTTCTGGAAAAATGGGACAAGGAAGTGCGTTTGCTTTTGAACGATTATTAAAAACTGAAAATGCTTCGGTTCGTTTTCAACCAAAATCGAATTTGAGAAAAGGAGAAATTATACGAAGGTTTGGATCATGTTGTATGGATTCGAGTGATGGTTTTTTTGCGGCTATTTGCAACTTAATGAGCATCAATAAAAAAGGATTTAATTTAGACACTTCCCTCCAAAATATTCTTCATTCTGATGCCCTTCGAGTTACTCAAAATAATAATTTACCTCCATGGATATTTCTTGCTGGCCCTCATGGAGAGTTTGAATTAATATTTACCATTCCACCCAGTCACTTGGAGGATTTTTTGGAAAAAGCAAAATCTATTTCATGGCAACCTTTGAAGATAGGGAAGGTCTTGGGCGAGCAAAAGTTTACTCTTCCGAACCAAGAAAAAATAATTGAAATTGATCCTTTCTTAATCGCTAATTTATTTAGTGAGTGTGAAAGTAATGTAGAATTATATTTAAGAGAACTTTTAAAATTTCATCAAAAATGGCAACTCAAATAAAAAATAAACCAACTAGTTTTTCAAAAAGAAAACCTAATGATCTGCATGACTTTCTAAAAATTAGTCATACTCTTTCTTTAGTTGAAAGGACAAAAGGTTTTATGCAATTTATTGAAGACTTACAAACCAAGCATCAATATACTTACAAGCGAAGAGTCTTAACACCAGCAGATCGGACGGTGGAAATCTGGGATGAATATGAAAATAAATCTCGTTCCATGTTAATGTTCGCTTCCAATAATTATTTAGGATTAGCGAACCATCCTCATGTCAAGAAAAAAGTGATTGAAGCCATAAATGAATATGGTGTGGGAATTGGTGGACCTCCACTTTTAAATGGATATTCCAAATTAATGGAAGAACTCGAAGAGCGATTGGCACGATTTAAACATCAGGAAGCTGCTATGATTTTCCCAACCGGTTATAGTGCTAATTTGGGTCTGCTTGGAGGATTAACAAATGAAAATGATGTGATAGTTTTTGATCATTATAGTCATGCTTCCTTTTACGATGGGCTTCGATTTACTCATGCGAAGACTTTGATTTTTGAGCATAATGACATGGAGGAATTAGAGGATAGATTAAAAGAAGCTTCGGTCAATTTGAAAGGTAATTTGTATGTAGGAGTCGAAGGCGTGTATTCGATGGATGGTGATTTAGCTCCATTAGACAAGATCATACCATTGTTGAAAAAGCACAATGCAATTTTATTGTTAGATGATGCGCATGGAACCGGAGTGATGGGGAAAACAGGGAGTGGAACCGCTGAGCATTTTGGACTGTCTGATCAAGTTGATGTGTCTATGGGAACGTTCTCAAAAACTTTTGCGGTGACTGGTGGATTTGTTGCAGCTTCTAAAGAAGTCATTAATTATCTTAGATTTTTTGCTCGATCATATATGTTTTCAGCTTCGCTTCCACCGATGACTTTAGCGGCAGTTCTGGCAGGTTTGGATGTGATTGAAAACGAACCTGAGATAAAAAAACAACTACTTGAAGTAAGAGATTATGCGATTGAGAAATTAGGCAAATTTGGATTTTATAGAAAACCTGATGCGGCGATTTTAGCTTTGAAAATTCCCGACAATATGGATATCCGAAAAGCTAATTATGAGATTCATCAAAAAGGTATTTTTCTAAATGCAATCGAATACCCAGCCGTAGCAGAGCATGAAGAAAGATTTAGAATTAGTCTAATGGCTCGACATACGAAGGAAGATATTGATCAATTGACCACAGTTCTAGAAAAGGTTTTTGCGAATAAATCTAATTACCACGAATGATTTATTACTCTCACGTAAATGAAGATAATAAAGTAGAAGAATCATTTATGAATTCAGCAGCCTTCGAAAATCTCGTTGGTATTGCTGGATCGGGTGAGCGAGTTATTGCCTTAATGGCTCACCCGCATCTTAAAAAGGTTGCGGCAGTTGACACTAATGTTGAAGCATTGTTTTTACTCGAATTGAAGTTGATAGCTCTTGAATATTTGAGTATAGAAAAGTATTTAGAATTTATTGGTTATTCAAAGTCTTCATCACGTTGGGAAATTTTTGATTTAATCAAAAAACAACTTTCTTCTCCATGCAAAGAATTCTGGGAGGAACGACCAAATGCTATTAAAAATGGCATTTTGTTTTGTGGCCATTTTGAAAAATTCTTGGAAGGCAATCGACCTTTGTTTAAACTTTTTCTAGGGAAAAATTTTTATAAATGTTTTGAAAAACCAATTCAGGATATTTCTAGTTTTCCAACATGGCGATGGTCGTTGGTCAAAAATATTTTTTCTCAAAGGTGGGCTTTTCGATTAACTGGAAATAAAGATATTGCTTTTGTCTCTTCGGATGCGGAATGTCAACATATTCCTAAAGGTCTTCAAAAGGTAATGGATGAAAACTTGGTTAATCAATCTTTTATGTTCCATTTAGTTTTTAAGGGAAATCTAAATGAAATGGATACGGAAGCATTGCCTCCTTCTCTGAAGGTTGAAAATCTGAAGAAAATAAAAGAAGCTCTTCAAGAAAATCGAATCGAAGTCATCTATCATGAGCAAGATATAACAATGTATTTACAAAATAATTCGAAGTCTATAGTGGGACATACTTTTTATTCTCTTTCGGACATTTTAAGTTTTTATAATTTTTCAGATTTAGAAAATTTATTAAATACTATTTCTCGAAATGAAAAAGAAAAACATTGGGGAGTAGTTCGTGCTTTTGTCCGAAATAGATTAGGGGAAAACGAATTAATTCAATTGAGGAATAGTCTTGGGGAATTAACTGAGTCAACTCATTTAGAAAGAACCAAAATGTACCAAACCTTTAATTTTAAAATATGAAGATGGATATCAAAATCATTCCCTATGATCCAAAATATGAAGATGCTTTACTTGCTCTGGAGCGAAAAGCTACCCAAGGATCATGGATTCAAATGGAAATGATTCGTGATTATTTTTTGAGTCGGTCGGTAGTTTTTGATGATTATAAGATTTTTCTTGGGGTGACGGATTCGGGCCAACTTGCGGGTGTAACTGCCGGTGCAATAGTTCCGATTGAGTGTAATCATAATTTGCTTAATGTGGGAATTGGATATGACTTGAAGGTGTTTCCGGAATTTCGAAGATTGGGGTTGGCTAAAATATTTGGGAGTCAATTAGTTTATAATTATTTCCTTCCTTCCGATGCAGATGATTTTTTTGTAACCATGAAAACGAAAAATATTGCAGTTGCAAAGGCTTGTTATTCCATAAAAAGGAAATGGTATCATTATGAATTTATTTATTTAACGATACCAACTTGGAGAAGGATAAAACGGAAATTAAATCAGGTCGAGCCATCAAGCCAACTAAAATTAAAAACAAAATTATTTCCAAGTGGAAAAGATTTGACCTCCTATTTTTCCAAAACAAAAAGTGGATTAGGAATTTGGAATACGCATAAAATGTATCAAATCAAATTGCGCAAATTAAATCCCATCTTAAAATTTGGACAAGCGATAAGTAATCTTTTTTTGCCCAAACATCGACACTCTCCAAGTGAAGGTGATATGCTCAAGTTCGCTACTTTATTTGATTTTGACGAATCCAATTTTTATGAACTCAATGAAGTTTTAGAGCAACTTGAAAAAGATGGAATTCAATATTTGAATGTGTGTTGTCAAAAAGGAGATTTTGTTTGGCAGACACTAAAACCAATTGCAATCAATGCTTATCCATATTCGTTGGTGGGCACTTTTAAAACTACTCCTACCGACGAAATCGCAATTGATGTAAGAAGCCTTTAAAGTAGAAAATCCAAAAAAATGAAAGCTGCCATCATCATCAACTATGCTGCAAATAATGGACGCGCCAAAGAGCGTTGGATTCAAATAAAGAAAGAGGTGTTGAATTTATTTCCAGCAGATACAATTTTGATTCCTTTTGAGCCGCCATTCGATATTGAGATATGCCTCAAAGACTTAATAGAAAACCAAGGAGTCGATATCATCATTTCAGCAGGTGGAGATGGAAGTGCCAACTACATTTTGAATGCCTTAATGAAAATAGAAAATATTGATTTAAAAAAAATCATACTTGGAGGAGTTGGTTTAGGCTCTAGTAATGATTTTATCAAACCTAAAAAACGATTGATACAAAATATTCCAGTTCGGCTGAATTTCAAAAATGTGAAATTGGTGGACATAGGAAAACTGAATTATTTGCAAGAGGATAAACAAAAAATGACTCGATATTTTATCGCTAATTCAAGTATAGGAGTTACTGCTGAGGCAAATTATTTATTCAACCAAAATACTGGAATCATTGGTTTTCTTAAAAATAAACTAACTGACTTAGCCATAATTTACGCAGCGCTAAAAACCATTTTTACTTTTAGGAATTACCCTATTAGCATCGAATATAATGGTGTGAAAAAAGAAATGCGGATATCTAACCTTGCCGTTTTAAAAAATCCACACGTCTCAGGAAACTTTGTTTACGACCAAAAAATAAAACCTGATGATGGAAAATTGGGACTTAATATTTGTGAGGACATGACGAAATGGGAATTAATAAAAACACTTCTTGATTTAAGTAAAGGTGTTTTTTCAGGAAAAATAAAAAGGCATACTGTTTTTACTAAAGAGATTCGAATCATAACTTCTGACTTCAAAGCTTTAGAATTGGATGGTGAAGTTTTCAAGGGGAAGCATCCTCATTTTTCCATCCTTCCAAAAACTATTCAACTTTTAGGAACCGAATAATTTATTAAAAATGAATACCATATATCAACTGACTACTTTAGCCTTTTGGAAAGCTTACTTCGTGCACATGCGACCGTATCTTTTATTTGTTTCGGGTGTTGCAGGTTTTGCAGGAATGGTCGCGTTGGATGATTTTAAATTAATGGAGTGGAAAACCTTATTGATTTTTCTTCCGCTGTTTTTAGGATATGGATTTGGGCAAGCGTTGACAGATTGTTTTCAGATAGACACCGATAAACTTTCTGCTCCGTATCGTCCTCTTTCGCAAGGAGTTGTTTCTCCAAAACATATTGGAATTGTAAGTGCGATTGGATTAGTCATGGGAGTTTCTTTATTGGTTTATTTCAATTATTGGAATATCATTTTTGGAGTTTTTACGATTTTAGGTTTAGCTACGTATTCCTTCTTTAAAAAAAGATATTGGTTCGCAGGGCCATTTTATAATGCTTGGATTGTATCCCTTCTTCCAATCATGGGATTTTTAGGCATGTCGAATTTGAACTTAAGCAGTTTGAGCTATCCCAGTTTAATGTGGATTATTCCATTGAGTTTTTTCTCTTATGCTAATTTTGTTTTGATGGGCTATCTCAAGGATATTTCTGCCGATCGCCAAACTAATTATCAAACTTTTACGGTGGTGTTTGGATGGGATGCAACAACTTGGGTAGGAGATATTTTTGTTTTGCTCAGTATGTACTTTAGTGCTCAGATTGCTTTTGAAAATACCTGGGGGATTATTTTTTGGAGTATAGCATCCATCATTGCAATCTTAGGGCAAGGTTATGCACATTTTACCAAACAAAAAGTAGAGTCCAATGCATCCTTTCCAATTACTGCTACAGTAAGAAGTTTAATTTTATGGCACCTTTCTATCGTAATAGGATTACATTCGAATCTACTTTTATTGGCAGTTGGTTTTTATTTTTTATTTGAAATCGTACTTTGGGCCCGACCTATGAAAACTCAGATTTAGTTAAAATTTCAATTCCTCAGCTTTAATTTCTTTTTTCCAATACTCTTGACCGTCACTACCTAAAACGGTGATGAGTAAAGTACGTTCTTTCTTTGAACCAAAGACATCCATTTTTGCAAAAGCTTTTTCAGCAACTAAGGTTCCCTCCACTTGCAAAGGATTTTCTTCTGCGCCTTTTCCATAAACTCCCGCAGTCAGGGGCGAAATGGTTAAGTCATAAAGTGGATAACCACCTTCCATTTCATATTCAGATAATTCAGTATGATGAACATCGCCTGTCAAAAAAATGACTCCATTGATTTTTAATTTTTGAATGGCTTCAATGATTCTTTTTCTTTCTGCTGGAGCACAATTTATATGACTTTCACCTTTGGTCATTGGATTTAAAAATTGTCCACCAATGACTACGAATTTAAAGGAAGCATAGCTATTCACCAATGCATCTAGCAACCATTCAACTTGTTCTTCGCCTAAAATTTCTGGATTTTCAAGATCATTTCTTTTATTGGGAGTTCTCCAATATCGATTATCAAGCATGAAAAATTCACAGTCTGCCCATTGCACATGGCCAGTTATTCCTTCATCAAAAATGTAATTAGGATTGGGGAAAAAGTTTTTAAATGCTTTGTCCGTCACTCGTTTTAATGGATAACTTCGATCTGAATTATTAGGCCCAAAATCATGGTCGTCCCAGATAGCATAATGATGCATCCCTCCCAGCATCGCTTGCATTTGAGGAAGCGAACGAGTGTGGGTGTAGCGGTGAATGATCCCAGTTTTGCTATTCCAGTCAGCTTCTCGCAGGTAAAAATTATCACCTAACCACATCATAAATTGAGGTTGTTGTTTAGCAATGGTTTCAAAAATTTGATATTCACTTCCGTAAGGATCACCTGGACGATCATATTTTTCTTCACTTACATAAGCACAACTTCCGGTGGCAAATGAAAAATCAGGAGCATCACCTCGCCACAACCAAATCGGTTGAGATTCAAACTGCAAAGGGTAGGGGCGATCTACTTTTTGTTGATTAATAAAAAGTTCGTAGTTATATTTTTCAGATGGTTCCAATTGATCTGCTAAAAGGTGTGCAACAAAAGCATCAGTCTTTACTGTAGTAACCGATTCCGTTTTTATTTTTTCCGTAGGAGTTTTGACATTCCAGTATTCGAAATGTACTTCAGCAGGTTCATTAGTTTGCACCCAAAGCAAAACTTCTTTCATGGTGGAATATCCAACCATCGGTCCTGATTGCAATAAGTCTTTTTGAGAAAAAAGGTGAAAAGAATTTGAAATTAGAAAAAAAGAAATGAGGAGGAGTTGGAGATTTTTCATTTTTTGATTTTATAAAAATTAGGTTAAAAAGTTTCTATGAGAATTTATATGGTCTATTTATACGTGCGTAACATCACTTATTAAAATGAAACTAATCATTTATTGTGTTCCATTAATTAATAGCGACCAAAGATATAAAATAAAAAAGCAGTCAATACCAAGATATTGACTGCATAGTTAATTTGATTAGTAAAATTCAATAAGCTATCAGCTTACATTGTTTGGGTTAGAAATCTTAAATAGTTTTTCTTCAAATCTTTATAAATCCCTAATTGAGATTCTACTTTTTCTCTTAGGTCAGCATGATCTTTAAAATGAACATGATCAACAGCAATCGGATGATTCTTAGCGAAGGTAACTAGATGATTCTCTTGCTCATTGACCTCATGTTGCAAGGTATCAATGACTTCAAAATGTCGAATAAATTTATTTTGAAATTGCTCTACTTTACTTAATACTTCTGAGTTAGTGTATCGAGGAGCTACTTCTTCCAATCGGTGTTGGAATGTTTTTAATTCATCTCTTTGAAAAGCTAGTTCATTGTTCCATGCAACATGTTCGAAATGTAAGTCGGAGATATAATTTACTTTTTTCATTTATTGAGTTTATAATTTTGTGATAATAATAAAAATGCAAAATAAGGATACAGCAATGTAGAGAAGGTGATTTTTGTTAGAGAGGAAGGTGATTTTTGTCAATGACCTCAAAAAATATTTATCGAAAATTTTAGATGTTTCATCGAAACGTGTTAGGAATCTGAAATTTTATTTGATATATTTATGATATCATTTTAACATCAAAATAAATCAAATTATGGATACAGGAAAAAATCAAGATTTTGAAAAAACGACAAAACCAATTTCAGGTTATTTAATGTTATTGGTTTTATTTGCACTAATTGCTTTTACAGTTTATGGATTTGCTGTTATTCAAAAACCATTAGTGGTAGCTATGATTCCACTAATTCTTTTAGTGATTCCAGGATTCTTTTTAGTCAATCCAAATGGCTCAAGAGTTTTAGTTTTGTTTGGAAAATATGTAGGAACCGTTAAAGAAAATGGATTCTTTTGGACGAATCCTTTTTATACTAAAACTAAAATCTCGCTTCGAGCTCGCAACTTCGAAACGGAGAGGGTTAAGGTAAATGACAAAATGGGAAACCCTATTTTGATTAGTTCGATTTTAGTTTGGAAAGTGAGTAATACCTACAAAGCCGCATTTGAAGTAGATGATTATGAAAGTTTTGTTCGCATTCAAAGTGATGCAGCAGTTCGGATTTTGGCGAGTCGATATCCTTATGATAATTTTGATGATGATCAAAGCGAAACGACTTTGCGGTCAGGT
Source organism: uncultured Saprospiraceae bacterium (assembly GCA_964352225.1). Classification (GTDB taxonomy): domain Bacteria; phylum Bacteroidota; class Bacteroidia; order Chitinophagales; family Saprospiraceae; genus CAJQQY01. Next base: position 10,430 of record CAYGRM010000003.1, on the reverse strand, counting down.
TTGGAAGAAGTCAATGAGGCGATGGAAGAGGAATTGACGAATAGGTTGGCAATGGCAGGATTGGAAGTTTTGGAAGCTAGAATTGGTTATTTGGCGTATGCTCCTGAGATTGCCAGTTCGATGTTGAAGCGCCAACAAGCTGAAGCAATTGTCGCAGCAAGATTGAAAATCGTAGAAGGTGCAGTTGGCATGGTAGAGCATGCACTAGATGAATTATCAAAAAGGAAAATCATAGATTTAGATGATGAGAAAAAAGCGGCTATGGTCAGTAATTTGATGGTCGTACTTTGTTCTGATCAAGATGCTACACCTGTTTTAAATACAGGAACTTTGCATACCTAAGTTAAAACATCCGTGTCATGGATAGAACCGTGACACGGATTTTTCTTGCAAAAAACAAATCAGGAATGTTGGGTAAAACTTATCATTCCATTTGATGTTTTATAATTGTAAATGTATTGTTATGCCAAAAAAGAAATTCGTATTAAGAGTAGATGAAGAAACTATGAAGCTAGTCGAGAAGTGGGCTGCGGATGAATTTCGTAGTGTGAATGGTCAATTGGAATGGATGATCTCGAAGGTACTAAAAGAGGAGGGGAGATGGAAAAGGAAAAAAGAAGAGGAATAGTCGGCTTCCATTAATTTTCAGAAATCATTTTTCTTAAAAAATATTAACCGTTTCTTATAAAATAGGAAACGGTTTTTTTTGAATATTTCGTAAATAAAATAATTCGAGCTACAAATTGATAAAGATCAATTTGATAGATGACTAAAGTCATTAATATTAATAGCTTAACTTACCATATTAAATTGCTGTTTTATTATTTCACCAAAATGAAAATAATTATGATTCAAAAAATTCCTATCGTGCTCCTTTTGACATTACTTATTTTTTCTTCAAATGGTATCGCTCAAAATCGGAGTCAATTTCCAGTTGTCATATCAGTTTTTAATACTGCAAGTGAATTGCCAGGAAATGGATATTTAGGGATTTTTACCCTACCAATTCATCCTGGAATTTCGGTTGGAACAGAATATACTTACAATTCCAATCCAAAACATCAATTATTCCAAACAGCCAACCTTGCCTATTTTTTTCATCAATATGCACAACATGGAATTCAATTGTATTCTGAATTTGGATATCGATATTGGCTGAAAAATGGATTGCATTTTGGGCCAAAATTGGGAATTGGGTATTTGCATTCAATTCCCGAAGCACAAGTTTTTGAACTCAATGATCAGGGAAAATATGATCGGAAAACTAATTTTGGACGAGCACAATTCATGGCAGATTTTGTCGTGCAAGTTGGATATGAATTTCGTCCAGAGAATCCAATTGATATTTTTCTGAGCTATCAATTTTTCATGCAAATGCCTTTTATCAATGAGTATGTACCTATACTTCCAAATTCAGCATTGCATGTTGGGATTGCTTTTTATCCTTTTAAATCAAGAGATGAAAAGTGATATTTTAGCGTGGAAAAATTCTCAAATTCTTTTAAAAATTAAATCATGAATACTAGATTATTAAATATATATTTTGTCTTTTTTATTTTAGGATTATTGCTGGCAGGTTGTAAAGAAGATCAAATTAAAGCAACAACTAATTGCAATATTCCTTCATGGGACAATAGTTCAGAACACTTGAATGGAGCTAATTTCCAAAAAGTAATTGATGAATATACTGCGAAAGGACTACCCGGTATTTCTATTTTAATTAGAAATGAAAATGGCGTTTGGGCAGGAAGTTCTGGAATGGCAGACATTGATGAAAAGGTGAAAATGTTGCCTTGTCATGTTTCTAAAATTGCTTCGGTTACCAAAAGTTATATTGGTGTTTTGTCCATGATGTTGGCGGAGGAAGAAGTGTTGGATTTAGATGATCCATTGACAAAATGGTTGGATAGTAAGTATACATCAAATGTAAAAAATGCAGATCAGGCTACTTTTCGACAATTGCTTAATCACTCCACCGGGATTGCAGATGTGATAGATGATAATAATTTTTATCTAGCCGTTTTGAATGATCCAAGTCGATTTTGGGAACCAGAAGATTTACTCAAATTTATTTATGGAGTTGATCCATCGTTTGCCGTAGGAACGAGTACGGAATACTCCAATACTAATTTATTATTAGCGATCATGGTTATCGAATCAGCGACCGGACGACCACATGAAGAATTGTTGAGAGAGAAAGTTTTGAATTCTTTAAATGCCGATAACACTTATTATCATTGGCATGATGAGTTACCAGATTTTGTGGCACAAGGGTATTTTGACTTGTACAACAACGGAACGATTTTAAATATTTCTAATTATAATACTGGAAGTGGAAATGGGTACGGAGGCATTTATGCAACTGTTTATGAGATGCAAAATTTCATTGAAAGTTTGTTGAGAGACAAAACCTTGATTTCTCCAGCAAGCTTAGATGAGATGTTGGATTTTCGGCCACTAGTGGAAGGAAAGGATCGAACTTTGGGATTGGGAATCATGAAGGATTTCTTAAATCGATCAGAAGATGAATTTGGCATTGGGCATCGTGGGAGAGATTTAGGATACACGGCAGATTGTTTTTATTTTCCCAATCAGGATGCGACTTTGGTGTATATGATAAACTATGGTACAGATGCGAAAAGTGAATTACGTGAGGTGTTTTATGAATTTAGAGAAAAAATTGTGGATGAGTTGATGGGGGATTAATCGATATAAAATTAAAAAAGAACGGTTGCAAAAAGATAGGATTTTTGTAACCGTTTTTGTTTTGTTTTCCTTAGTGTAATAAATACGTATTGTTTATAAACGTTTTAATTTTTTTCCTATCTTGACTAACCATTACTTTAAACTAAGAACATGCTTTAAGTTTTTGGTATTTTAGAAAAAATTACAAAACGAAAAAAAACAATTTATGTCAACAATTAACAGGAGTAGGCTATTTAACGCAAGTTGTATAGCTCTTACCGTTACCGCAATGACCTTTGCAATTCGAGCAGGAATTCTTACACAGCTTGGAGGGGATTTTAAATTAACAGATACAGAATTAGGATGGGTAAATGCGATGGCATTTTTGGGATTTCCAATTGCAACAATGATTGGAGGACCATTGTATAATGCAGTCGGGCCTCGAAAGATTATGTGGGTGGCATTTATAACTCACCTTCTAGGCCTTGTTATGACCATTTTTGCTGGAGGTTTTTGGACACTTTTAATTTCAACCTTTTTTATTGGGTTTGCAAATGGATCTGTTGAAGCTGCTTGTAATCCTATGATTGCGAATATGTTTGATAGTAATAAAACAACAATGCTGAATAAATTCCATGTATGGTTTCCTGGGGGAATCGTTATTGGCGCATTAGTTTCTGCATTGATGACAAATTTAGGTTTAGGATGGCAATTACAAATTGCTATAATGTTGATTCCTACTTTAATTTATGCTTGGATGATATTTGGGCAAGAGTTTCCAGAAGAACCAGAATCAGGATCAATTGATTTTCAAAAACTATTTCCACCAATTTATTTAACGATTGTTGGAGGATTGGTACTGATTGCTGCTTCTGATTTAACTTTGCAGCAATGGTTTCCTGGAGATGTTAGTACTTATGTGAAATTTGGGTTGATAGTAGTAGTAGCTGGATTAATTTACCAGTATTTTGGATTGTTATATTCTGTGTTGGCACTATGTATGACATTGACTGCGACTGCCGAATTAGGAACTCAGCAATGGGTTGAAAAAATATTAGGAAATTCAGGGGCACATCCTATGTTAATTTTAGCAATGATTACAGGATTGATGGCTGTGGGAAGATATTTTGGAGGACCTCTTATTCATAAATTTAAACCAATAGGTGTTTTGTTTGGATCAGCTGTTGTGGCGACATTGGGAATTGGTTTGATGAGTGTTGCTACTGGAGGAATGGTTTATCTTGCCGCAATTCTTTTCGCAGTTGGAGTGATGTATTTTTGGCCAACTATGATTGGATCTGCTGCTGAATATACTCCTCAAACGGGAGCACTTGGATTATCTTTCCTTGGAGGTGTAGGCATGTTTGCGACTTCATTATGGCAGCCTGTGATAGGAGGATGGTTGGATACAGAAAGAGCTGCTGCGATTGCAAATGGGCTTAGCGAAGATGCAGCTGATCTTGCGGCAGGGCAAGCAACACTTGATAATTTAGCAGTATTTCCTGCGATATTAATTATACTGTTTGGAATCCTTTATTTTACACGAGGGAAATGGCAGCCAGAAGCCAGCTAATTATAACTGGAGAGAAAATAAAAAAGAGGCTACTTTAAATTTATTTTGAAGTAGCCTCTTTTTTTATTTAAAACTTGAGTTTCTATTTTTCAAAAAACGTCTCCACAAATTCCTTCTTATTAAAAATAGCTAAGTCATCTATTCCTTCACCAATTCCAATAAACTTAATTGGAATTTGGAACTGATCAGAAATTCCTATGGCAACTCCACCTTTTGCTGTTCCATCTAATTTAGTCAAAGCTAAACAACTCACATCTGTTGCAGCGGTAAATTGCTTACATTGTTCAATCGCATTTTGACCAGTCGTGGCATCCAAAACTAACATTACATCGTGTGGCGCACCTTCCATTTTTTTCCCAGCAGAATTATAGATTTTAGTCAACTCTCGCATCAAATTCAATTTAGTATGCAATCGACCAGCGGTATCAATAATCGCCACATCGCAATCATTGTTCATCGCATGTTGAACTGTTTCATAAGCAACAGCGGCTGGGTCAGTATTCATTCCTTTAGCATAAAAATCACAACCTACTCGCTCACTCCAAATTTTTAATTGATCTACGGCAGCAGCTCGGAAAGTATCACCTGCTCCAATTACTACTTTATGACCTCGTTGAGTATAAGCATGAGCCAATTTACCGATAGTCGTTGTTTTTCCAACTCCATTTACCCCTACTACCATTAAAACGTAAGGTTTTTTACCGGCAGGAGGAGTGAAGTCTTCCAGCTCCTCAGTATTTGTTTCAGATAATAATTGCACTATTTCATCTCTCATGATTTCATTGAGATCAGAAGTATTGACATATTTATCTTTAGCTACTCGGGCTTCGATTCGGTCAATAATTTTAACAGTAGTTTCTAATCCAACATCAGAAGTGATGAGGATTTGTTCCACTTCATCGAGTACTTCGACATCGACCGTTGCTTTACCAGCAACTGCTTTTTTGATTTTATCAAAAAAGCCAGATTTAGTTTTTTCTAAACCTTTGTCTAACTGCTCTTTTTTTTCCTCTTCGGATTTTTGGCCAAATAATTTTTTAAAAAAACTCATCTACTTAATCGTTTGACGTTGAACGCTAGCCGTTGAACGTTGTTCAATAAAACTAATAATAACGCAAAAAAGGCTTTCCCCTAAAGATAGAAGAAAAGCCTTTTTTTGAACCGTTTTAATCAAAATAGTTCAAATTATTTTTTAGCGAAGAATTCAGCTACTTTGTCTTTGTGAATCATCACTTGCTTGTAGGTGTATTTCCCAGTAGCTTCGTCTTTGATGCTTTTAACAACTTTAACGAAATCTCTACCTGAACCTGCATTGGCAGCACGTTGACCTACTCTTGCGTTTTTCGATACTTTAGCCATGATTGATATTTTTTAGTGAAGAAATTAATTTAAAAGAGTCGTAAAATAACCCTATTAATTAAAATCTTCAAGTCAATTACTTAATTTCTTTATGAATAGTGTACTTCTTTAAGACTGGGTTATATTTTTTCAATTCCAATCTGTCTGGAGTATTCTTTTTATTTTTTTGGGTAATATACCGAGAAGTGCCTGGCATACCAGTAGCTTTATGCTCTGTGCATTCCAAAATAATTTGTTGGCGGTTACCTTTGCTTTTCTTAGCCATTTTATAAAATATTTAAAATGTGATTATTTTAATTTTGTTCCGACGTCCATTCCTTTACGTTGAGCGTCTTTTAGGTATTCGTAAATTCCTAATTTGTTGATAGTACGTAGTGTACTAGTTGCAACTTTCAACGTCACCCATTCTCCTGTTTCAGGAATGAAAAAACGTTTTTTGATCAAATTCGGAAGAAATCGACGCTTCGTTCTACGATTAGAGTGAGAAACATTATTTCCTGAAATCGGACGTTTTCCTGTTAATTGACAAACTCTAGACATTGTGATTGTATTAAATATAAATTAATTAATAGTGACCTTGGCAAGATTCGAACTTGCAACCTCTTGATTCGTAGTCAAGTGCTCTATCCAGTTGAGCTACAAAGCCAGAAATTTCAAAATTTTGTCCATTTTCTGCAAATGGAGTGCAAAGATAACGGATTTTGCTCGTTACGCAAAACAAAAATATACTTTTTTTAGGTATTTTTATGTTTATTTCTTGAGGTTGATATTTAATACTCTGTAACATAATTAACTTTTGAATTTGATGGCTTCTTTTAAAATTATCCTTTGTTAAATTTTCCGCAGATAGCTGGGCTATCTTTGTCAAATTTGCCTCGGCTAATTTCAAAACAACCTCATCAAATCCTAAAATAATTTAGGTCACAGAGTATTTAATATTTCTCTGAGGTTTTATGGAAAAAATTAAGTATTGATCCAATAATACTGATTAATTCGATTTTTCTTCGGCGTTTCTTTCCAAAATTCTCCTCCATTTTTTAAAATAGACTTAGCAGAACCGATATTACTTTTATTGCAAGTGAGTAATGCTTTTTTAATTCCTAATTTTTTGGCTTCGAGAAGAGTGAGTGCTAAAATTTTCGTTGCACAACCTTTTCGTCGAGCGGAAGGTGCTACGCCATAGCCAATATGACCTCCTGTCACCCATAATTTTTCATTTAAAGTATGTCGTAGATTGGAAGTAGCTAAAATATTTTGGTTTTCATCAATCAACCAAAAGGAGGAATGTGGCACTTGTAAACCTTCTAAGCCGATTCCTTTGGAGGCATCTAATAAGGTGTTGACATATTTTTCAAAATCAGAAACGTCCAGACCAATTGACCAGGGGGAAAGTGGTTCGTTGGCGGAATGCCAATCTTGGAGCATGGCACGGAATTGTTTTTCCAAAATAACTGTGGGTGAAATGAGTTGGAGCATTTTTTTTTTGAAAAGATAACTTCACTTTTATCAAAATAGTTTCCAATAGAATATTTCTTTGCCACAGACTAAGATTGACCTCAGTTATGACCTATCTCTGACTTGGTTGTCCTTTCTGTGAAAAGTCATCACTAGTCAGCGGCAAAAATTCACATTAAATTTGTTTTACTTAAAATAGTCACCACCAAATCATTCAAAGGAGTTCCAAGATTATATTTTTTTCCGATATTTACAATCGCTCCATTCTTTGCGCCGACCTCAATTGGTCTTCCCAATTTTCGATCCGTCAACATCGAAGTTCCTTTTTCTTTTGGATAAGTTTTTAACTTTTCTAACATCATATCTACAAAATTATTTGGGATGTTTGCATCATCTGCTTTGGCTACTTGAATGCCTTCTTCCATTAATTTTCGATATACAATTCTAATTTTTTTAAGTTCTAGGTCATAATTATTCATAAGTTATTTCGAGATTATTACTTTCTCCTTTGAGGCAAAAAACGTAGGCGATGCCTAGCATCGGCGAGGCTTTTTAACGAAGAAGGAGGAAGTAATAAGCCGAAATAACTGTGAAATAATTATGACTTAGAACTTATCTTCAAAAATCCAACAAGTTTCGCCAGCCAAACAAGTGATTGCTCCCAAAGCAGCACTTTCAATAAGCTTTTTCCAATTCTCACTTTTAAAATTATCGACTTGTCGAATGGAGATATTTTGGTTTTGGAAAAGAACTTGAAATTGATCTGCTAAATGTCCAGCTGGAAGGGTAATGATTCCATTTTTTAATTGATGAAAATTTCCATCTGAATCCAGTTGAGTTGGGCAATCAATCATACCTTCCAAAATTTGAGATTCATGAGCATAGGGTAGGAGCGGCTCTTTTAAATTAATTCCATTTCGAACAACTGCAATTTTAGTTTTTGGAAAAATGAGTTTTTCGAACCAATTTCCAGCCTCTTTAAAATGATATTCCTTCAAACAAATAATCAACCAGTCCATTTCTATTTTTTCAGAAAGCTCCGTTTGTGTATTTATTTTAAAATCAAAAAAACGAATAGGTGATTGTAATCGAATTTCCTTTTTCGGAGATCGATTAAAATAATGCAAATCAATATTTTGATTTGCAAATAGTTGACTAGCCATAACAGAACCAATTGCGCCTACTCCCAAAATACCAACTTTGACTTTTCGCATGAACTACCTAGTATTTTTTATATATTTACTTCTTTGAAAAAAAATTACAAAACGAATTTCAAATTTTATGGAAAACCAAGATAACGATTTACTCGATGAGAAGATAATTGAAAATCCAGAGTTGAATATCTGGGAGGCTTTGATTCCAGTTTTTGCATTGGTTGCAATGCTATTTTACAATGTTAAGTTTGCTTTTGGAGATGACGCTTTGAGTGGATCCAATCAATTCATTCTATTGCTAGGCGCTGTAGTTGCGATGATCGTTGGATTTTATAATAAAGTATCCTATAAAAAAATGATGGACGAAGTGGCTGAAAATGTAAAATCAACCACAGGAGCTATTTTGATACTATTAATGGTAGGATCGCTCGCAGGGACTTGGATGATAAGTGGAATTATTCCAACGATGATTTATTATGGTTTACAAATATTGAGTCCAAAGATATTTTTAGTTGCTTGTGTAATTATTTGTGCGATTATCTCTATTGCAACAGGAAGTTCATGGACGACCTCAGCAACGGTTGGAATTGCCTTAATCGGAATTGGTGAGACTTTAGGAATTTCACTTGGAATGACTGCTGGAGCTGTTTTGTCAGGGGCTTATTTTGGAGATAAAATGTCTCCGCTTTCGGATACCACGAACCTTGCGCCAGCGATGGCAGGGGCAGAACTTTTCGACCACATCAAATATATGGCGTTGACGACGGTTCCAACAATCATTGTTACGATTATCATTTTTGCTATCATTGGATTGAATTTAGAAACGACTGGTTCGTCTGATATTTCTACTGAATTAGCTGCAATCAATGAGGCTTTTAATATTACCCCTTGGTTATTTTTAGTTCCAATTATTGTTATCGCAATGATTGTGAAAAAGACTTCTCCATTAATTGCTTTACTTGTAGGAGCATTGTTAGGAGGTGTCGCTGCGATTATTGCACAGCCTGATATTGTAGCAAAAATTGGTGGTGCTGAAACTTTGACCTTTAACTCAGCCTACAAAGGAGTAATGAATGCTTTAACTGTAAATACTTCTGTAACTACTTCTAGTGCTGAACTTAATGATTTATTTTCTGCAAAAGGAATGGCTGGAATGTTAGGAACGATTTGGTTAATTGTTTGTGCGATGGTTTTTGGAGGTGTGATGGATGCGATTGGTGCATTGTCAAGAATTAGTGGAGCATTATTAAGTTTGTCTGATTCTGTTTTCGGGTTATTTGCGAGTACGGTAGCTAGTTGCTTAGCATTAAATGTAACTGCTTCTGATCAATATTTAGCGATAGTAGTTCCTGGGAAAATGTTTGCCAAAGCATATGAAGAAAAAGGGTTAGCACCTGAAAATCTGAGTAGAACGTTAGAAGATTCGGGAACGGTAACCTCTGTTTTAGTTCCATGGAATACTTGTGGTGCTTATCAAAGTGGCGTATTGGGAGTATCTACATTTGATTATTTTGCCTATGCAATATTCAATTGGTTGAGTCCATTTACGACCCTGTTATTTGCAGCTTTAGGAATAAAAATCAAGATGTTAATCGATAAAAAATAAATTTGTAATTAGATTGTTATAAGAAAAGGTCATTGGGGAATTCCACAATGACCTTTGCTTATTTTCAAAACTAACAACTAGGAATATCTAATGAATCTTTTGCGTTTAGCGTTTCTGTCTCGTCGATAACTTCAACCCGTACCCCAAATCCACAAACACATTCTAAAGTTTGTCCTACGAAGTAGATGGACTGTTGAGTATTTTGATACCAATTAATGGTGTAATTACCATTTGTAAGATCTACTTCTGGAGATTCTACCGTCAAGGTATAACCTCCAGCTGGACAGGGAGTTTTACTAATATTGATAGAGAAATCTCCAGTAGAAAAAGCATTTTGAGGTTCAAATGTTTGGTTAGGAATATTTGGGTTATTGACTCCAGTTTCTGTTGAATCAGAATCGATGTCCATAGGAGTAATTTCTTCTTTAACACAAGATGTCATCATTAATCCTAAGCAAAGGAATAATACGGTTACTTTGAATGGTAAGTTCATGTTTCAATTTTTTTAAATGTGATTTGATTTAAATAGGTATTTTTTTATTCGTGATTTCATTTATTATTATGCAGGGAAATACTAAATCGTTGCTTGGAGCTAAAT
>CAYGRM010000002.1:37552-70096 GCA_964352225.1 uncultured Saprospiraceae bacterium | reverse complement strand
ATAACTTAATAATCAATAACTTTTTATAAATGACCAAATGAATTCATCTAGAACCTTAAGATTATTAAAAATGAAAAAGGAGTTACAAAATTAATTGCAACTCCTTTTTTTATAAATTGACGAGGCCAATTTTTAAGCGCCGTGGCATTGTTTATATTTTTTACCACTACCACAAGGACATTTTTCATTTCGTCCAACCTTCGGCACATCTCGTTTAAATGTCTCAGGTTTTTGTCTTTGACTCACCCCTTCTGCCGCAGCTTTTGCCGCTAATGCATTTGGATCTTTATTCGTAGAAGTTTTACTCAAATCTGTTTTTTGAGTTCTTGCTTCTTCAATTCTAGTTCCATCTCGGAAGACTACGGAACCTTTTACGAGGTATGAAGTAACTTGCTCATTGACTCGATAAATTAATTGTTCGAACAGATTAAAAGCTTCCATTTTGTAAACTACCAAAGGATCTTTTTGCTCAAATGAGGCAGCTTGAGAGGAGTCTTTCAACTCATCCATCGAGCGTAAGTGTTCTTTCCATTCTTCGTCAATAATCGAAAGTGCTACTACCTTTTCAATATCACGCATGATCGATTTTCCCTTTGTCTTTACTGCCGCTTCTAAGTCAGCAGCTGCAGGAAGTATTCTCGAAACGCCATCAGTAAATGGTAAAGAGATTCGTTTGTATTTATGACTTTCGGTTTCGTAAACATGTTTGATTTGAGGAAGTACTAAATCAGAAAGGATTTGTCCTTTGCGTTCATACATTTCCAAAAATTGGTGATACATTTTAGTAATGATCTCATCTTCATCTCCCTCTTGAAAATCGATGGCATCCATTTTTGGATCAATTCCCATTACTTCAATTGACCCTCTTCGGAAAGTTTCGAAGTTACCATCTTTTCGATGAGCTACTACTAAACTTTCAATCAGAGAAATAAACATTGTATTCAAATCCAGAGAAAGTCTTTCTCCCGAAAGTGCGTTGAAACGTTTTTTGTAAATCGCTTCCCGCTGAATATTCATTACATCATCATACTCCAATAATCTTTTTCGAATACCGAAGTTATTTTCTTCCACTTTTTTCTGAGCTCGCTCAATTGATTTGGAAACCATGGAATGTTGAATGACTTCACCATCTTGGTGACCCATTTTATCCATCAATTTTGCAATTCGTTCAGACTTGAATAATCGCATCAAGTTATCTTCCAATGAAACATAAAACTGTGAACTACCTGGATCTCCTTGACGACCTGCACGACCTCTTAACTGTCTGTCGACTCGTCGAGAATCATGTCGCTCAGTACCGATGATTGCTAAACCACCTGCTGCTTTTACTTCGTCACTTAGCTTAATATCCGTACCACGACCGGCCATGTTGGTTGCTAAAGTTACTTTTCCAGCCTTACCTGCTTCTGCAACAATATCAGCTTCTCGTTGATGCTGTTTGGCATTCAAGACGTTGTGATCGATGCCTCGCATTTGGAGCAGTCGACTTAGTTTTTCAGAAATCTCTACCGAAGTCGTACCGACTAAGACAGGACGACCAGCATCACTCAATTTAACTACATCTTCGATTACCGCATTATATTTTTCACGAGCAGTTTTATAAACTAAGTCGTCTTTATCATCTCTGACAATAGGTCGATTAGTTGGAATAACTACAACATCCAATTTGTAAATTTCCCAAAACTCTCCAGCTTCCGTCTCAGCAGTACCGGTCATACCCGCCAACTTGTGATACATTCGGAAGTAATTTTGCAAAGTTACCGTTGCATAAGTTTGAGTTAAATCTCCAACTTTTACATTTTCTTTTGCTTCTAAGGCTTGGTGTAATCCATCAGAATATCGACGACCTTCCATCATCCGACCAGTTTGCTCATCAACGATTTTCACCTGTCCATCCATCACCACATATTCCTCATCTCGTTCAAACATGGTGTATGCTTTCAATAATTGATTGATCGAGTGCAAACGTCTAGACTTGATAGAAAAATCAGAAATCAATTTCGTTTTGTTATCCATTTTTTCTTCATCATTCCATTCTTCATTTTCCTCAATCATCATCATCTCTGTAGCGATGTCGGGCATGATGAAAAAGTTTGGATCTTCATTTCCTTTAGCTAAATATTCAGCACCCTTTTCAGTTAACTCAACGCTTCGAGTTTTTTCAATGATAGTAAATAATAAAGGATCGTCAACCAAGTGCATTCTTTTTGATTGCTCCTGCATGTAGTGATTTTCTGTTTTTTGCAAAACAACTTCCACTCCTTCTTGGCTAAGGAACTTAATCAATGGAGAAGACTTCGGCAATGCTCGATGTGCTCTCAATAAACACATTCCACCTTCCCCTTCTTCTACTCCGATATTTCCTTCTTTAAATAAATTTTTAGCTTCCGCTAAATATGCCGAAGCAATTTTTTTCTGTGCATTCAACAATGATTCTACTCTTGGTTTCAAAGCAATATATTCTTGCTCTTCAGCTCCCTGCGGGATTGGTCCAGAAATAATCAAAGGTGTTCTCGCATCATCGACCAAAACGGAATCCACCTCATCCACCATACAATAATGATGCTTTCGCTGAACCATTTCGTCTTGCGAACGAACCATATTATCTCTCAAATAATCGAAACCAAATTCATTATTTGTTCCGTAAGTAATATCACAATTATATGCAGCAACCCGACCTTCCGAATGGGGCTTATATTTATCAATACAATCAATGGTCAAAAATAGAAATTCGAAAATTGGTCCAACCCATTCACAATCCCGACGAGCCAAGTAATCATTCACCGTAATTACGTGAACTCCTTGACCACTTAGTCCATTCAAGTAGGCAGGTAGTGTCGCCACCAAAGTTTTACCTTCCCCAGTTTGCATCTCTGCAATTTTCCCATCATGTAGAACCATTCCTCCAATCAACTGCACATCATAATGAACCATATTCCAGGTCACTTCTCCACCTGCTGCCATCCATGAGTTAGCATAAATTGCTTTGTCACCTTTGATCGTAACGTGAGCTTTTTTTGCAGCAATCTCTCGATCGTGATCTGTAGCTGTTACCGTTATAGTTTCATTGTCAGAAAATCGACGAGCAGTTTCGCGAACTACTGCAAAAGCTTCAGGTAAAATTTCTTTCAAAACTTCCTCCAGATGTTTATCTCTTTCCTTGAGCAATTCATCAGACTCTTTGAATAGTTCTTCTTTTCGATGGAAATCTTCTGTTGAGTCTGCTTCTTCCTTAATTGACTTAATATCAGCATCTATTCCAGAAAGATGATCTGCAATTCGAGCTCTAAATTTAGTCGTTAAATTTCTCAACTCATCATGACTCAAATTCGTCAATTGTTCTTCCGCTTCATGAACCAGTTCAACAATCGGTTGGTACAAAGATTTATCTTTGTCATACTTGGTTCCAAAAAGCTTTTTAATAAATTTTAACATGTTATTTTTTTCGTATAACGACTCTCTGAGCCGTGAAATGAGTAATATTTTTTTTCAAAAGAAACGACATTAATAGTCGTAAAAGTTTGGCGCAAATATAAAATATAAATAAGGAATGGCGAAAGATTAACTTGTCCCATTTAGACAAGTTAATCTTTCGTTGTTTCTTAGTGTTCCTGGATAAGATTTGAACATTATTCATCACATTTTATTCCATTATAAAGTAAACGATGTTTTTGCGCCATTATGGCGTAAATCTATCACTTCACATGAAATAAATTCCACTATTTTTACATTTTTAAACCAATACGTCAGGAATATGATTTTTTTTATAAAAAAAAATACGAGTGTATATTTTAAGTGGGTACTTGGGGTTGCGATACTGGTTATTTCGGCTTGTCAGATTGATAGCAAAAACTACCTTCCGGAATACTACTATCCGATGGGGAAATGGGATGAAGGAATGGTCTATGAATATCATCCAGTTGATAATGATCAGCTTCCTGTTGAATATTGGTATTTTAGAAAATTGGAAAAAGCTGGGAAGACCATTTTGACTGGGCAATATTATGATAATACTTACACTCCTCGTCAAATATTTAATGCTGAGGTGACGAATGAAGGAGTTTTTGTAAAAGACTATTTTTTATACGAATATGATTCATTGGGAAATGTCTATCAAAACGCTGCAGAGATTTTAGCAAATGTGAATTTCCCATTTCAAGTAAAAGATACTAATCAAGTTTTTTTGAATAAATTAAAGTGGAAAATGCCAACCGAGGAATATCCTGATGGCCACCTTGAGTTAACTCGTAATCGAAAATTTAAAGGTGATGCAGCATATTCTTTTAAAAATAAATCATACGATTGTGTCGAATTTCAAATAGATGAATTGATGAGTGATTTTAATGATGGACATTTGGAAAAAGAATATCGAGGAACAGAACTTTACGCAAAAAAACTAGGATTAATTTATTATAAAAAAGAAATTGATGAAAATTTCGTTTTAGAATATGAGTTGCGAGATACTTTTTCTATGGCAAAATTTGAAGAAAAATTTAAACAATATATAGGTGAGTAATCTAAAAGGAATATCGAATATCGAACAAGGAACTAGGAATTCCGAAGGAAGGACTAAAGCAAGAATGGGGACAAACTTCATCATTCCT
Source organism: uncultured Saprospiraceae bacterium (assembly GCA_964352225.1). Lineage (GTDB taxonomy): Bacteria > Bacteroidota > Bacteroidia > Chitinophagales > Saprospiraceae > CAJQQY01. Next base: position 65,492 of record CAYGRM010000002.1, on the reverse strand, counting down.
TATTCAATATTCGATATTCGATATTCAAAAAAACTTATTCTATCATTCATGCTTATTTTATTTTTATCTCAGGAATCAACTGCTCAAGTCTTTCCTCCTGATTTTTTATGTGTACGAAGTGATACGCTCTTTTGGAATATCCCAACTAATAATTGTGGGCCATTTAATAATTATGAAATTTTTTTTAGTGCCAATCCAAATGGTCCATTCAATTTTTTAGGATCAGTTGCTAACCAAGGTCAAAATTTTTTCCATCATCCCAATCCAACTGCAGATACTTGGTACTATTATTTGCAAAGTGATTTTAATTGCCCCGGTGAGATGGTTTTACAATCCGACACCTTGGATAATCAACAACCTGAGATTGCCATTCTTTCTAAAGCTTCTGTCAATGGAAACACTATTGAACTAGAGTGGTTGGAAAGTCCATCACCAGAAGTTTCAGCGTACATCATTTTTAGGAATACTCCGATGGGGACAATTGCCATAGATACGGTTCCTAGTGGAACTACAACTTTTGTCGATGTTAATGCATCCCCAGATGATCAATCAGAAACCTATTTTATTTTAGCAATTGATGGATGTGGAAATACGAGTATTTTCAATGATCCACATTCGACTGTTTTTTTGACACAATCAGTTATTGGTTGTGAGCAAAAAATAGTTTTAGATTGGAGTTTATATGAAGGTTGGGCGAATGGAATCGGAAGTCAGGAAGTTTGGGTTAATGTTGATGGGAGTGGTGCAGTTCTGCAAGCAACACTCTCGGGAGCAGACACCAGCTATGTTTTTGAAGATGCTAGCGAATTGAAAGAGTATTGTTTTTTAATAAAATCAATAGAGAGTGGAACAGGTGTAGTGTCGTTTTCAAATGAAATTTGTTTGATTCCAGACTTAGTCGAACCAATGCGTGATTTAGTTTTGAGAAATGTAAATGTACTACCCGATAACTCAGTTGAACTTACTTGGAATTGGAGTTCGATCGCCGAGATTCAATCTTTTGAACTTTTGCAAAGTTTGGATAACAATACATTCACAATATTGAATTCTTCGCCAGCGCCCGTTCCGTTAGGTAATGGGAGTGATTTTATAGACCTAGTTTCTGATCCTTCGACGGGCAAAATTTTCTATAAAATTCAAACTACCGATGATTGTGATATTTTAGCAGAATCAAATTATGGAAGTACGATTCACTTAGTTGGAAATCCGCAAACTGGATTTTCTAATTTTTTGACTTGGACTCCTTTCGATATCGGAAATGCGGAAGTTGTTGATTACACTATTTATCGAGTGGTGAATGGTTCAGCAAACTTTGTAGATGTCGTTCCTGCAGGAACCACTTCCTTTTCAGATGAAGTCGATCCAAGCGAACAAGCGGAAAGTAATGTTTGTTATTATGTAGTTGCCAATGCGAATATTACCTTTCCAAATGGTGCAATCCTTCCAATCGAATCCTCGTCAAATACAACTTGTGTCGAACAATTAACAAGTATCATTGCCCCCAATGCATTTGCTCCACAAGGTCGAAATCAAATTTTTAAACCATTCGTTATCTTCGGCGAAACGGTAGATTATCAATTCACAGTTTTTAATCGATGGGGGGAATTATTATTTGAAACTAAAGATATCGATCAAGGTTGGAATGGAAAATACAAAGGTGTTATCCAACCAATGGGAGCGTATGTTTTTCAAGTAAGAATTACTCAAGCGAATGGAAGATTTGTAGAAGAGGGAGGCGTTTTTACTCTTTTACGATAAAAATTTTACTCTTAGATACCTGATAATGATTCAAAAAAAGACACTCCTTAGAAAACTATAAAGTGGCAATTCTCTCCTCATTTTACCTTACCTAAATTTTTCTTCCCTATTTTTAAAAAAACTTTGTAACCTTTCTAAATAGTCAAAGTAACCACGTCAGAACACACCACAAAACAAGTATAACGAACGAAAAAAAATGACCGACGAACAGCTCATGATAGAAGTCCGAAATGGAGACATTGCGAAAGCAGCGGTCTTGTTTGAGCGATATAGTGGTCGGCTGTATAACTTTTTTGTTCGATTGACTTTTGACGAATCGTTGAGTGAAGATTTGACGCAAAATGTTTTTGAAAGAGTTATTCGCTACAAACACAGCTTTGATGAAAACCATCAATTCAAATCTTGGATTTTTCAAATAGCAAGAAATGTACGGATGGATTTTTATAAAAAAAACAAAATCAAAGTAGCCAACGAAGTGGATATCTCGAAGGTGATGATGATGTCAAATTCCATTTCTGAAAAAATGGAACAAGAAGATGATTTGAAAAACTTGGAAAAGGCGATGTCTCAACTCAGTTCAGAACAAAGAGAAATATTGGTGCTCACTCGATTTCAAAAATTAAAATATGCTCAAGTCGCCGAAATGATGAATACCTCGGAAGGAGCTGTAAAGGTTAAAGTACACCGAGCCATCAAAGAATTACGCAACGTATTTTTTAAAATAGATAGATTGTAAAAACTTACCCGTGTCACGGTTTCAAACCGTGTCACGGATAAAAAGAAAAATAATTTTCATGGAATTTCAAGAACTAGAAAATAAACTTATTGATTACCTCGACGATGTGCTCACTCCTGAGCAAAGAATTGAAGTGGAAAAACAATTGGAAAGATCTGCAGAACTTCGCCAAACTTTGGAGGAATTGAGAACAGTTATGCATGGAATGGAAACCGTTGAAGCGTATCAACCTTCAGCAAATTTGAAAAGTAACTTCGACCAATTTTTACAAAAAGAAATTAGTAAGCAAGGAGGTGGAAATTCAAATATGGTCGAATTCAGGAAACCAAAATCAGGTCAAAATAGATTTTTATTTCAAATAGCTGCTGCCGCTGCGATTTTAATTATCGGTGTTTTTATTGGAAAAAATTTAGGAGTAAATCCGCAAGTAACACCAGATGATATTGCAGATTTGCGAAAAGAAATGTTAGATCTTTTGCAAGAGGAAAAATCAACTAGTGGAAGAATCAAAGCAGTCAATATCAGTTACGAACTTCAACCAGACGATGAAATAGTAGACGCCTTAATTCAATCAATGAACATTGATAAAAGTACTAATGTCCGAATTGCAGCAATGGAAGCGCTAGTTCAATTTGGAGATGATCCAAAAGTAAGAACCGCACTTTGCCAATCTCTTTCAATTCAAACTAACCCAATGATTCAACTATCATTAATTAAAATATTGGTCAGTTTAAAAGAAAAACAAGCAGTAGAATATTTTGAAAAAATAATTGAAAAAGAAAATACTACCCCTGAAGTTAGAGATGAAGCTCAGATGGGAATATTTAAAATGATGTGATTTTTAATAGTTAATTCAATTGAGTATAATTTATAATTTTAAAAAAAGGAAAGATGAAAAATTTAATAAAGAAATTATCAAGTATAGGTTTGATCCTATTTTTAGCACTCTCTGTTTCGGCTCAAAACTACAAAGTCAAAATGAGTACAGGAGGGAAAGTCATTATTCATCAGGTGGATAAAGTAGATATAGTTGGATACAACGGAACCGAAGTTGTTATCCAAGGCGAATCTACTCAAAGAGAAAAAGATGAACGAGGAGCAGGACTTCGTATCATTAATGGCTCTGGAAATATAGATAATACTGGACTTGGTCTTTCAGCAGTAAAAGAAGGAAACGAATTGACGATAGAACAAATCACTAAAAATTCCAAAGGTAGGTTTACCATCAAAATTCCTCAAGGGGTGGCTGTTTTATATGAACATAGTTCAACTCAAGGGGATGATTTGAATATCAAAGACATTAGCGGAGAAATCGAAGTGACAACACATTTTAATGATGTGAAATTGGAAAATATAACTGGGCCAATGTCAATTAATACTATTCATGGAGATATCCAAGCCGAATTTTCAAATTTGAATCAAAGCAACCCCAGCACTATTCGTTCTTCTCATGGTTGGATTGATGTGACCTTACCTCCTTCGACTAAAGCCAATTTAAAATTGAGGTCTTCTCATGGCGATATGATGACTGACTTTGACATTAATAGATCTGTAAAAGGAGTCAAAAATGTAGGGAATGATGACGACGATGACGATTGTGGTGGTTGCGGAAATAATAACAGCACTATGACCGGAACAATAAATGGCGGCGGCGTTTTGATTGATCTTTATTCATCACATGCGAATATTTACCTGCGAAAAAAGAAATAAATAACCTAGCTCAATATAATGTGATGGGTTTGATTAATTAGCCCAAAATAATCAAACCCATCATTATCACACTATCATTTTTTTCACTTACTACGATCCATCGTAGAATTAAAACCCTTAATCATGAGAACAATTTTGATTGCTGTAAGTATATTGTTATCTACTTCAATTAGCTATGCTCAAAAAAACGTTTCTAAAACGATTAATACAAAATCAGGTAAGGTGGTAAATTTTAATTTTGATCGAGCCAATGTGAATTTTACCACATGGGATAAAAACGAAGTTTATATTTCAGGAACTGCGAAAGTTAATAACGGAGAGAACGATGATGCTTTTACGATTAAAATTGAAGAAAATGATGGTACGTGGAATGTGAGGACTTTTCTAAAAAACGAAAGTGATATTCCAAGAATGATTTCCATGACTAAGGATGGCGTAACCACCTATCGAAAGGTAAATAAAGAAAAAAATATGTGGGATGGATGGAATAATTTGTCAGAGCAGGGAGGAAAATATGATTATGTAAATATTGGAATTATTACCGAAATAGAGCTAGAAGTAAAAGTTCCTCAAAATATTGAAATGAAAATCATGGCAAAATTTGGAGATATTGATATCGAAAACTTTGCTGGAGAATTGCATGTAAAAACTACTCATGGTCACATCAATGCAATCTTTCCTAATCCAATTAGAAACGATGTAAATATTGCATCAACTCATAATTTCGTAGATGTAAGCATTCCGAGTGATTCAAAGTTAAACGTGAACCTTAAGTCATCACATGGCGAAATGTTAACGGATCTAGATTTAGAATTTCCAGAATTAGTTACCCAAAAAAAGAATAATAATTGTTCTACTTCTTCCAGAAATACCATTGTTGCAAATCTAAATGGAGGAGGAGCTAATTTAAATCTCAAAGCAACACATCATAATGTATACCTAAGAGAATATAAAAAATAATCAATCCGATTTTAGTTTGAAATGTTTAGACCTCCTAATGCAGATGATAGAAATGTCATCTGCCTTTTATTTTTTAGAAAAAACAGGAACTTCTGCTTTTTGGTTTTTTTGTATTTGCATGGTTTTTACATATGATTTAGTCGATTTGAAAATCTTCCATCGGAAAATTCCATCTCCTAAAATCAGGACTAACCAACCACTTAGAAAAACAATATTTCGAGCAACTTCAATGATCATCCCCATTTCTGTTTGTGGTTTTCCAAAACCAAAATAAGCCATCTCAAAACAAATTACCATTGCTGTAAAAAGAAATAACAATAAACTTACATTTCGAGTATTTTGAACATAACTAGGTGGTCGATGTGATTGACTTTTTCGGAAAAAGCGAATGACATATCCATCATTTGGGTTTATTTTTATCAACTCTTTTAAGATGAATTCCGCTTTGTGGTACTCTAATAAATTATAATGAGCTGCTGACTTACGTAGCAACAATTTTCGATAAATATCCGCACCTTGGTAATATTGAATATTGTTTTGAATGACAGCCTCGATGGTTTCGTCACAGATTTTTATAAGATTTAAATAAAGTCCACTTTCGAAAAGTGCTTCAATATAAGCTAACTGCAATTCAAAATATTCATGAAACTTTAATTGTCGAATGTCTTCTTCATGCTTGATATAAAAATCTACGATCAACTGATACGCATGCATATCAATTTCTTTAAACTCATTGTAAGTTTTTGAATGAAGTGAGGAAAAATCGGACATAACAAAATCAATTTGAAATAAAAATTAGTGCTGTTAGCGCTCCAAAGCACTAACAGTACTTATCGTAAAATAAAAAATGGATTGTTATATTCGATGTGTGGGAGCCACAAAGCAGACTATCAAGATAGAAAGAAAACAGCAACATAGCAATCTTTCTTTTGATAAAATTACTAAGTTGGTTTTTGATTGTCCTTTTGATTTTAATTGATTTCGATTACTTTTAGTTTTTTTTTAAAATACTTTTTGAAAATCTGATGAGGAAAACTTACGGCAATACTTGGTGGGGGAAACAATGGTTGAATGCTCTCAATAATATCGATTTCTCAAATCGATTGCCGAGAGGTATAACTTATGCGAATAAAGGTTTAGCTCAAGAAATTGAAATTGATAAAAACGAAATTACAGCTGAAGTTCAAGGCTCAGTTTACCAACCATATCAAGTCAAATTTACGATTCCAACATTCACGACAAATGAAAAATCAGTTATCCTAAGTTTGATAACGGATAATCCTTTTTTTCTTTCAAAACTGCTCAATCGAGAATTACCACCAAACCTTAATCGCCTTTGCGAAATTCAAGGCATCCATATTTTTCCAGAAAATTGGAATGACTTGAAAGGGAATTGCACTTGTCCCGATCATGCTGTTCCCTGCAAGCACATGGCGGCAGTTTTGTATTTGATTGCGAATGAAATTGATAAAAATCCATTCGTCGTTTTTCAATTGCATGACTTTGATTTATTCAATGAACTCGAAATTGCTGGGTATGCTGCAAATGAGAAAGCGGATGTTCATATTGTTTCATTAGAAGATTTACAACAACCATTTTCTTTAGAAAAAAATAAAAAGAAGTGGGATGATGAAATTTTTAAGGAATTAGATTTTTCTATTCTTCCTGACTGTCAAGATAGTTTGTTAACTATTTTGGGACAGCAACCGGTGTTTTACAATCAAGGAGATTTTAAAACTGTTTTGGAAAAAGTGTATACCAGAATTAGTAAAGAATTTTCCAAGAAAGATAAGATAGAAATTGAGAAAACGATTACTTCAACAATGGATTCGGTGGAGGAAATTGAGATCATTTTGGATGACGAAATGAATTTTGTAACAATTAATTTACGGGGTGCTAAAGATCAACCAATTTTAGTTTTTGACCAAGAAGAAGATTTGATTAATTGGTTGGAGGAAATACCTGTGAATAAATTAGCACAACTTTCTCACGCACTTCGAGGACTCTTTTTGGGCTTTCTTTTTTCCAAAAAAATCATGCAGCAGAGTGCGTACCATCCTCAACTTTTGCGAATAGGAAGAGAACAATTCAAAGTGCGATGGATTCCTGCAAACTTAAACGATGCAGTAAAACAAGTATTTGAAAAAGTAGAATTGTTAACCCCAGATGATTTGATTTTTTATAAAAAAGAGAAAGAGATTTTTGAACCGATTCGAGTAGATAATTTCACCTCATTGGTTTCTTTTTTCTTAAATCATTTTGTAAAAATTAATCATGGATTGAATCTTAAACAGCAACTTCACCCTGCCGTTAATTTATTTTTTAATGGGTCGATTGAGCGATTTTTGGATTTTGAAAATAAAGAATTTCCCAAATCAATTCAATTGTGGTTGAATAAGTTTTTTATTTCTAAAAAAGAATTTGCGCCAGTTTTACTGATTGATGATCAGCAAGAGGAAGGAAGTTTCGAAGTGAAAATTGCAGTTGAAGATAAAAGCAAACCACTTGATGCCCCCATCGTGCTAAGTAGGATTTTAGAAGAAAAAAAGTTTAGTTCTATTCGGATAGAAGTGTTGCGAAATTTAGCAATGCTCGGAGATTATTTTCCACAGATTAATTTGTTGCTCGCTTCCAAAGGGAAGGAACCATTGTTGTTTGACTCCGATGAATTTGTTGAAATTTTATTTAAAATATTGCCAACGATTCGGCTATTTGGAGTGAAAGTCTTATTGCCCAAAGCTTTGCGAAAATTGATCCGACCGAAACCGTCCATAAAAATAAATTTAGAAAAAGAAGAAAGTGAAAGTGGTGATACAGGAGGAAAATCTGTACTTAATTTGGGAGCGATGTTGAACTTCGACTGGCAAGTTGCATTGGGTGATAAATTGGTTACCCAAGAGGAGTTTTTGGAAATGGTAGATCAGTTCTCAGGGATTGTGAAAATCAACGAGGAGTATGTTTTTTTTGATGAAAATGAAATGCAAACGCTGTTGGATAAATTGAAAAATCCACCTGAGCTAAAACCAAATGTTTTATTTCAAACCGCACTCAAAGAAGAATACCATGGAGCAAAAATTGAGCTTGATGACAAAGCAAAACAACTCATAAAATCTCTGCTTGAAGGGGAAGAAAGTGAGGTGCCAAAAGGTTTGCTAGCTACGCTCCGAGCTTATCAATTGGATGGATACGAATGGATGTATAAAAATTATAGACTTGGTTTTGGAAGTGTAATTGCTGATGATATGGGCTTGGGGAAAACACTTCAGGTGATCACCGTTTTACTAAAATTAAAAGAGGATGGACGACTCGAAAAACAAAAGGCGCTCGTCATTGTGCCTACAACTTTATTGACAAACTGGGAAAAGGAAATTCAAAAATTTGCTCCCGATTTGAAGGCGCACATTTATCATGGAGCTAATCGGAAAATTGAACCTTTGCAAGAAGCAGATATTTTATTGACTACCTATGGAGTCGCTCGAACGGAAGCGACAAGGCTGCAAAAATATAAATGGACACTTCTGGCTATTGACGAAGCTCAGAATATTAAAAATCCATCGACTGCTCAAACAAAGGCGATCAAAAAAATAAAGGCTGACGTAAAAATTGCGATGAGTGGAACACCTGTCGAAAATCGGTTGAGTGAATATTGGAGTATTTTTGATTTTACGAACAAAGGATATTTGGGATCACTTGCTAATTTTAAAACTGATTTTGCTAAGCCTATCGAAATTGATCGAGATCAAAATCAGTTAGATATTTTCAAAAAAATAACGGAACCATTTATCATGCGTCGCTTGAAATCTGATAAATCGGTTATCAAAGATTTACCTGAAAAAATTGAAAAAGATCAATATTGTAAGTTGACGCCACAGCAAACTGCGATTTATCAAAATGTATTGGAAACCACCATGCAAGCTGTCGAGACTGCGGAAGGAATTGCTCGAAAAGGAATTGTGTTAAAACTCATCACCGCACTCAAACAAGTTTGTAATCATCCAAAACAATTTTTGAAAAAAGGAAATGCAGATCCCGCACTTTCTGGAAAAACGCAATTGCTTTTTGACTTGATGAAAGAGATTTTGGAGAAAGGAGAAAAGACATTGATTTTTACACAGTATCAAGAAATGGGGAAAATGTTGGTTGAAATGTTGGAGGAGGAATTTGGTTTGGAAATCTCATTTTTGCATGGAGGTGTGAGTCGAAAAAAACGAGATGAGATGGTCGAAAATTTTCAAAATAATCGAACCACACGAGTTTTGATTTTATCATTAAAAGCAGGTGGAACTGGACTGAATTTGACTGCAGCGAATAATGTGATCCATTACGATTTGTGGTGGAATCCTGCGGTGGAGGCTCAAGCAACAGATCGAGCTTACCGAATTGGACAAAAGAAAAATGTGATGGTTCATCGATTTATTACACAAGGAACTTTTGAGGAAAAAATCAATCAATTATTAATGACGAAAAAGGAGCTGGCAGAGTTGACCGTTTCGACAGGGGAGAAATGGATTGGAGAATATTCGAATGATGAATTACGGGAGTTAGTTTCGTTGGAGTGATTTAAGAAAGAGTAAGACCTTCCAGATTTTAAAAATTTGGAAGGTCTTTTTTTGAAAACAATCACTTTATTTCTTTCGATAAATCCTCCCCTCCCAAGGCATCACTTTTATATTTTCCAAATCACCACCATCTATAATTCCATAATTGGAAATACATAATTCTAATTCTCCATAATATTCTGGCAATTTAAAATCGACTGTTTCGGAGGAGAAATTCAAAACTACGATGAAAGTTTCATTTTTATCTGATCTGCGATAAGCATAAATCTTTTCATGCGAAGGATCCAAATCTTTATAATTTCCATAAACGAAAGTTGAGTGTTCTTTCCTGAACGCGAGTAATTTTTTATAAAAATAAAAAATGGAATTTGGATCAGCAATGGCATTTTCTACATTAACTTCTGGGTAGTTTTGATTTAGATTTATCCACGGTTGACCAGTTGTAAAACCTGCATTTTCAGAATCATTCCATTGCATTGGAGTTCGAACATTATCTCGTCCAAGGGTATAAACAGCATTCATAAATGCATCCATGTCCCCTCCATTTTCCTTTGCCAATTTGTAAAAATTCAAAGTCTCTACATCCCGATAATCATCAATGGAGTCAAATTTTACATTAGTCATTCCAATCTCTGAACCTTGATAAATACAAGGTGTCCCTCGCAATGTCAATAGTAACATGGATAACATTTTCGCAGAGGTCACTCGATATTCTTTATCATTTCCAAAACGTGAAACGATTCGAGCAAAGTCATGATTATCTAAAAATATACTCACCCAACCTTCATCGCCAGTTGCTTCATCCCATTCGTTAAAAATGCGCTTGACATCCAATAAAGAAAAAGGAATTGGGTCAAATCTACCTTTGTCTCCATGGTCCATAAACATATGATCAAGATGAAAAATCATACTCAATTCTTTGCGACTTTCACCGACATAAAGGTTCCCTAAATCTTTGGTAATTCCTGGGCCTTCTCCTACCGTCATGATGTCGTAATGTTGTAAAACTTCTTCGTGCATCTCTTGAATAAATTCATGCACTCTTGGCCCATTGGAATAAGTTGTTGCGACTAAGTTTGTGAAATTACTAATATCTGCATCAGCAAAATCTAAGCGTTTTGAAATCAAAGGAATTACATCCATCCGGAATCCGTCAATTCCTTTATCTAACCAAAATCGCATTAATTTATAAACTTCTTCTCGAACCTTGGGATTTTCCCAATTTAAGTCAGGTTGTTTTTTGGTGAAAAGATGCAAGTAGTATTCGCCGGTCAATTCATCAAATTCCCATGCACTTCCTCCAAAAAATGAAATCCAATTATTGGGCGGACCTCCATCTGCTGCGGGTGGTTTCCACCAGTAATAATCTCTATAAGGATTATCTTTTGACTTACGAGATTCTTCAAACCAATTGTGTTCATCAGAAGAATGATTCACTACCAAGTCCATCAATAGTTTCATTCCTCGTGAGTGTAAGCCTTCGAGTAATTCATCAAAATCTGCCATCGTTCCGAACTCATCCATGATGTCATAATAATCGCTGATGTCATAACCATTATCATCATTCGGAGATTTGAAAGAAGGACCAAGCCAAATAATATCGACACCCAAATCTTTGATGTAATCTAATTTTTCGATAATCCCTCGAAGGTCACCAATACCATCGCCATTACTATCTTTAAAGCTACGAGGGTAGATTTGATAAATGACGTTTTCTTTCCACCAGATTTTTTTCATGATTTTATGTATTAAATTTTGGAAAAACCGAAATGCAATAATACAAAAAAAAGCCCTTTGTGAAACATCACAAAGAGCTTTTTCAAAAAGTCAAAAACGAGTTTGACCTATAGACTGTAATCGTTAGCTTCAATCAATTTGGAGGCAACTAATCTTCTTGCTGCTTTTACATTGATCGGCTGATATTTTGTAAAACGCTTCAATCCTAATAACATCGTTTTCAACAAGTCGCCTTCGGCAAAACCTGTCAATGCATCAGTTGCGCTTTTGTGTATTCTTGCAGTTGCATCAGTAATGAAAGTTTTCAAAATCGCGTCGTAAACTTCTTGTGATTGTTTCTTATTTTCTATGCCAGCTAATTTTTCAACTCTTAACAAAGTTGATTCTGCATTGAAAACATCAATCATCATGTCAGCTACATTCATCAAAATTTCTTGCTCACTTTTCAAGTCAAGCTTTCCTTCCATTTGCATTTTTGCAGCAGCACCAGCTACCATCAAAACGACTTTTTTGAAATCTTTAACTGCTTTTTTCTCTTCAGCATAAGTACCTTCCAATGGTTCCATTGAAGGCATTGATGTCAATTCTTTTTGAACAGCCCAAGCTGGTCCAACGATATCAAGTTTTCCTTTCATCGCACTTTTCAACAAACGATTCACCATCAACATTCGGTTAATCTCGTTGGTTCCTTCGTAAATTCTACTAATTCTTGCATCTCGATAACCTGCAGCTGCAGGGTATTCTTCAGAAAAACCATTTCCACCATGAATTTGTACACACTCATCAACCACATAATCAGTCACTTCTGAACCATACACTTTCATAATCGCACACTCAATTGCATACTCATCAGCAGCTTCTAACAATGCTTCTACATAACTTGCACCACCTTCTAATAATTGAGTTTTCTTTGCATGCATCAATTCCGATGTTCGATAGATCGAAGATTCCAACGCAAAATTTCTAATAGCTTGCTCTCCAATTTTATATTGGATTGCACCAAAAGTTGAAATCGGCACTTTGAATTGAATTCTTTCATTGGCGTAGTTTACGCCCATTTTGATGGCTTTTTTATTTCCTCCTAAGCACATCGCACCTAATTTGTAACGACCTACATTTAAGATATTAAAAGCAATAATATGACCTTTACCCAGTTCTCCTAAAAGATTCTCTTTTGGGATAGTTACATTTTCAAAAAATACTTGGCGAGTCGAAGAACCTTTGATTCCCAACTTCTCCTCCTCTGCTCCAAATGTCAATCCTGGCGTTCCACGATCCACAATAAATCCCGTAAATTTATCTCCATCCACTTGAGCAAAAACGATAAATACATCTGCAAAACCAGCATTGGTAATCCACATTTTTTGTCCATTCAAAATGTAAGATTTTCCATCTTCACTTAAGTCTGCTCGAGTTTTTGCAGCTAAGGCATCTGATCCAGAACTTGGTTCTGTCAAACAATAAGAAGCTTTCAATTCTCCGCTTCCGAGTTTTGGTAAATATTTTTTCTTTTGCTCTTCTGTTCCAAAATATAAAATCGGTAAAGTTCCGATTCCAGTATGTGCAGCATAAGTTGTTGTGAATCCTCCACCTGATTTTCCCATTTCTTCCAAAATAACCGTATTGGTATGAGTATCCATCGGCATGCCGTCAAATCTTTCAGGTATGTGTGAACTTAATAATCCAAGTTCTCCTGCTTTTTCTAAAAGTTCGGCCTGAAATTCTAATTTTTGACCTTTTTTATTTGGAGCTACTTCATTTTCAACGAAGTCTTGGCACATTTGACGAACCATTTCTTGCTCTTCATTTAATTCTTCTGGAATAAACATTCCTTCAACTTGAGAATCTTTGATAAGAAATTCTCCACCCTTAAGTGTCTCGTGTTCTATAAAATTTCCTGGATTTTGAGTCATGATATAAGTGATTTTTTGATTTTAATAGTTTAAAGTAGAATAAGTGTGCGAATATTCGCTCAATATATGTATTTAACAAATGAAAGGAAAGCTTTAGTTTGTCAAAAAATGCGAATATTCGCAAAAGTTAAACGTGTTTAACCATTCTATATATTGCTATTATTTTTAATAGAAAAAGTCTTGCCAGTTCAACGACAAATAAAAAAAAACCTCAAATAGCACATTGCCATTTGAGGTTTTAAAAAATTAGGTTTAAACTATTTATTTTAAGAGAGAACTATAGCCAAATAGCCTTGCTCTTATTTTATCTATCAAAGAAATAGAAAATTTCTTAGGAATTAGGTTTACATCTTTCAAATTAGCATAAGTATTAACTCGAACTTTGAATGCACTATCTTTTAAAAGTCTTTGCAATTCTAAAATTTGCTCCGTACTCAATTCCACTTCGTATTCACCATGAATATCAGTTATTGCTTGTGCACAGTTCTCTCTAACTTCAGGAATTTTTGAACGTAATTTTTGAGTTAAAAATTCAACAGATTTTGTATAAAATTCTGTGTTCATATCTTCCAAATAAGTCAAATAGATCATTGCACTCAAACTGTCAATTGCATCTTTATTACCCTCCTCAGCTTTAGCAATCAATTGCGTTAATTCTGTATGGAAAAAATCTTCCCAACCTTGTGGACAATTCCAAATAGCTTCATAAAAAATATCTCGATGAGAAAAAGTACCATACTTTACGGTAGAGAGATAATCTTGAAAAACTTCTTTTTGGTTGGATGCACGAGTATGAATTTCTTTCAGAAGTGATTGTTGGATTTCGTAATCCAAATTATGAAATGTTTCAAGTTTATTTAGTAAGTCAGTAAACATGTATCTATATGGGATTAATATTTTAAGTTCATTTGAACTTAGATGTTGATAGGAATTAAATTATAGTTTGAAAGTTGCTCTTGGCATTTATTAAAATCAAAAGTCATACCCAACAAAAAACCGCCACCTCCTGCGCCACATAATTTTAATTTGTAAAGATTATCAGCTAAACCATCTAGCCAAATTTTTCTAAAATCATTCGGAATCATTTCGAGAAAATACTTGAATTGAAAATACCCTATTTCATGAATTCTTTCAAATAATGCTTTCCTTTCATGATTTAAAAAATGAGTAATTGCTTCATCTACCAAAGGGTTCAATTCAGATTGAATGCGAGCAAAATAATATTGATCTTTACATTTTTCTAAAAAAATATTGACAAATGGTCCCGTCTCACGGGGCATCTTAGTATCTAATAAAAAGAATTGACCTTGATTAATTTGATCCATTCCAGTTGGGTGGTCAAGATTAATTTGCTCAATTTTATCTGTTGATTCTAGTAAAATGACTCGCTCTAAAAAACAAATCAAAGGATCTGTACCTGAACTTGAACCATGGAAAAAACTTTCTAATTGCGCGAATATTTTTTTTAGGAGCAAAAAATTAGAAGATACTTTTTCTGATTTTTCATTACAAAAAGTATCATAAAGTGCTGCACACAAGGCTCCCGAACTTCCTACGCCATAACCTGTCGGAATATTAGAATTAAAAAACAGACCTTTGTTCAATTCACTTTTGAATCGTTGGAGATCCAGCTTACATAATAATTCACCTGCATCTTGTAGCGCTTCCAAATAATTGGCGAAAGTAGGTAAATTCATTTGTTTTTCCTCAATATTTTTTGATGCATATTCCCAGCTTCCTGAAAAATTAAGCAAAGGAATTGCTAGGGCTTGCGACCCCTTTATAATCGAATGCTCTCCGAACAATAATAATTTGGAAGTGTATTTTTTCATATTGTAGAACGACTTGGAAAGTCGTCAATATATTCAGATTTAAGAACGAATCAAATTGCCATTTTGTGAAGTAATAAATCACTATAAGAATGATCAATCAAATCTTCTTCTTGAATTCCGAACAAATTTAAATAAAATTGACATTGCTCCAATAGTTTTTCCTCACCAATCGAGCCGTCAGAATCAATCGCTTCGATTTCCATAAAACTTCCCAAGTTTTCTACCTCATCAACATGAAATTTCACATTTTTAATAAAGTAAATTGAACGCAATTTATCAACTACCACAAGTACACCATTCGCTTGGGTTAATAATTGTTTCAACGAAGAATCAGCTTGTGGATGATATAAAATGTAATTTGACTTTTTTGGACCGGCCTGATTTGGGCGATCATAATGTATCAAAGAGTTTTCAATATTTCCTTCACGGAATTTCATTCGGCCATTTGGTACTTTAAAGTAAGTATCAATTTGATGATCCACACCTTTAAAGTCTGCTTGTTGAGATTCCAAGATTTCTTTAATGGAAGCAGGATTTTTACACTTTGCTTTGATTTCTACATTGAGTGCCATATTCAATATTTATGTGAAATGATTTTCCGAATCGTTCCAAGATTAGGATTCTGGACCATCGTAGAAGAAAGGAAACTCGTCCTACTAGTATAAATAAACTCGTTTTACTCTGCTAGAGATGATTGGGAAAATCTCATAAGGAATCGTTCCCATTACTTTCGCTAACTCCTCAACAGTTGGATTTTCTCCAAAAATGATTACTTCATCACCCGTTGCCGCCTCAGGAATTTCTGTGACATCTACCATGCACATATCCATACAGATGTTTCCAACAATGTCTGCACGTTTTCCTTGAATCATAACACTAAAGTTTCCATTACCTGCCGAACGCATCAAACCATCAGCATAACCGATACTTATCGTAGCTATTCGCATCGCTTTTTTTGCTTTACCTTTTCTACCGTATCCAATGGTTTCTCCCTTGGTGATATTTTTTATTTGAGAGATGCTCGCTTTGAGCGTGTGTACTTTTTGTAATTGATTTTGAATAGTTTGACTTGAATCAATTCCATACAAACCAATTCCCAATCGAACCATTTCCATTTGATATTGGGGAAAACGATTAATTCCACTTGAATTTAAAATATGTCGCATGGGACGAATTTTTAATTCAGCGCAAATTTTATCATACATTTTTTGAAAAAGAGCTACTTGCTTTTTGGTAAAATTATCATGCTCATTTGCCTCACTTCCGACTAAATGAGAAAAGATAGATTGAATTTTTATGTGTGTATTTTTTTTCAAAATAGAGATCACATTATCTAAATCTTTTTCTTCAAAACCTAGCCGCCGCATTCCCGTATCGAATTTTAAATGAATCAAGATGTTAGATTTTTTATTAGAAAAATATTGAATGAACTTTTCTAATAATTCTAAACTATAAATTTCCGCTTCTAAATTCTGTTTTTCCAAAACTTCAAAAACGGCTTCCTCAGGATTCAAAACTAAAATAGGTAATTGAATACCTGCTTTACGTAGTTCCACTCCTTCATCCGCATAGGCAACAGCAAAGTAATCTACTTTTTGAAATTCCAAAAGTTTAGCTACTTCCACACTCCCGCTTCCGTAGGCAGAAGCTTTGACCATCGCAATGAGTTTTGTATTTGGTTTCAAAAAACTATTATAAACGTTGAGGTTTAAAACTAAAGCATTCAGGTCTATTTCTAAAATAGTATTGTGATTTTTCTTGGAAAGTCGTTCTGCGATCTTTTCAAATTCAAATGGGCGAGCACCTTTTAAAAGAACGTTTTCATTTTGAAAGTCTGTTGGTTGTACTTTTTTCAAAAAATCTAAAGTAGTTTCAAAAAATTGTGTTTTTATTTTTTTACTTAAATATTTTTTTAGCGTAAAGACATGTTGACCAATTCCGAGTACTCTTGATATTTTTTTGTCTTCGATGAGATGGGCAATTGTTTGGTACAAGTCTTTTGTACTCATTTCCACTTGCAAAATATCGGAAAGAATAAGCGTTCGTTTTTTTAATTTTCCTTGTTGTTCGAGATGATTAAGTGCGATTTTTAAAGCAGTCAAATCTGCATTATAACTATCATTGATAATGACACAATGATTGATGCCTTCTTTAATTTCGAGGCGCATAGGGACAGGCCGAAGCTGTTGGATTTTTTGAGCAATCCAAGTATTTTTTTTCTTAAAAAAAAGTAAAAAGGCCCAACAATGGATGGCATTTTCAATAGACGCTTCATCAGTAAATGGAATCGTGATAGAGATTTTCTTTTCATTAAAAATCCCATCGATTTTAGTTCGCTGTTTTTGTTTAGAAGTTGAGGTTATTTGAAGTTTTGCTTTACCTTTTTTTGACCAATCAAATAGATTCTTTTCACCAAGTTTTTGCATATGTTCATTGACCAATGCATTGTCTTTGCAGAAAACTATAGTTGTACAATTTTTAAATAACTTAAGTTTTTCATCTAATTTCTCCTCAATATTTTTGAAACCTTCACTATGTGCATCTCCAATATTTGTAAAAATTCCAATCTCTGGTTGGATTATTTTTTCAGAGAATTGCATTTCATTTGTGGTAGAAATTCCTGCTTCAAATATTCCAAGTGTGTGTTCCTTTCTAATTAAAAAAACGGACATAGGGACACCTATTTGAGAGTTGTAACTTTTAGGACTTGCAACGACTTGATGATCATTTTGTAAAAATTGTAGGAGCCATTCTTTCACAATAGTTTTTCCATTACTACCGGTGATGCCGATTGACTTTAACGAAAATTGATTGCGATGAAATAGTGCAAGTTGCTGAAGCGCAAGGACTGATTTTTTTACAAGGATAAAATTTGCTTTAGGGAATGAGCGAGTGGCAATTTTTTTATCAACGATGAAATTGTAGACACCTTTATCGTAAAGTTGTTTGATAAAGTCATGTCCATCTCGGCGTTCCCCCTGAATGGCAAAAAATAAAGAAGAGGTAGGAAAATTAACTTGACGGCTGTCAAATAACAAATGTTCAATGGAAGCATCTAAGACCTTTTTTTTCAAAAAAATCCCACTCGTCACTTCAGCTATCTTCCGAATATCATGCATTTGAGAAAAGTGAAAATGTTTATCAACTTATTTCTATTCCATTTCGATGAGGAGTTGTCCTTTCTCAACTGCTTTCCCTTGATCAACATGAATTGCTTTGACTATTCCTTCCCCAACAGACTTAATAACATTTTCCATTTTCATAGCTTCGAGAATCAGCAAGCCATCTCCTTTTTGAACGGTTTGTCCAACTTCGACAGAAACCCCTAGAACTAGACCAGGCATCGGAGCTTTTACGTCAGTAACTTTTTGAGTATTCACTACGGAAAGACCTAACTGATTGACCAATTGATCGAAACGATCTGCCACCTTGATTTGGTAAGGATTACCATTTACTTTGATGGTAAATGTCTTGTTAGAAAAGTTAGCTTCAACGATTTCCGCACGAAAAGCTTTGTTATTTTTTAAAATATGGAATTGCCCATCCTGTTCTTTTACAAAATCAAAATTATTCATTTGAGTAGCATCGAATTCAAATTCTGACTGTTCGTCTACTCTTACTTTATAGTTGTTTTTCTCCATGAGGTTAATTTTTTACTTTACTCAATTTCATCATAAAATAAGTCTCAAAAATAGTAAATATCAGGTAAACTATCAGAAATGGGATAGCATACATTTTGGAAGATGGTTCTGCTAATTTGAAATAACCAACTATGACAAAAATGCATAATGCCATTTTCAGAGAGGTGGTTAATAATACTTGCTGCAAGAATAGATTTTTGTCAGAACTTACTGCGGCTCTGGATGCTAGAAAATACATTATTGCACTAAATATAATAAATGAAAAACAACTGATATATGAGAATGTTTGAAAAGGGGTGAACTGAGGTAGTTTATTAATAAAGAAAAGAAGGAGAAATGAAACTAGTGAAAGAGTAACAAGCTGGATTAAGAAGGTGCGATGTTTCATTATTATTTTAGATTTTGGATTTAGAATGAATACATTTTAATGTAGGTATTAAAATTCATTCATTCTAAACCCAAAACTACAAATCTTTTAAGGCAATATATAGACCTGCTAAGGTAAAAAGTATAGCAAATAATGCAGTTAAATATTGTTTTTCAAAATTAGCCCATTCATCTAACTTAAATCCAATAAAAGCACCTACCCCAATAGTAGCTGCTAATTGGAATGCTAATCCTGAATACTTTAGATAGGCATTATCCGACTTTTTGGGTTGCTTTTTGTCCAATTGCTTGTTGACTTTGATTTCCATTTCCTTGATTCATTTTTTTCACAGGGGCAGCTCCAACGTTATTTTTGCCAGCTCCCATTCGGCAAGTTACATTAAATGTAGCACCAGATTGAACCAATAATTTATTTGTATTTACATCACCATGTACTTGAGCTGTATCTTTTACAGTCAGTAGTTGGTTTACTTTTAGACTTCCTTCAAATCGACCTTCGATAACTGCATTTTCGCATTGAACATCACCTTCGATTGCTCCTGTTGGGCCGATGATGACTTTGGCTTTACAGATTAATGTACCAACGATGATTCCGTCAACTCTAATATCACTTTCTGAAGAAACAGTACCTTCTACTTTTGTTCCTTTTACCAGACTGTTTAAAGCATTAGAAGTACTTGATGGTGCTGAATTTTTGTTGTTAGATGCAAGAGTTGCTTCATTTTTTTTACTACCAAACATGTCTTAATTTTTTTTGGAATGATTGAATAGAAGAGTCAAAATCAGTATTAACTAATCAGTATGTTTTTTATTTTTCCCAATAACCATACTCTGAATAGGTAAATCACATTACTGGCTTTTGACTCGCCTTTTTACTCTTTCAGACTGTTTGTTCTCCCAAAGCAGACTGAAAGTTAATATTTTATTCTGATGAACATGGAAAAAATAAATACAATTTCCTTCTCTATATTCATCATTTTCTTTTTTTAATTGAAAAAAGAGATCATTTTCACCAAAATAAAAAGAGATGTCTCCTATAAAGTGTTAGTTAAGGAGACATCTCTTTGAGATGTAAAAATAATATTTTTCTTTAATATTTCAGGAAAAAACTTGAAATATTTATTTTGATACTTTCCTAGAAATTAGGACAGTAAACATTTCTTACCTCTGGTCCACAGATTTTGTAAGTCATGGCAAACTCAAATGCTCCATTTGAATTACTTGCAGGTCGTAAGCTAGATACGTTTATATCGTAGCTAAATCCGATAGAAAATTGCTCATAATCAAATTTAGTTGAAAGAATGAATGCATCTGAGGTGATCGCATCATTGAAATGATTAGCAATACGGTACCAAGCTCCAATCTGGAAAGCTTGTTGTAAATTTTTACTTTTTCCCAAAAGGAACTTTAAACTTGTTCCAGTATTCAACTGAAATGAAGGTCCTTGGAAGAAAGAAACAACGCCAGGAACCAATCCTACTCGGTCGGAAACCATGAACTCACCACCTGCGTGGATGGTAAATTTGCTATACAATTCTTCAAATCGATCTTCGTTAAAAGATTGGTTGGCTCTATTTAAGTGACTAAAAGCACCACCTATGTAGAAATTATTGTCTTCATCAAAAACTGAAAACCATAATAAACCTGCAGAGATATCAGCAAAAATAAAGTTATCATTGTTAAATACTTCATTAGTCGGTAAGCTTGAATCGAATCCTCCTTGTCCATCGTGTTGGGCCCCATATCGAAGGTTTAAAAAATCAATACTTCTTTGAGAAGCTCCGGCGTCAGCACCTACAACTAAGTAGTTCCCTGATTTTCGACCTCCACTCATTTTTTTGCTATATGATAAAGATAATCTTCCTTGAAGAGTTGCGAAGTTAGATTCACCGGCCCTGTCTCCCCAGAAAGTACCACCTACTCCAAAGAAATCACTTCTACCAACAGGAATCCGTTGATCGTATGATACTGAATAAGTAGAAAAGGCATTTGCTTTCAAGACACTTGCCCATTGATTACGGTAATTTCCTGTTAAACGAACATTACAGTTCATTACACCCGTTAATGCTGGATTTAGATTTAATGGGGAGGAATAGAATTGTGAGAAATGTATGTCTTGTGCAGTCAAGGTTGCTGTTCCCATCACAGCAAATAAAATAATAAATAGTTGTTTCAAACTTTTCATGAATCAGTAATTTGAACCTGTTAAGTAGTTAATTAAAAAATGTGGACAAGGGATTTTACGCTAGGTGATTATACAATAGTTTGTAAAAATAGGTAAAATCAATTAATAATGAAACGTTGATAAATAAATAGTTACCTAATCTACGACATTTTTTGCATGTTTAATCAACGTATTATTTTTACTCATATTTCAAAACACCTTGCCTTTGTTTTGTTTTAGATACTTTTTGGCGAAAAACTGCTGCCTACAGTTTTGTTTTTTATTTTTTTCAAAAAAAGAATAAAAAAATGGAGTTTCAAAGGAAATCAATATTATTCTTCGTTTTTCCAAATTGCGCCATATTCTTCCACTAATATATTATCATAGTAATCTGCTTTTTCAAAAAGGTATTTGAATAACTTAGTTCCTGTATCCATATTCAAATAACGATCATAAATAAGCAAAGATAGAACTATATCATTCTCTTTGATGCTAAAAGTCAAGCCTTCAATTTCATAGTTTTGTTTCAAAAGGTATTCGTAGAGGGGATTTATATTTTTTTTAGGTAAAGAGCAGAGGGAGGCATCTCCCATAATTAGCCCAGTTTTTTCGTGATATGAAATTTTAATATTAGCACTTCCTTCAATGATTTCCCAATGATTTGGGCCAATTCTAGAAAGTCCTACATTATGTCCCATTGAATCAAGCAACTGTTCCATTGTTTTTGAAACTCCGAGTGCTTCGTATTCTTCAATTTTAGAAGGCATCTGAATTTTCGCTCCACAATGTGGACAATAGTTTCCCTCTACTTTTTTTTCAAAGACAACATTAGAACAAGAGCTGCAACGAATGCTAATTTGGTTTTCACCTTCTTGAAATTCTTTAATAGTTTTCTGCAGATAGCTTACGGGAAGCGAAAATCCAACGTTGTTCCCATTTTGAATAATAAAAGTATTGATCCCTACGATTTCTCCATTTTTATTAATGAGTGGTCCACCACTATTTCCAGGATTGAGTGCCGCATCATGTTGAATGTAAACAAGGTCATTTTTCTCTTCTTCAATGTTGGAAACAATTCCTTGGGTCGCTGAATATTTCAAACCAAATGGATGACCTGCAGCAATCACTATTTCTCCTCTTTCTATTTCCTTTCCTTTAAATAATCTGACTGCGGGTGCTTCGATAATTTCAGGGGCTTGCAAAAAAGCTAAGTCATGACGAATATCCGAGAAGATCACTTTCGTCATTTGTTTTTCAAAACCTTCCCCATTAATGACCACTTCTCGATTATCTCTAATGACATGCTCATTTGTCACAATTAGATTTTCATTCTTTAAATAAAAACCTGTGCCTGTACTATAGGGAGTAGCAATCTGAATAATGACATCTTTATATGTATTGATTATTTCCTTCATGCTGTTTTCGTCAAGTCAAGGTGGCGAACCATCATTAAAAATGATTTGGTGAAATTGGTTAACGTATCAAATTTTAGTAAACTTTTATCTGGATTCATTCTACCATATAAGTCACGATTGCTTTCAGTAATATTATTGATTGCTCGTTTGATTGCTCGTTTATCAAAAGTATTTTTTAAAGAATCATAATAATTCAAAGTGAACCCCAAGTCCTTAAAATAGTCAGCTTCAACAATTTGATAATACAAATGAAATAACTCTCGATCAGGTCGAGGCGCAGCAAAATTAAACATGCAATAGCCCACAATATAACCTGGAATACCTATCGCAATCGTATGATATCCATGCTCATTATACCAATCCATATTATGTAATTCGCCATCAATAAATCCTACGATTCGATCATGATTTACAGGTTTGGTGATTCCGAAGGTAGATTTGGTTAGATACATTTCTAAAAAATAATCTTCTTTCGATCGCTTCAAAAGCTTTTTTAACTCCTTGCGAATGATGATATTTTTTTGAGCTGGATTTTGTTTATCTGTCGTAAAATAAATGCGGTGAATTCGCTCCAATGTCTCCATCATAAACCCTTCGGGCTTAGTTAAATAATCTAATTTGTAACTTAAGTTTAAGAGAACATAAGCATAACCTCCAGGATATTTATCTAAGCTAGGTTTTCCACTATTCATAGCTGCTAGTACAGCATTTATTTCATTTATGATATATTTATACTTGACCTCTTTTTCTTTTATTGGAAGATCAACTAAGTGAACGGTGTCCACAGGTTTTAGCATCCTAAATTCATCAATTAAAATATCATCCAACTTATCTGCATTAGTTGTTAATTCCTTAAGTGCATAATATAATTTGTAAGGAGATCCGTCCAAAACGTAAGTGTCAAATCGAATCGAAATGTTATTATCAGGATCGAGTGCGAAGCGGCTGTAGCGAAGTGAAAAATTTCTTTCCATCAGGCGACGCATAAAACCAATATTGAGTGTTTCCGTTTGAGCAACTTTAGCTTCGATTGTTACTTTTTCAATATCTGCAACCCCTGTAGCTTTTTTTGAACCTTGAAAAACTTCAAAATATATTTTCCCATTTTCTTCTTTCCAGGTTACATTGTCCTCATAAGCATCTCGGAGGTAGTTAAAAAACTCCAAGTAGGAAGCAATGTATTGTTCTTTTTCAAATAAAGTCAATGCTTTGTCCCACGAATCATATTGTTTCGCATCTTTGTAAGAGTCACTATACCTTCCAAAACTTAGTTTTGGTTGTGGCTCTTTTTTCGCTCCACCTCCAAAAAGTTGATCAAAAAAACTCATTGATTTTTATGTAAAATTATTCTGATTAATTTTGCGGGTCGAAATTTAATATAATTAACTGACTTTATTAAAAAAAAGAATGAGCAACGCTTTTCGAACTGTACTTTTACCTGAACCTTCATCATTTCAGATCAATCATCAGAGTGGAATCCTTTGTGTGGGATCTTGCTTTGCGGAACATATTTTTGAGCAGTTAAATCATTTTAAATTTAGCACTTTGCTCAATCCATTTGGAATAATTTTTAACCCTATTTCGATTGCTAAAAGTTTAGAAATTTTGTTGGATGAAAATCGACTTTTTGAGGAAAAGGATCTTTTTCAACATCTTGGTGGCTGGCATAGTTTTCAGCACCATAGCAGTTTTTCGAATCCGAGTGAACAAGTCGTTTTGGAAAAAATAAACCATGCGCTTTCCGAAGCTAGAGTATTTTTAAAAAAAGCAGAATATCTTATTTTGACTTTTGGAACTTCGAATGTTTTTGTAAGTGAAAAACTAGGACAAGTCGTTGCGAACTGCCACAAAGTTCCGCAGAGGTATTTTATCCATAAAAAATTAAGTTCAGATGAAATCATCTTGACATTGGATGATATTTTTAGAAAATACGCAGAGACATTTCCAAATTTAAAAATAATCACCACCGTTAGTCCAGTTCGGCATGTTCGAGATGGGTTAATTGAAAATCAAGTAAGTAAGGCAAAGCTTTTAGTCGCTCTCGACAATCTTTCTTCGCTACACTCCAATCTTGAATATTTTCCTTCTTATGAAATTATGATGGATGATTTGCGAGATTATCGTTTTTATAAAAAAGACTTAATTCATCCCAATGAAATGGCGGTAGATTATATTTGGGGCTTTTTTTCCAAAACATTTTTTACTCCAAAAACCATGGAATTGAATGCTAAGTTGGAGAAAATAAATAGTGCAAAAGCTCATCGACCTTTTCATCCAGAGTCCGAAGAATATTTGAAATTTAAGAAAAGTCAATTGATTAAGGTTAAAGAATTGGAAAAGGGATTTCCGTTTTTGGATTTTGAAAATGAGAAGGAATTTTTCGGAAAATGAAAGCTAAAAATGTATGAACGCAGAGACGGGGAGACGCAGAGGTTTTTATTTTTCTCCGAAAAAATTGCTCTGCGTCTCTGCGTTCAATTAATTTAAATCGAAGGGAACATTTTTTTAAAATTAAAAATTAACTCCACCTCCCAACCCAAAATACTCCGCCACCGTCAAATGAGATTTTAAAGAAAAACTCAAAAATATTTTTCGATTCAAAGCACCTTTGGAAGGAAAATAATATCGAGTTGAAAATTTATTATAAAATGACCCTGATTTCAAAAAAGAGAAATTTCCTAAATAAACTCCAGCCGATAAGGTCATACTCCAATTTCCAAAGATAAATTCATCACCCACGAAAAAAGTCAATCGAGAAGCCTTTTTCTTTGCATCACTTTCTGTTTCAGAATGATTAGTGTGAAGGACAAATTCAAAAATAGCTTTGTTCTGTTCGTACTCAAAACCTGCGATAATTCGATTCTGTTGATTTAGATAAAAATTTCCTCCGAGTGCCACAAAGTAAATCGGATACCTTGGCCCACCAATAGAAAATCGTTGAACCAAACCTGCGCCAGAATGCACATCAACTCCAAATTGACGAATTGCTTTTTTACTTTTTTCATGAAAAATAAAATCAACTTTTTGCAAGAGTTCAGGCGAATAATTGAGGCTCAACATTAAGGCTGGAACATTCAACCCATAATTTGGAAGCCGAGAACCTCCATTCGAAAAATGGTTTAAACTAAAACCTGCGTGAAATTTTAATTTTGAATTAATCTGTCGAGCTGCATAAAATTTCATCAACATCGAAGCAGTAATACTCGAACCAATGGCGTTATTTTCAGTATTCGAAACTGGATTATATTTTTTGGTCAAATAGGCAATTCCTGTCCCAACCTGAAAATGTCCTTTCCATTTTTTTCTTTCAAAAAGTGTAGTAGTAATATTGGGGCAAGCCGTAAACGCATTGCCTAAAACTGAAGTATTCCCAAAACGAAACCAAGCTACAGCTATTCCAAACTGAGGAAATTTTCGCCATTGATGCCAATCCTTTTTTCCGAAAGTTTGAAATTTAAAATTAATATCAGCGCCAACTGTTGGCCCTTTTACAGCAAAAGTTAATTCAGGCGAATGCTTAGTGACAGAACCAAAATGGAAAGTAGGTTCAACAGAAAGCCCTTTTTGCGCAGCTAAAAAAAAAGAAAAGAAACTAAAAGCTACCAGCAAACTACCCTTTTTAAAAAAGAGGGAGTAATAAAAAAAATGAAGAGTTTTAGCCTTGCTAGCCGTTAATTTCATTAACCGTTCGTTAAACATAAGTTAAAAAGATAGTGTGGTTGCCAACAGAATTAAAATATAACTCGTTCTTTGTCAGGAAGTTAGATGCTTAAGTCAATTTATTTAAAATAATTAACATGTAACCTTAGCCTATATTTCTGAGTCTTATAAATCGAAAACGTTACAATAAAATTGTAAATTCGCAGTCTTAAGGCAGAAAATTATATTTTTTCAAAAATACTTCGAAAACAAAAATAATTAAAGAATTAAAATCTAGTAAAATTATGAATAAGAATACAATTAGCATGATAGGTAAAAAAATACTTTTTATGGCTGCATTAGTTATGATGACTTCTGCAACTTTGGTAGCCCAAAAAATCGCTTCAATAGATGTGAACGGAATTTTGGAAAGTATGCCTGAATATAAAAAAGCACAAAGTGAGCTCGATCAATCAGCGGCTAAGTGGAGACAAGATATCGCGAAAGAGTATGATAAGATCAAAGGTATGTACAACAAGTATCAAGCAGAAAGTGTGATGATGACTGACGAAATGAGAAAGCAAAAAGAAGATGAAATTTTAGATCAAGAGAAAACGGTAAGAGATATGCAAAAGGCAAAATTTGGTCCCGAAGGTGCTTTGTTTGAAAAAAGACAAGAACTCGTAGCTCCAATTCAAGAGCAAGTTTATACCGCAATTGAAGAGTATGCAACAGATAAAGGATATGATTATATTTTTGATACTGGAGGAGCAACAGGAATCATTTTCGCGAATCCTCGATATGACAAAACTGACGAAGTCAAAAAGAAATTAGGAATTAATTAAAGTAAATTAGTGTGGAGAGATTATCTTTGCACCCCAATTCAAATAAAATTACATTTTATCAACAAATCCGACCTCGAAAAAATAACAATCGAGAAGGTAATTAAATCTGAAAATAGCAATGAGAAAGTTTATTAAAATTAGTTGTTTATTAGCAATGTTTGCAATGGTGACAATGAGTGCACAAGCTCAAAAATTTGGCTTCATTGATTCTGATGCACTCCTTATCGAGATGCCAAAAGTAAAACAGGCTAGAGCAAATTTAGAGGTTTTACAAAAACAACTTACGACCAAAGGTCAAAATATGGTAAAAGATTACCAAACCAAAGAGCAACAGTTATTGGCTCAAAGAGACCAAGGGACTATAACTCAGAAGGACTTAGAAACTGAAGCTAAAAAATTAGAAAAAAAAGGTCAAGAGATTGCTAAATTCGAGCAAGACATGATCAAACAATTACAAGAACGGGAGGCAAAAGAATTGCAACCAATCTTGGATGAAGTAAATGATGCAATCAAAGCAGTAGCTAAAGAAAATGGGTACCAATTTATTTTTGAAAAGAAAACGTTGCTTTACTTCGATGACTCAATGGACGTAGGAGCAATGGTAAAAGCAAAATTGAAAATGTAAAAAATGGTTTTGGGATTTC
>CAYGRM010000002.1:0-37542 GCA_964352225.1 uncultured Saprospiraceae bacterium | reverse complement strand
CTTCGAAAGAGGTTGCCATTTTTTTTTATTTTTGAGAAAATTAAAAACACATGAAAGTTACCGTTGAAAAAGGAAATAAAAGTTACGAAGCAGATCTTACTCAGCCGCTTGACATTTCCATTCCACTCGAGGCCGGCGATCAAACGGTCAATTGTTTCTATGCTCCACGCATGCAAACTTGGCCAGTTGTGGCAGGTGATTTTATTGGTTCGACAAAATATGGACCAGTTAATTTTATGAATGTAAAATTAAATCCACATGGAAATGGAACTCACACCGAATGTGTCGGACACATCGCTAAAGAAAAATTTTCGATTAATCAGTCACTTCAAAAATTTCATTTTTTAGCAAAATTAATTTCGGTCACTCCAACTGAAATGGAGAATGGTGATCATGTAATTTTCAAAGAACAACTCGAATCTCTTTTTGAAAAAAATGAAGCAGAAGCTATCGTTATTCGAACTTTACCCAACAAAAAGAAAAAACTTAAAAAGAATTATTCAGGAACTAATCCAACCTATGTTCATCATGAAGCGACTCAATATTTGGTAGATTGTGGTGTACAACATTTACTAATTGATTTGCCTTCGGTAGATCGTGAAGAAGATAAAGGAGAACTTTTATCACATCATACTTTTTGGCAGTACCCAAATGCGCCGCGTGAAAATTGTACGATTTCAGAATTGATTTTTGTCAAAGATGAAATTTCAGATGGACTATATTTATTGAATATTTCGATTGCTTCATTTGAGATAGATGTGAGCCCGAGCAAACCTGTTTTGTATAAATTGAATCGAGTTTATAATATTTCTCCAATGTAATTTTGGCAAAAATGAAAAACTGGTCAGGCCTAGAAAAATGGAATCCAACTGAAGTTTTATTTCCAGAATC
Source organism: uncultured Saprospiraceae bacterium (assembly GCA_964352225.1). GTDB lineage: Bacteria > Bacteroidota > Bacteroidia > Chitinophagales > Saprospiraceae > CAJQQY01. Next base: position 36,651 of record CAYGRM010000002.1, on the reverse strand, counting down.
AGAACAAGCGATTCAACAAATCGTCAAAACTGCTTTGGATAAAAAGCAAAAAATTCGAACCATCGGATCAGGTCATTCCTTCACCAAACTTTGCGTAACCAATGATATTTTAATTAGCCTTGATAAATATCAAGGTTTAGTTCATGTCGATAAATCAACAAACCTAGCAACTGTAAAAGGAGGAACTAAACTCAAGAAGTTGGGAGAGATACTTCACGCTGAAGGTTTGGCCATGGAAAATTTAGGAGATATTGATGCGCAATCTATTGCAGGAACAATCAGCACAGGAACGCATGGAACAGGAGCAGATTTTGGAACAATCAGCACGCAAGTTCGAATGATTCGATTTATAAATGGACTTGGGGAAATAGTTGAATGTTCTGCAGAGGAAAATGTAGCTTTATTTAAAGCGGCGCAAGTTTCACTTGGAGCCTTGGGAATCATTACTCAAATTACTTTGCAATGTTTACCAAGTTATAAACTCAAAATGGTTTATGAAAAATCAAGTTTAACGGAAGTTTTAAAAATGTACAAATCGATCAATCAGGCAACTCGTAATTTTGAATTATACTGGCTACCCTACACCGATACGGTACTTACTAAAAAAGCAAATATCACAAATGAAGAAGTGGATAAAATAGGAATCGGAAGTTTTTTTCAAGAATATATTTTGGAAAATTTAGGTTTTAAAATCCTTTGTGAAGTTGCACATTTTTTCCCTTCCAAAAATAGATGGGTTTCTGAGATCTCTGCGAAGACACTTTCTAAAGTTGTGAAACGTGCTTACAGTCACCACATTTATGCAACCGTTCGAGCAGTCCGATTTAACGAAATGGAATACAATATTCCGATCGAAGCCTACGAAGAAGTGATGAAAGAAATAAAACAAAGTTTTGAGAAAAATGAATTTCAAGTTCATTTTCCCATTGAGAATAGATTTGTCAAAGCAGATGATATTTATTTGAGTCCTGCCTTTGGACGAGATTCTGCGTACATCGCTTGTCATGTTTATTCGAAGAAAAAACATGAGGCATATTTTCAAAAAATGGAAGATATATTCAAGGCACATGAAGGGCGTCCACATTGGGGAAAGTTGCACACTAGAAATGTAAATGAATTGTTAGAACTCTATCCAAAGATGCCTGACTTTTTAAAATATCGATCAGAGCAAGATCCTGAGCAAATTTTTATGAGCCCATATTTAAAATCACTATTGTTAAAGTAGTTGCTGACTGTAGTCAGCAGCAAAAAAAAATACTACCGAATAAAGTCAGCAGCTACAACAATGAAACAAAAATACTTCGAATCATTAAACCAAGAATTAAAAAACCAACCAAGAGCCATCCCCTCTCTTCTAATTGATTTAGACCAACTAGATCAAAATATCGAAACCTTAGAATCATCACTTCAACCAAATATAAACTTCCGAATCGTAGTCAAATCATTGCCTTCTCCCGAACTAATCGACTACATCATCCAAAAAGCAAACACTAAAAAATTAATGGTTTTTCATCAACCATTTTTATCTCACCTTTCGAAAATTCACGATAGTACAATCGACATTCTTTTAGGAAAACCAATACCCATTAAAACCGCAGCATATTATTATCATACCTTAGAAACGCCTAACGGTTTTTCTCCAACAAAACAATTGCAATGGCTCGTAGATACCTCTCGACGAGTCGAGGAATATATTTTTTTAGCAAAAAAGATTAATCAAAAAATAAGACTCAATCTTGAAATTGACGTCGGATTACGAAGAGGAGGATTCGCAAGTTTAGAGAAATTAAAAGAAGCATTAAGACTCATTCAAAGCAATTCGAGTCATGTAGAATTCAGCGGCTTCATGGGCTACGATCCACACATAGTAAAACTTCCAAAAATATTAATATCCCAAAAAACAGCCTTTAAAAAGGCAAATGACTTTTATGGTAAATGTATTGATTTGTTGAAAAATGAATTTCCCAATTTGTTTCACGAGGCACTCACTTTTAATGGCGCAGGAAGTCCCACCGTACAATTACATGAAAATAAAAACTCCTACCTCAACGATATTTCAGCAGGTTCATGTTTAGTCAAACCAACCACTTTTGACATTCCAACTTTGAAAAAATATGTACCTGCATGTTTCATCGCAACACCAGTTTTGAAAAAAATGAAAAACACCACGATTCCTGGAATCGAAAACTTTAAAGGCCTTTTTAATTTTTTAAACAAAAAAAATCGACAATCTTATTTTATCTACGGAGGATTTTGGAAAGCAGATTATTACTATCCAAAGGGAGTATCTGAAAATAAATTATATGGTTCAAGCACGAATCAAACGATGATTAATTCATCTTCAAAAAATGAACTTCAAGTCGATGATTTCGTTTTCCTCAGACCACATCAAAGTGAGTTTGTGTTTTTGCAATTTGGAAATATTTTGACTTTGAGAAATGGAAAAGTGAATGGAAGCTTTTCATTGCTTTCACAGATTTAAAATTTTTATGAAACTTAAATTGAGCGAGCATGTTTACATTCAAATACTTACTTTTGCAATCGCATTTCATGAAAAATGACTCTTGGAGTCGTTGCTAAATTTAAGATAAACGACTCGAGGAGTCGTCCTACGAACCAATACTTAAAACTTATGTTGAACTGGCTAAAAAACCTGTTTGATTTTTCAAAGAAAAAAGAAGAACCTGATCCGATGAAATATTTGATTGTAGGCCTAGGTAATATGGGCGCAGAATATGATAATACGAGACACAATATTGGCTTTGATGTAGTCGATGCTTTGGCGAAAGAATTTGATGTCAATTTCAAAAATGACTCCCTAGGAGACTTGGCAGAATTCAAGCACAAAGGTCGAACTTTCGTATTATTGAAGCCTTCCACGTACATGAATTTGAGTGGGAAAGCCGTTCGTGCGTGGCTAACTAAAAAGAAAATCGAAAAGAAAAATTTGTTGGTCATTGTTGATGATATGAATTTAGATTTAGGCGTTTTGCGATTGCGAGGGAAAGGTTCTGATGGAGGTCATAATGGTTTGAAAAGTATTGACCAAATGACGGGTGGAAATAATTATGCACGCATCCGTTTTGGAATTGGGAATGATTTTCAAAAAGGACAACAAGTAGATTTCGTATTGGGGAAATGGGATTCTAGTGAGCAAGACAAGTTGCCTGCGATCATAAAAAGAGCAAGCGAAGGGGTGAAGCTGTTTGGAACAATTGGCCTCGCACATACTATGACAGAATTAAACAAAAAGGAAAAAGAAAAATAGCATTCGCATCATCCATATTCTAATTGAAAATATTTTTTCCTTAAGAAATACAACTCACCTAAGAAACGTTTTTTATAAAAAAAGTAAATGCAAATATCTTTTAAAATCTCATTGTACATCTTTTTAATTGGATTGCTCGTCACCGGTTGTAGAAGCAAAAAAGTCATTCCAACTGAACAAGACATTTCAGAAAAGTCAACGACCTTTTTATTGAAAGCATTGGGTAAAAATGAAGTCGAAGCAGAGTGGCTAACCGCCAAAGCAAAAATCAATTACGAAGATGATAATGAAAAGATCAAATTCACTTCCTACATCCGAATGCGGAAAGATAGTCTGATTTGGTTTGTAGTAAAAAAGGCAGGCGTGGAAGCAGTCCGAGCACAAATTACAACTGATTCAGTTTATATTATCAACCGTCAAGCCAAAGAATATGCTATTAAAGATTTAGATTTTTTTGAAAAAAAATATAATATGCCTTCGAGTTTTGAAGCAATTCAAACTATCCTTTTGGGCAATGTACTCTATCTTTCCAACCTCAAGCCTGACTCCGAAATTAAAGATAATCAACACCATCTTTTTGTAGAAAAGGATAATGTGCGAGCCGAGTATTGGATGGATGGAACATCTTATCGATTGAATGAAATGAAATTTTCTGATGTGAGAAATGACCAAACTTTCAAGATGACTTTTGAAGATTACGAAGAACTAGAAGATGAACAGATTTTTTCGTATTTTCGTAATCTTAGTGTGTCTGGAAAAAACACCAATAATATCGACATGGACATAAATTTGTCTGATGTGAAAATTAACGAACCCAAGAGCATAAAATTTGAGATTCCAAAAAGATATAAAAGAGTCGATTAGCGAAACTACCAACCGCATCAGTTTTTGGAGTAAAAAGGTTTTTGTAATTGTATTGTTAGGGGTTTTCTGCATTAATTTTTCTAACGCACAAATCAGAAAAGATTTAGAAGATCGTCGCCGAAAATTACTCAAGGACATTCAATTGACTTCCAACCTTTTAAACAAAACTACAAAAACAAAAGCGGCGGCTCTTGATCGTTTCATTACCCTTCGCAAACAAATTCAACAACGAGAATTATTAGTTTCCACACTTCGGAAGGAAATTGAAATTACAGACTTAAGTATGAATCGAGCTTCCGATGTGGTCGAGTCATTGACGGGGGATATTGATCGATTGGAAAAAGAATACGGCGAACTTTTACGGCAAGCCTATCGAAGGAAAAAAAATAGTAGCGATCTTGGATTTATATTTTCAGCAGAAAGTATAAATCAAGGTTTTCAGCGCTGGCAATATTTAAAACAATATGATGAGTATCGAAAAAAGCAAGCCCAACTGATTCTCGAAACCAAAGAAACGTTGACCATTAAAAAAGCTCAACTTCAAGAAACTAAAATGGAAAAAGAAGGGTTAATTGCTTCAGTTGAAAAACAGGCTAATATTTTGAACGCAGAATTGGGAGATAAATCAAAATTACTCCGAACACTTCGAAAAGATGAGAAACGTCTCAAAAGTGAATTGCGTAAAAAACAAACTGATCACGAAGGCCTCAACCAAGCTATCGAAAAAGTCATTAGAAAAGATATGGCTGCTCGCCGAAAGAATGAACGAGACAAAAAAGCCAACGAAAAGGATGTCAATAAAAAACCACAAAAAGATGATACTATCGCACTAGATAGATTGACCGGAGATTTTAGAAATAATCGAGGTCAGTTACCTCAGCCTGTGAAAAATGGAGTAGTGACCCGACGTTTTGGAAAACAACAACACCCAACTCTTCCTAGGATACAAATCACCAATAATGGAATAGATATTCGAACAGAACAAAATGCAAAAGTTTTCGCTGTTTTTGAAGGAAAAGTAGTTAGTAAACAATTTATTCCGGGGTATCAAAACATGTTGATTATTCAGCATGGTGATTATTATACCGTCTACTCTAATTTAGGGGAAGTGTTTGTCAAAAAAGGAGATCAAGTCGGAACGATGGAAAATATCGGAACCGTTGCGATGGATCGAAAATCAAATGTTTCGGAAGTCCACTTTGAAGTGTGGCGAGATAAGGCTAGATTGAACCCTGAGGATTGGGTTCGGTGAGGTTTTTTATAAAAATAGATAGCATAGAGAGTTATTCAGATTTAATATTCATTTCAATAGCATTTTTATTGGTTTGTTTGTTGGAATAAAATTCAAAAATAATTCAATTAGGAGTAAATAATCAGAATAGATAAAGAAAAGAAATATGAGAAATAAAAGCAATCTACCGAGAAAAGGTAATACTGACCAAACTAACAATGAATGGAATTTAGGAGAAAAACCTAAAACTGGTCTTAAAAAAGAAACCGAGTACGCAGTCATTGTTGGCGTGATTACCCAAGACCAGACCGAAGATCAAGTCAAAGAATATTTGGATGAGTTAGAATTTTTAGCTCTCACCGCAGGTGCTGTAACTAAAAAAAGATTTACCCAAAAAATGCAAACACCTGATCGTCGGACTTTTGTTGGATCTGGAAAAATCGAAGAAATTCGTCAATATGTCGAAGACCATGAAGACATCGGTTTAGTCATTTTCGATGATGATTTGAGTGGTAAGCAAGCGAGTATTTTAGAAGAAATTCTCAAAGTGAAATTGGTCGATCGAAGTACGTTGATCCTTGACATCTTCGCCAGTCGAGCGCAAACTGCTCAAGCCAAAACACAAGTCGAATTAGCTCAAATGCAATACATGTTACCGCGACTTCGAGGACTTTGGACTCACTTGGAACGGCAACGTGGAGGTATCGGAATGCGTGGGCCAGGGGAGAAAGAGATCGAGACAGATAGAAGGATTGTGCGGGATAAGATTGCATTGTTGAAAAAACAGTTAGAAAAGATTGATCAACAAAATACCACTCAACGGAAGCAGCGAAGTCGGCAAGTTCGAGTGGCCTTGGTCGGTTATACGAATGTTGGGAAATCAACTTTAATGAATGTGTTGAGTAAGTCTGATGTATTTGCAGAGGACAAATTATTTGCCACATTAGATACAACAGTTCGGAAAGTTGTTTTGGATCGAATGCCATTTTTGCTTTCTGATACAGTTGGATTTATACGAAAATTACCCCATCATTTGGTGGAGAGTTTTAAGTCAACATTAGACGAAGTTCGAGAGAGTGATATTCTGATTCATGTGGTGGATATTGCACATCCTTACTTTGAGGATCAGTTGCGAACTGTAAATGCGACGTTAAAAGAATTAGGGGCTTTGGAAAAACCAACTATCTTAGTTTTTAATAAAATAGATTTGTACCGAGAGCGGTATTTTGATGATCTAGTAGATGAGGCAACCAAAGTTGAAATAGTAACCGAATTGAAGTCTCGATTGAAAAATGAGTTCGATCACGATAACGTTTTTATATCAGCTAAGACGAAAGAAAATATTGATGATTTTCGAGATTTGTTGGAGAAAAAAGTAAAAGAATTTTATGCAGTTCGATATCCACATCAAGTGAAACATTGGTAGATGAAATTTCGTCTAACTAAAGTTCATTTTACATTTTGTTTTTTATACTTTTAACGAATAATTGAAATCCCCAAAAAAGAAGGAAAACGCTAAGCGAAGTATCTATTTTAAAAAGTCTCTCTTTTTTTTAGAACTTAATAAAATAAATGAATCGTATTTTCCTCATTCAATAATACATACATTTTCTATGGACACAATCCTTAGCAAATATGCTAACCTGTTGGTCAAGTATTGTTTAGAAATAAAAAGAGGCGACCAGCTTTTTGTACAAACTACAACATTAGCCGAACCGTTAGTTCGAGAAGTTTACCGATCCGCAATTCGCGCAGGTGCTCATGTGGAAGTAGATATGGAATTTCAAGGAAAGAGTAGAATCTTTTTCGAAGAGGCCAAAAAATCACAACTTGAATATGTTTCCCCTTTTTATAAAAGGGCAATGGAAAAATTCAATGCTTACCTTCATATCCGTGCTCCATTTAATTTGATGGAAAATCAAAGCGTGGATTCCAAAAAAGTCAAGGTTAAAAAAGATGCTCACGCAAACATTTCCAAAACTTATTTTAAAAGAACTGGAACTCTTGACTTGCGACGCAACTTATGTCAATATCCTACTATGGCAGCTGCCCAAAATGCCGGTATGTCTTTAGAAGAATATGAGACTTTTGTCTTTGGTGCTTGTCACTTATATAAGGATGATCCAAAAGCAGAGTGGATGAAAGTTCGAAAGTTTCAAAAAAAGATTGTTGACGTTTTGAATAAGCGTGAAAAAGTACAATACAAAGGAGACGGAATTGATATTAGTTTTTCTACCAAAGGAAGAACTTGGATTAATTCAGATGGGCAAACAAATATGCCATCCGGCGAAGTGTATACTTCACCCGTGGAAAATTCAGTTAATGGAGTGGTAAATTTTTCTTATCCAGCAGTTTATATGGGACATGAGGTGGAAGGAGTCACACTTTGGGTGAAAGATGGATACATCGAAAAATGGGAAGCTAAGCGAGGTCAAATATTTTTAGATAAGATATTTAAGATGAAAGGAACCCGAAATTTTGGAGAAGCAGCCATCGGGACAAATTATAATATCAATAAATTCACTAAGAATATTTTATTTGATGAAAAAATAGGAGGTACCATTCATATGGCAATAGGACAGTCTTATGGTCAATGTGGTGGAAAGAATGTATCTCCAATTCATTGGGATATGATTGGTAATATGATGAATGGAGGAGAAATTTTCGCTGATGATGAAAAAATATATGATAGCGGAAAATTTTTATTTGTGTAACATTTGACTTAAAATATATAATAATTTTAAGTCAAATGTTGAATACATATAAAATTTGGTACATTTTTACTTAAAGTTGAATAAAAACAAAAGAAAAAGAGGAAAACCATTTGAAAATATTATTTTTGTAATACTTATTATTAAATAGAAAACCGTGAATCAGAACATTGCATTTTTAGAATTGAAATTTGGAAATATCTATGGAGGACCTCCAAATTTTTATGCCATTCATGAAGTGGCATTGTTGGTTTTTGAACCACAAACAAAAAGAATCTTTTTAGAGAGTATGACTGTCGCTGTCGATGTAGACATCGTAACAGTAACTGCCAAAACTAACGAATTGGGTAATACAATTGACCGTGTCAAGGAAGTGGTCAATATGAAAACCAAAAGAATTCGAGAGTTTGACGAAACATATCAAATATATGATCGAGAACTAGATGATGCATTTGGTCAGTTACGTCCAGCTCAAAGATGGATTAGAGCCTTCTTTGGTAAATGCTTTCAAAAATATAGAATCACCGACATTGTAACTTTTGATGGTCGAAGAGATTTATTCCTTTGTGAAAAATCGCGAGTTCGATTTGATCGAATTAATATTATCGATTTGCAAAAAGACATTATCAAAGAAACTAATTATTTATTCTCTTTGAATAAATTAGCAGTTGTGATTGGATTCGATATTGCAAGTAGCATGCTTCGATCAAATAACGAAGAATACTGGATGCACCCAATTGCAGCTCGACAAGTAGTACCAAGATCTGCTTCATTTGATGCAGCAAGATTATTAATGGTGTTTCAAGAATTTCATAATCACAGAGATGATTTCTTGATGAAAGCAGCCTTGTTGTTGAATAAAATTGACATGCAAAAAGCAAAAGAAGCCGAATCTAAGGAAAGCTAGTTTTGTTTTTTAAAAATATAAAAAGACTTGTTGGCTATAGCTAACAAGTCTTTTTTTGTTTATATGCCCTTTATTTTAAAGCGAATATTCACAGATATCTAATTCTGATAGCAATATAACCTTGTAAAGAAAAGTCCATGAAAAGTAGAAATTGAAACAACTAGAGAGATCAAAGCTGCGTTTGTCGAGTTTTAATAATGATAATTTGTTTACTCTAAATAAAAATCTCATCTTCGTCAACATAAAACAAGTTTAATAGATGAAAAAAATTGAATTCTTTAGAGAAAGTATAAAAAATATAAAGTCTGTTGGAACGATTACAAGGAGCTCAAAGTTTCTTTGTAAGGGAATGATAAAGCCTGTAGATTTTGAAAAAGCAGATGTAATTGTAGAGCTTGGAGCTGGAGATGGAGTGATCACGAAACATATTCTTAGACATATGAAAGATGATGCAAAATTGCTTTCTTTCGAAGTGAACGAGAAATTTTGTGATCAAATGCGAAGTACACTTCATGATGATCGATTGATTATCGTAGAAGATTCAGCAGAGAAACTTGGCGAATATTTAGCTAAAAATAACTTAGGAAAAGCTGATTATATTATTTCAGCAATTCCATATGTTGCTTTTCCAGAAGAGTTAGCTTTGAGCATTATTCGAACCAGTAAAGAAAATATGAAAGATAATGCGTTATATATTCAAGTTCATTATTCCTTGCTGACTAAAAAGTTCTATCAAAACATCTTTGGGAATGTGGACGTAAGTTTCGTTCCATTAAATATTCCACCAGCATTTGTATTGGTAAGTGAGAAAGTGTCTTAAGGATAGCTTGCTACATTTAAAAACAAATTGATTGCTTTTAAAAATGAGGTACATTAATACTATTGTTATTGTACCTCATTTTTTTTATGAAAAATATTATTGATTTTCCCTGCCTTCCTTTCTTTTTATTTTAAAAAGCAACCAACCTCTGCTCGCTCTCCGCACTCAAAGGAATAAAAATATCTCCAGTCCATTCTCCAAAAATCTTAATAGGATAGCCTCCACTCATTGCGAGTAGTTTCCATCCATTCTGACCTTGATTCAAGACTTCTAATTGAAGGTTATTTTTATCCAAAATAAATAATTGGTTTTTCTTTCTAACCGGCGTGACATTTTCGAAGCAAGCTGGGAAGTCGAGGAGCCAAGGATTAGCAAAAAGAGCTTCAGAATAAGCTGTAGAAAATTTTTTAAAATCAGAAAAACCACTCAGAGGTCGAGGTTCATTCAAAATATCAAATGGCAATCTTACTATCGCTCGAAGGGGAAATGAAGAGGGATAAAAGCACAATTCACCTTTCAGAATACTTCCCGTTGGAAAATGATTAGGGAAACCTGCATCACCAAATACGTAATCTAAAATCAATGCATTTTGCTTGGTTTTTTGTCCTTGTAACCAAACTCGTCGAAAGTTTAATCGATCCTCTACACCTTCGATTTGTCCCATGACCATCCATTCATCTCGAATACTTTCTTGTTCTAAAACTTCCTCTTTTTTGATATTGATTCCTGCAACGGAAAGTAATTCTTGTTGGAGCAGAGGAGGTAGTTTTTCTAAGTTTTTAAAACCCTTAGCGACTAAATACAATTCAGTCATTTGGGTGAGCATCTTATCTACCCAATTAATCTTTCCACCTTGGAGGAGTTGCATAGCTTCGATTTTTTTGCCTAAACCACCTAATTTAGCATCGACCATTCGAGCTGAGATATCGTACCAAAAATCATATCCTTGGCGTTCCGTGGATGCCAATCCTTGACGAATGGTATCAGTTAACCAAACCTCTAGTTCCTCCAGACCTGTTTCCATTTGGAGTAATCTTTTATTTCGATTTTTTTGTTTGGCTACTTCACGTTCATGTTGAATGATTTCTTCCTCTTCAGTATTTATCTCATTGGTTTTATTTGATGTTTTTTTATTTAGCCACTCATCCACCCAATCTGGATATTCAGCTGTGATTTGAACTGCATCTGAATTATTAGCAACCAAAAGCATCAAACCAATCGCATGTTTGCAAGGTTTTTTACTTGGACAATTGCATTTAAAATGAGGCCCTTTCACATCAATAGCTACTAAGTAGTGGGAGGCACCGCTACTTTTACACTCTCCCCAAATAGTGTTTTCATTACCTTGAAGGTTCCGCCACTTTCGGGTTGTTGCGAGTTCTTGGCCTCGTTGAGCAACTCCAGTATCAGGGGAAAAAGAAAGTATTTGTTGAATTGTCCACAAAGTGATTTAGATTTTTTACAAAAATAAAAAGAGCGCAATGAATTCAATCCTTTGCGCTCTTTTTATTTGAAATAAACTTCAAAATCTATAGCTATGCATTTGCACTTTCACTCTTTTTTTGTTTGGTAGAGTTAATTAAACCGAGTGTAAACATTGCTTTTTCAGAAGCAGTTTGTTCCGCACTTTTTTTATTAAAGTCATCAGCAGTAGCTAATTTTTTTCCATCGATCATCACCGCTACTTTAAAGCGATCACGCTTATCGAATTTGTACTTAGCCAACATTTTGTAAGTGACCACTTGCCCGTTTTTTTGGCAATGTTCCAGAAGTTGACTTTTGTAATTGTCGTCGTATTCTTCCAATTCGTGAATATCGAGATATGATCTTAAAATTTTATTGATCACATATCGTTTCGTTCCATTGTAACCACATTCGAGGTACACCGCACCTACCAATGCTTCGAGTGCATTACCCAACATCGAGCGACTCAAACGAGTTTGATTGTATTCATTCAGAATGACATCCAATCCCATTTTGTCCGCAATTTTGTTGAGTGATTGGCGCTTCACAATTTTGGAGCGCATTTTAGTAAGAAAGCCTTCGTCTTTGTTTGGGTACTTTTTGAAAAGGTACTCGGCGACAATAGTTCCCAAGACAGCATCCCCTAGGTATTCTAGCCTTTCATTGCTAGTGATGGCATTCACCTTATCATTAGAAGCAGACTTGTGGTAGAAGGCTAATTTAAAGATTGAGAGTTTTGATGGCGTAAAGCCAATCAAGTTTCTCATTTTTTTGGCTAAACCTTTATCATCGGATAGATAAAAGTTGTAGAACCTAAATAAGAAATTCAAAGGTTAATTAATTTTTGAAGCACTAATTATAGGTTAGTACTTATTTACAAATCTCTGGTTATCAGGTTATTACGTAGGTAGTCGAATTATAAGTAAAAAAACGACTATCTATTGAATAGTTTTTTTTTGAAAAGGAAAACATGTAAACCTCAAAAAAATAAACACTTCGTGCAGCTAAAATAAGATGTCAAAAATAACAACCTAATAACCAAAATTTAATTGCACATCAAAAAATAAATACCTGAACGAAGTGCTATTGTAAATTATATGTCTTGTTTGAATTGATGAGTTTGAGCTCAAAAATTCAAATTAATTTCTTTAAAATGTGTTTTCTCTTCGTAAAAATACAAATAAGAAAATATAATTAGATGAACTTTTAGTCTTTTAACTTCTTAAAAATGACGGAAGAGTTATGTCCTCCGAACCCAAAAGTATTACTTAAAATGGCATTTACTTCTCGTTCCTGAGCTTCATTGAATGTCAAATTTAATTTATTATCAAGAGCTGGATCGTCTGTAAAATGATTAATTGTAGGAGGTACGAAACTATGATGGATTGCTAAAATTCCAGCAACAGATTCGATCGCTCCTGCGGCACCTAATAAGTGGCCAGTCATAGATTTCGTTGAACTAATATTCATGTTATAAGCATGATCTCCAAATACACCTCGAATTGCTTTGGTTTCAGCAATATCTCCTAATGGAGTAGATGTACCGTGTACGTTTACGTAATCTATGTCCTCAGGATTCATTTTTGCATCATTTAATGCCATCTTCATCACATTTCTTGCTCCCAACCCTTCAGGGTGTGGTGCGGTGATATGATAAGCATCAGCAGTTGCACCTGCACCAACTATTTCGGCATATATTTTTGCACCACGCTTTTTAGCATGTTCGTATTCTTCTAAAACTAAGCCAGCAGCACCTTCTCCTAGAACAAATCCATCTCTATCTAAATCAAAAGGTCTAGATGCTGTTTTGAAATCATCATTACGGGTAGAAAGAGCTTTCATAGAGTTAAATCCTCCAATACAAAGTTTTGCTACTGTCGCTTCTGATCCTCCAGTAAGAACAACATCAGCTCTACCTAATCGAATATAATCCATGGCATTACTAATAGCGTGTGAAGATGAGGCACATGCCGAAACGGTAGAATAATTTACTCCTCGAAAGCCAAATTTTATTGAAATATGACCTGCAGCAATATCTCCAATAATTTTAGGAATGACAAAAGGATTATATCTTGGAGTTCCATCACCACTCAAAAATGTCTCCACCTCTTCCTCCAAAGTGTGAAGACCTCCAATTCCTGATGCCCAAATGACACCTGCTCTATCTAAGTCTATTTTTTCTACATCTAAGCCAGAATCTTTCATTGCCTCATCTGTAACTACCATAGCAAATTGAGTGAATCGGTCAATTCGGCGAGCATCTCTTCGATGCATATGTTCCTCCACGTCAAAACCTTTTACCTCACAAGCAAACTGAGTTTTAAACAAACTCGCATCAAACTGAGTAATCAAACCAGCTCCGCTGACTCCATTTTGTAATCCTTCCAAGTATGCTTGAACGGTATTTCCAATTGGGGTCATTGCCCCTAATCCAGTTACAACAACCCTTCTCATATTTTTAGTATTATTGGTTTCAACATGTAGATGAATAAATTTTAGGAACTTATCAACGTAATGTTTTAGGAATAATTAAATGGTATTTTTCGAAAAAAAGGAGATTCATTAAAGAAATTCTCTTAAGAATCTATCAGCAAGAAATATTTTGGGAAAAGAATAATTTGTAGAAAAAACCACAAACCAGAAAGTTCTCCTTCTGATTTGTGGAATGGTTAAATAACTCAATCGTTATTTGAATTTTGAAGAAAAGTGAAATTAAGCTTCAACTTTGCTCTCCAAGTAAGTGATAGCATCTCCTACTGTTGCAATATTCTCAGCTTGCTCGTCTGGAATATTTACATTGAATTCTTTTTCGAATTCCATGATTAATTCAACAGTATCTAATGAATCTGCACCTAAATCATTAGTAAAACTAGCTGTAGGCACAACTTCTGAATCATCAACACCTAATTTGTCAACGATAATTTTGTTTACTCTTTCTGCAATACTTGACATATTTAATACGCTTTTGAGCTTATTTTTTTTTACTTTGAAAAATTCCCTCTTATTTTTATTTCTTTTGCCTTGCAGCAACTTTGATTTGAGAAAATTCAAAATCAAAAAAGTAAAAAAGAACAAGCATTGTTAATAAAATGCTGTGCAAAATAAACCATAAGTCTACTGATAACCAAAGTTTTTATGCATTTTTTTACATTTCAACTTTTGATAAAACAATTAGTAAATGTACTTTTACAATTCTAATTGTAAAACTTACACTAAGTTTATTCGTACACACAATTGTATGACTGTCAGCTTTTATTAAAGTAACAAATCAAATCACGTTTTTTAAATTCCAAAATTATGGAAATAGTTAACCATCAAAATACGAAAATTGTAGCAACTGTTGGTCCAGCTTGTAGCTCCTATGAAAAACTATTAGAACTTGTTAAGGCAGGGGTTAATGTTTTTCGGTTGAATTTTTCACACGGTAGTTATGAGGATCATTTACAAGTCATTAATAATATTAATTATATTAATGAAAAATATAATTTGCACGTGAGTACTTTGGCTGACCTGCAAGGGCCAAAACTAAGAGTTGGGAAAATTAAGGATAATGCTTTACTACTGAAACCAGGAGACAAACTAACTTTTGTCAATGAAGAGTGTATTGGAACGAAAGAGGCAATTTATATGTCTTATCCACAATTTGCAAGTGATGTAAAAGTAGGGGAAAAGGTTTTAGTTGATGATGGTAAATTGATGTTTGAAGTAATCAAAACGAATAAAAAAGATAGAGTAGAATTAAAAGTTTTATTCGGAGGAACTTTATCATCAAATAAGGGAGTCAACCTTCCCAATACAAGTATCTCTTTACCTTCCCTGACAGAAAAAGATAGAAAGGATTTAGCTTATATGTTGACGATTCCTTCCATTAATTGGATTGCACTTTCTTTTGTGCGTTCCGCAAAAGATGTGAAAGAATTAGAAGCAATTATTCAAAAGGCTGGACACAAAGCTAAAGTGATGTCCAAAATCGAAAAACCTGAAGCCATTGAGCGGATTGATAAAATTATCAAAGCGTCCAATGGAATTATGGTTGCCCGTGGAGATTTAGGAATTGAAGTGCCAATTGAACAACTTCCAAATTTGCAAAAACAAATTATCATGAAATGCCGTCAGCGAGCTCGACCAGTTATCGTTGCCACTCACATGATGGATAGTATGATTACCAACCCAATTCCAACTCGTGCAGAAGTAACAGATGTCGCTAATGCAGTTTTAGACGGAGCAGATGCTGTAATGTTGAGTGGAGAAACTTCCGTAGGATTACATCCTGAAAAAGTAGTGGAAGCGATGAATAAAATAATTGCCGAAGCAGAAAAAGGATATAAATTAACCAGAGAACGGCAACCAAAACTGTCTTCAAAATCAAGAACATTTTTATCAGATGCGATATGTAGAAATGCTGCAAAAACAGCTGAAGAGGTTGGTGCAAAAGCTATTTTAGGTGTAACAAGTTCGGGATATACTGCTTTCAAAGTATCAAGTTACAGACCTGAAGCGAAGATGTACGTGTTCTCAGATAGTAATCATATGCTAAATACATTAAGTTTGGTTTGGGGTGTAAATTGTTTTTACTATGATAAATTTACTTCTACAGATGAGACGATTTATGACCTTTCTGAGATTTTGAAAAAGAGTAAAATAGTCCAAAAAGGAGATGTAGTCATTAATACTGGAAGTATGCCGCTAAAAGCAAGACATCGAACCAATATGATGAAAATCACATTAATTGATTAGAAAATATTCCTACAAAACGTAGATTTGGTTTTGGCCGAATAAAAAACAAAAGAGGTGTTTGTCAGAAAATGATGAGCACCTCTTTTATATTTTTTCAAAAATATATATCATTCAAGCGGACTAAAGTCGACGGCAACATTATCTTTGCAAAAAAAATAAACATGAATATTTTACTACTCGGAAGCGGCGGAAGAGAACATGCCTTCTCTTGGAAATTTGCTCAAAGTCCACTTTGTAAAAAATTATTTATTGCACCTGGGAATGCGGGAACTGCAACTTGTGGAACTAATGTCGCACTCAATATCAAAGACTTCGATCAAATCAAATCTTTCGTTTTGGAAAATGAGATCGATATAGTAGTCGTTGGTCCAGAAGAACCATTGGTTTTAGGAATTTATGATTTTTTCAAAAACGATGTTGAGTTGAAAAATGTGCCTGTTATTGGTCCTTCAAAAGAAGGAGCAAAATTGGAAGGAAGTAAATCTTTTGGAAAAATATTCATGGCGGAACAAAATATTCCAACTGCTGGGTATGAGGAATTTGAAGCTGTAACCTTAGAACAAGGCTTAAAATATATTGCTACGCAAACGCCTCCAATCGTTTTGAAAGCGGATGGATTAGCTGCGGGAAAAGGTGTTTTAATTTTACCAACCATCGAAGAAGCGCAAAAAGAATTCAAAGAAATGTTGAGTGGAAAATTTGGAAATGCTGGAGCAAAAGTCGTCATAGAAGAATTTTTAGATGGCATCGAATTTTCCGTTTTTGTTTTGACAGATGGAAAAAGTTATAAAATTCTACCCATCGCAAAAGACTACAAACGCATCGGTGAAAATGACGAAGGATTAAATACTGGCGGAATGGGCGCAGTTTCCCCCGTTCCATTTGTGGATAAAGTGTTGATGGATAAAGTCGAAGAAAGAATTATCAAACCAACGATCAAAGGAATTCAAGAAAGAGGTTTTGATTACAAAGGATTTATTTTCATCGGATTGATTCGAGTCAATAATGAACCTTACGTGATTGAATATAATTGCAGAATGGGCGACCCTGAAACGGAAGTTGTTTTCCCAAGATTAAAAAATGATTTAGCACAATTGATGAAGGCGGTCGGAGAAGGAACTTTAGAAAATGAAACAATTGAGATTGACGAACGAGCAGCGACTACGATGTTTTTAGTTTCAGGAGGTTATCCAGAAGCTATGAAAAAGGAAAGGAAATGCATGGATTAAATTCCATCGATGATAGCATCCTTTTTCATGCAGGAACTAGAGAAGAAGATGGAAAAATCTTAACCAACGGAGGACGAGTTTTAGCAGTAACTTCCTATGGAGAAG
This sequence comes from uncultured Saprospiraceae bacterium, assembly GCA_964352225.1. Classification (GTDB taxonomy): domain Bacteria; phylum Bacteroidota; class Bacteroidia; order Chitinophagales; family Saprospiraceae; genus CAJQQY01. Next base: position 19,315 of record CAYGRM010000002.1, on the reverse strand, counting down.
ATTTCAAAGCAGCCTTGGAAGTTTCAAAAAAGAATGCAGAGCAGATCGATTTCGAAGGAAAGTATTTCCGAAGAGATATCGGTTTTGATTTATAAAAATGTAGCGGGACTTTTCAAGTCCCGCATTCTCACCCATTTGAAAAATAATTATTTAAGGTTTGTATTATTATTGAAATGCATTTTTTCTCCTATCTTCGAAAAAAAACATTTCATTATGAGAATCAATTTTACCTTTATTCTAATCCTTTCGTTTTTAGGAACCATCGAATCTTTTGCACAAACTAATTTTGACATTTTCCAATACCGCTACGTCGGACCAACTCGTGGAGGTCGAGTCACAGCCGTTACAGGAGTTGCTTCCATGCCCAATACTTTCTACATGGGAGCAACTGGCGGAGGTGTTTGGAAAACAGAAGACTATGGAATTTCTTGGCAAAATGTCTCCGACGGGTTTTTCGAAACTCCTTCCATCGGCGCAATTCAAGTTGCCCAAAATGATCCAAATATAGTTTATGTCGGAACAGGTTCTGATGGTTTGCGAAGTAATGTCATTACGGGAAAAGGAGTTTATAAATCAATCAACGCGGGCAAAACATGGAAGCACATCGGTCTCAAAAAAGTAGGTCAAATCGGAGCTGTAGAAATTCATCCTCAAGATCATAATACTGTTTTTGTCGCAGCCATCGGGCAAGCATTTCAACCCAACAAAGAGCGAGGAGTTTACCGAACAACAGACGGTGGAGCAACTTGGAAAAATGTCTTGCACATTTCTGATACCACAGGAATTGTCGATGTCGAATTTATGCCAACTAATCCAAATATCATTTACGCAGCAGCTTGGCGAGGAGAACGAAAACCTTGGACTATCATCAGCGGTGGAGAACAAAGTGGAATTTACCGCTCCATCGACGGAGGTGACACTTGGGAAAAAATGGGAAAAGGGTTACCTGCTTTGATGGGAAAAATAGATCTCGCAGTTTCAGCTGCCGACTCCAAAGTTTTATATGCATTGGTTGAAGCTTCACCGGCAGACGTTGCAGGACTTTATCGAAGTGATGATCAAGGTGAAAGTTTTGTACATGTTTCTGATGAATTTGGATTGACTGATCGACCATTTTATTATTGCAATGTGGAAGCTGATCCTAATGATGTGGAAACAGTTTATGTCAACTCTACTAGTTTTTATAAATCAATAAATGGAGGAAAAAACTGGAATAGAATGCAAACGCCTCATGGTGATAACCATGACATGTGGATTAACCCAAATAACTCCAATCTCTTTGTACAAGCCAACGATGGAGGCGCAAATGTCACCCACAACGGAGGCAAAACTTGGAGTACTCAATTCAATCAACCGACTGCTGAACTCTACCAAGTCGAAGTCGATAATCAAACACCATATTGGCTCTACGCAGGACAGCAAGATAATTACTCAACCGTCTCTGTTCCAAGTGTCCCGCCGACTTCCCATCAAGCAGGTGGCATCGGTTATGTGATGAATACTGGAGGTTGCGAAACTGGTCCAGCAGTTCCAAATCCAGATAATTCAAATATCGTTTACTCTAATTGCAAAGGTCGTTTTAGTGTTTTTAATAAAATATCAGGGCAAGAAAAACGCTACGATGTGGGTGCTCGAAATATGTATGGGCACAATCCAAAAGATTTGAAATTTCGATTTCAAAGAGTGTCTCCGATTCATGTTTCGCCGCATGACTCCAAAGTGATTTATCATACTTCGCAGTTTGTTCATAAGACAACTGACGAGGGAAAAACCTGGGAAATTATCTCTCCCGATTTGACTGCTTTTGAAGCAGACAAACAAATGCTTTCAGGTTCGCCAATTACGAATGACATCACAGGCGAAGAATTTTATAGCACTATTTATTCGATTCAAGAATCAAAAATTAAGCAAGGTGTAATTTGGGTAGGTGCCAACGATGGCCCAGTTCATGTCACTCAAGATGGAGGCAAAAATTGGAAAAATGTCACGCCTAAAAAATTAGAAAAAGGAGGTCGAGTAGATTCTGTAGAACCATCAAATCACGATCCAGCGAAAGCCTACTTCTCCGTTCTTCGTTATCAACTAGGTGATTGGAAACCATACATCTTCAAAACAAATGATTACGGAAAAAGCTGGGAACTTTTGACTAATGGAAAAAATGGAATTCCAAATGACTATCCTGTTCGAGTGGTTCGAGAGGATCCAAAACAAGCAGGATTGTTGTACGCAGGAACAGAATTTGGAATGTATATTTCTTTAGATGATGGAAAAAATTGGGAGTCATTTCAACAAAATTTACCAGTCACGCCGATCACAGATATTAAAATCCATCGTAACGATTTAGTGTTATCAACGATGGGAAGAGGTTTTCAAATAGTCGATGATATAAGTTCGCTTCGCCAAAATTTTGATAGGCTGGATCAAAAAACAGCACACCTTTTTCAACCAAGAAATACTTACCGTTATCGCTACCGACCGTCGGGAGTTGATTCGAAAATAGATCATAATTACCCGGCGCCGTCTGTCATCATTGATTATTTTTTACCTAATAAAATTGACTCTACCTTCTTACTTCATATCGAAGATGCAGGAGGAAAAACCATCCGTACTTTTACTCCAAAAGACTTAGCGAAAAAAGAAGAAACTAGACGAAATATGTCCACAGAGGAATTCACTTATTCCATCAATACAAAATTGAATAATGATAAAGGTACTCATCGTTTCCGCTGGGATATGAAACATTCAGGTGCGTGGGACAAAGATAAAAAACGTGCCTATCGAAATGGGCCGCTCGCTGCGCCTGGAAAATATACGGTCGTCTTGCAAATCGGAAAAGAGGAACTGCGGCAATCATTTGAGTTGATGGCTGATCCTAGAATTTTGGAAGAAGGGGTGACAATGGAGGATATGAAAAAACAAGAAGCTTTGGCGCTTCAAATTGTAGCGTTACATTCCAAAGCAAAAAAAGAAGCGAACGAAATTGAGGAAAAGATGAAGGAATTAAAAACTGATTCTGAGGAAAAAACGGCTTTGAAAAAATTAGAAGATGCTTTCGTTCAATCGAAAGGAAGATACACACAACCAAAGTTGCTTTCGCAAATTAGCTATTTGTATGGTGTAGTAAATCGGGCGGATCAGATGCCAGGGAAGGATGCGTTTGAGCGGTATGAGGAGTTGGTGAAAGAGTTGGGCGTTCTGATTGATTAATGAAAAAATTTCCGCTGCAAAAAAAAAATTGAACGCAGAGACGGAGAGGCGCAGAGTTTTAAATTTTTCGAAGAAAAATTCTCTGCGCCTCTCCGTCTCTGCGTTCATTCTTTATTGCAGCTTGCTGCGTGATGGATTTAGGAGTCAAGAGTTAATTTTTTGAATGCGCATTATAAAATTCAAGGGTCTCCAAAATTTCCCCTTCCTCACAAGTCTGATTAATCAACATTTCTCCAATCCCTTTCAACATTGTAAAATTAATCGCATCATTTTCATTTTTTTTATCCTTCCTCATCCAATTAATTAAAGTGGGGAAATCTTCTTTCGGCAAATGAACTTGCGGATATTTTTTTTGGAAAAAGTCAAAGATGATTTTGAATTCATTTTCAGGTAAGCCAGCTTTTTTAAAAGATAAAAATGCCTCACACATCATTCCAATCGCGATTGCTTCCCCATGTCGAAGTGGTTTCTCCGTTTCCAAAAATAAAGTCTCCACCGCATGCCCAATCGTGTGTCCAAAATTAAGTGCCTTCCGAATATTTTTTTCAAAAGGATCTTCATCGACGATATGTTGTTTGACTTTTAGCGAAGTCGGAATATATTTTTCCCAATCCACCTTTTCCAAATTTTCAATTTCCAAAAGTTCCTCCCAATGCGCTGCATTTTGAATCAAACCATGTTTCAACATTTCAGCCATTCCACTTCTTATTTCTTCGATCGGCAAAGTGTCAAAAAAAATCGGATCAATAAAGACGGCTTGTGGATTTTGAAAAATACCAATGCTATTTTTTACATGATCAAAATCAATTCCGAGCTTTCCGCCAATCGAAGAATCGACTTGTGAAAGCAAGGTGGTAGGAATTTGAATAAAGTCAATTCCACGCTTATAAGTAGCTGCACAAAATCCACCCATATCGCCAATCACACCGCCACCCAAATTGATGAGCAATGATTTTCGATCAGCATTCATTCGCATGAGTTCACTCCAAATGTGTTGGCAAGTATCGAGGGTTTTAAAAGTTTCGCCAGGGGGGATGATGATAATTTCTGAATGGGTATTTTTTATTTTTTCAAAAAAAATCGGCAAGCAACATTCCATGGTATTTTCATCGACGAGGATAAAAGTGTGAGAGTATTTTTTTTCTGATAAAAATTGCTGAAGGTGCTTCCAAATGTCGCCAACGAAAATGGAATAGGTATCTAAATTTAAAATTTGCATGATGGAATTTTTTGCCACAGACTTTGACTAACTTTTTTTTACAACTTTTCGCAGAGGAATAAGTGAGGTCTGTGAAAAGTCATGAAAAAAGTCAGTCAAAATCTATGGCTATTTTTTTAACCATTTTAAAATTTCCTGGGTGGTTTTATTTTTGATTTGGTCAGGCAAAGCTACATTTTTTTGAGTTTCCATGTCAACTACAAAAACACTTTTATCTTTTAATTTTAAAATAATAAAGCGATTGTCTTGGTCTTTTTTTGGAATAGAAATCTCTATATCCTTTGGCGTTTCAAAGAGAGGATTGATTTGAAATTTAAAATTATCATAATCGTAATTTGGTGAAATAGCTTGATAAGTATTCTTTCCATTTTGGGATTTTAAGAAAAATAAAGAGGTAAAATCTTCACCTTCTCCTTCACTCAAATCAAATTCCGCAGCAGGTAAAAGATTTTTAGGATTCGCGGTGTCAGTCAAGTCAAATACAAATGCACCAATATCCGTTGCATAACCAATCAAATAGTTTTCCCAAACCTCCAAATGTTTAATACTTCCAGAAGAAGCATCCACCGCAATTCTTTCATTTAGGAAATCAGGAATCAAGGCATCCATCAATTTTTGATTTTCGACATCGTAACAATAAATTGCGCCGTAGCCTTTGATCGCTACCAAATGACTATTTTTATTATAAATAATATCTGCAATTAAGTAGGGGAAATCAGGGCTGATATTGATAGGTAGCATTTCGCTTTTGATCAACTCGCAAGTGGAAGTATTGTAAATTTCTAAGATTCGGTGACTCTCCTTTTCATCGGCAACGATACAAACTAAAGTGTTTTTTCCATCGACTAATTTTTGATTACCCTCCAATATCTTTCTTTGGATTTCGCAATCCTTTTTTTTTGTGATCGTTGGAATCGGTTGAGTCGTTGAAGGTGTTTTTACTTCAGGAGGATTATTTGTAGGAGTATTGTTAGGTGAAGATTCTCTACACGATGAAATGCAAATAAGTAAGAAACTAACAAAGATGATTTTTTGCAAAAATCCAGACATAAATATTGTTGTTTGATTGTATTTTGAAGGTAAGGATTTTATTTGAAATTTGGTTTAAAACTAAAACTCATTCATTTTTTATAAAAGAGAAAAAGGTGATTGCAACTAATTGCAATCACCTTTTTTTGTGAAAATAAATTTTCTAAAAGTCCAGCCCCATCGCAAAATGCCATCTTGGATCTTGTATCACTCTCGTCTCAATTCCCCAACCATAATCCAATCGAATAAAATATCCAAACAACATACTGCGTACTCCAAATCCATAACCAGCTACAATCGGATCTCTAAAATAATTAACCTTGATTTGAACAGGTGCATTGGCACCAGTTACGAAAGTAGTATTTAGTGGATTTTCATCACTAAATGGAGTTAAACCTTGCCAAGCAGTTCCTACATCGAAGAAGCCAGTCACTTGTAAATTTCTAAAAAATGAAGACCGAATTGAATTAGAAAAATAGGTGATAATGGGGATTCTTAATTCAGCATTGAATAATGCGTAAGAACTTCCATTTCGAATATTATTTCTGAAACCACGAATGTTATTTGCTAAAGTTTGGTAAGCAAATTTGTCAGAAGCGGGATAATCAATTTCATTATTGAATGATGGAAATAACCAACCATCGACTCCACCTAAGGTGTATAAAATATTTTCAGAACCAAAAGAAGTAGCTGCTGCGAATCTCATGGCCAGAATAGATCGTTTGTCCAACCGTTGATAATGACGAGCATCAACTCCTAAAACTGTCATAAAACCTGTTCCTAAATCTACTTTGAAATCATCAATTAATTCTACATCAAATCTTTTGATAACCTCTGCGGAAAATTTATATCGAGTTCCATTTTTGATATTAATGGCAACATCTAAAGTGTTGTCAAAAACATATTCTAATTTAAGTCCTAACCGCTGCTCAGGATTAACGGGGGCACTCAAAGAAATTGCATCTGTCGAAAGTAGAATCTGATTATCCAATCTCAAAGTCGAGGATGCTCGAATACTTCTAAAAATGTCCAAAGGATATCGAGCTTCAAAATATCCAATAAAACTAGTCTCCCGAAGTTTCGGATTTGGAGAGTTAGCAATTGGTGGTAAATTATATCGAGCTGATTTTCGATACACCGCAAATCGCTTATCCATTCGACCTTTTTTATTATCAAATAATAAAAAGAATTCAGTTCCATTGAACGTAGTAGGTAGTCGAACACCACCTTCCACAATATAATCTTCAAATAAATCTTTGAAATTTGCTTTCAATAAAATGCCTGGAGGCGGATAAGAAAATTCTTGTCGTTCTCCTGCATAAGTATCTAAGCCACCAAACAATAAACTATTGTCTAAAGTAGTGGTGATAAAATCTGTTTTGAATTTTAAACGATAAGGAACTATTCGCGCAGGTCGGAAGGTGACCAATTTATTTTTGTCATCTTGAGTTACTGCGATGGGATTAGTTTCTGTTGGAACTCTTTGTAATTTTAATTCGCCTTTATCTTTTTCTACTACAACGATTTCAGCAGGTGTTTCTTCCTCGTCAAATTCACTTTGGAACATATAATTATCAATGTCGATTTTATTAGTATCCTGTTTTTCAACTGGAATATCTGCAACCTCGATCGGCTCCTGTGTTTCAGCTTCTTCCAAAATTTGGATACCAACATTGCTCTCTTTGATTTCTGGTTCGAGATCGCCATCGAGACTTTCCTGTTGTTTTAATTTTTGTCTATTGAAGCGAGTTGTTCGGGGCTCTGTTGTTTTTTCAGGATTCATCGCTCGGATGTATACTTTATAAGCATCATCTGCAAAAACAGTTTCTACTAATTTACCTGATCGTGGAGCGGTATGTTGCTCAACGATGTTTCGATTGTAGTTGGTATTATTTTGAACGAGTGCTCGCGTTTTTACTATTGGTTGAAAAGTGGTAGAGTCGATCATCGTACTATCCAAACTCGCTAAAGTTGAATCTTGATGTAAGACGATTTTTGATCCATCGTTTAAGTGATGTGTTTTTTCATAATAAGCAACGTAGTCTTCCAAGTAACCTGACTGACGATTAAAAATTCCACTTTCATCGCTAATGTAAGTAAACCAAGTGCTATCGACTTGAGTTGCTTTCCACTCATTTGCCAAAGGTGTGTTCGTCACTCGAACTAACTCATTGGAGTTTTTATCAAAACTATAATAAAATAAATCAAAAGTATTAGTTGGAAGAATCGAGTCTAACTTACTTCGTTCCATCATTACATCCTGGCGATTCGAAGAGAAAAGGATTCCTTTCTGTCCGTGAATTTTCACAAACGAGGCATTCAAGTCGTCCCAAAAATCATTAGTGATTCTTGCTGTTTGTCGAGTTGAAAAGGTATAAGTGAAAATATCAGAATAGCCATTTACCTGTGCAGATAAAACTAACTTACCAGTATTGATATAGTCCATACTAAAAATTCGATCATACTGTGGATCTAAAAAATCTGTTATTTTTTTCTTAGTATTTAAATCATACTGAATAGTTTTGATGACATCTCTTCTTTCTATAATGATTCCCAGTTCCATGTTATTTGGATTCCAAGCTAGCAAAGGATAATTATAATCAGTTGCTTGGAAGGCATTTCTAAAACCACCTTTAGTAACGAACTGTCGTTTGCCTGTTTGAAGGTCTTGAATATAGACTTTATACTTTCCAATTTCATTTGCAACGTAGGCAATTTTTTCCCCATCAGGACTAATTTTGACTTGAGTCAAAGGAAGTTTACGTTTATTTTTTATGCTTATATTTTCTCCTTCGATTTCAGCTAATCCTTTCGCTTCAGCTTTGTATCTCTGTCGAAAATACATCATCCAACTATCCAAAGTTCGATTATAAGAACTACCGAGTACGTACAAAAATCCACTCTCCACACTTCGATTAATTCTGGTCAAATAGAGTAAATTACTCACCGTACTTTTTCCATAATTTTGACCAATGTAGTACCATAAAGCATGACCAGCAAGTTTCGGATACTTTTCAGCGATGTCTTCGAAGTCTTCAAAATCTTCGTGCAAAATCACATCGCGCAACCGATTATCTAATTCCGTATTCCACTCTTCTCCAACATATGAAATCAATCCATCTTTAAACCACATCGGCAAATTCATCATCACCGCATTCTGAACAATCTCTTGCAAGTTGGCACCAAACAACATTGCATTCAAATAAACGGAAGCAATTCCTTCTCGAACTTGTCGACGTAAATTATTATGATTTCCATCAAAGTGAACAAAAATTTTATTACCGACAATTTTAGTTTGACCACCAGTATTCACAAAGGCTTCCTCGCTTCCAATATTACTTTGCTTCAAATCTGTAATATCAGTATAGACGATAATTTCAATTTTATCATTCATCCGATGTTCCAAAATATTTTGAATGCCATCGTAGTCTTGCTCTGCCATCAACACAACTGACTGACCGATATTTCTTCCTTTTCCATACCAATAGGTGATGAAGTTATAACTTTCATACATCAACCAATCATCAAAATCATCATGATATTGAACTCGGTTCTTCCCAAATTCTACTTGATTGGTTTGGGCAAATGACAAGGTGCAAAAGCAGGTAGCGAAGAAGAGAAGTAAATATTTTTGCAGTCGCATAGTTCAGAATTGTGTAGTGATAAAATAGGTGCTATGAAGATCCTTAATTTTAACGACGAAAAAAAGAGTATTTAGGTGAGTAAATCAAAGAAAATTATCTCTTTTTTAATTCATTTTTAAGGTGAAACTTTTTCTAGTAAAATCAAATTCTCAAATACAACATTAATATAAATCTATTGTTTGATGAATTCACGTAAATTGATTTTATTTGCAGCCTTGAATACAAAATTTCATAGTATTAATTAAAAACGAAAAAAGATGAGTCTTGTTGCCAAATTTACCTTTAATCCTTTTCAGGAGAACACCTACATTTTACATGATGAGACCAAAGAATGTATCATTATAGATCCAGGGTGTTTTACTCAGAATGAAAAAGATCAATTGGTTGATTTTATTGAAAAAAATAATTTAAAACCGGTGCGACTTATCAATACGCATTGTCACCTCGATCATATTTTTGGAAATCGATTTGTGGCAGAGAAATATGATTTAGAATTGGAAATTCATCGAGGCGAAATTCCTGTATTGGAAGCTGCTCCGATGATTAGCCAAAGTTATGGAATCCCATTTCCAGAACCTTCGCCTGCGGCAACAAAATTTATCGAAGAAGGAGATATTATTAGATTTGGAAATACTGAATTGGAAACACTTTTCACACCAGGACATTCTCCTGCGAGCATTTCTTTTTTCAGTAAAAAAGACAAATACCTAATTGCAGGAGATGTTTTATTTCGAGAGAGTATTGGGCGAACAGATTTGCCAGGAGGAGATTTTCCAACATTAATTTCTGTAATTAAAAATAAATTTTTGCCATTAGGAGATGATGTGAAAGTTTACTCTGGACATATGCAAGCGACGACGATTGGGCATGAGAAGCAGTTTAATCCGTTTTTGCAGTAGTTTTTTGCCGCAGACTTAAGCTGACTTTTTATGACTTTTCACAGACTTTATATTTTATGAAATAGGTCAGCTAAAAGCCATAAAAAAAAGTCAGCTTAAGTCTGCGGCAAAAAACTATTCTTCATCAGCCAACAATCGAAATGTCATTCGATGATGCTTTGTCGCTCCGTGAATTTTGATTGCAGCTCGGTGCGCTTTTGTAGGGTAACCTTTATTGGAAATCCAACCGTAATCAGGAAATTGCTGCGCTAAATTTTTCATAAAATCATCTCGATAAGTTTTAGCCAAAACAGAAGCCGCCGCAATTGAACGAAATTTACTATCCCCTTTTATAATGCATTCATGCGCAATATTTGGATATGCGTTAAATCTATTTCCATCAATTAATAATAAAGATGGAGTGACCTCCAATTGATCCACAGCTCGATGCATTGCTAAAAAAGAAGCATTTAAAATATTCACGTCATCTATTTCCAAAGGGGCGACTTGTGCTACGGCCCAAGCAATCGCTTTTTCTTCGATGATTGGTCGAAGTAGCTCACGATGCTTCTCTGTCATCAATTTTGAATCATTTAGAAGAGGGTGTTTGAACTTTTTTGGTAAAATTACGGCTGCCGCAAAAACAGGCCCAGCCAAACAGCCTCTACCTGCTTCATCGCATCCAGCTTCAATTTCGTTTTTCCTAAAATAAGATTTCAACATGTGTCTAAAAATAAGTTGACCTGATGAAAAAAATCATCAGGTCAATATTAAGATTAATTTATGTTTTCGACAAACATATTAATCAAGAGGTTATTATGCTTTGTTTGGGTTGAATATGATAAAGGTTGTTGGGATAATTTCAAGTAATTAATCAACGGTAACGTGTCCCCAATTCTCACCTTTTTCAATTCGTCTTACTTGTGTTTCTGTGATGCCAAAACTTTTTGCCAAAACTTTTCGTTTGGTCTTTCCTTCTTGTAATCTCTTCTTGAGCAGCCGAACTTTAGTCTCATTCATTTTTGCATGAGAAGGCATTTTTCTGTTTTCGTGCAAGTAAACTCCTTGATTAATTTGATGCTCAGTCATTCCTTTTCGGTCGACTCGTTTTAAATTTTCCCAATAGTTGTTCAACTTGTTGCCATCAATATGAATTAACATATTTTTACCTTTTTCTTTTTTTAGAAAGGCATTCGCAACTAATTGATGAACATAGAAGCCTTGCCGAACGCCGTCTTCTAGTTTCAAATTTAATTGCATGAATCCTTGTTTCATTAGGGACCCCTTCAGCAATTTTTCATTGCCGGACATTTTGTCGACACTTTTCAGTCGACCATAGTCTGAGAAATAATAGTTGCATTTTTTAGTAGGAGCTTTCGCTTTTACTTTTACCCAACGTTCATTCCAATGACTTTTGATTTTATTTACACTCATATTTGAAGTATTAAAAAATAAAAAATTTGTTTGAAAATCGCAGGCGCGTTTTTCATTCCAATTAAACATGTTGGAAAATAAAGAAGAGTAGTCGTTTATTTAGGTTCGTTAATTTTTAATTCAATACAAATATAACGTAGAATTTCATTTTTTTAAAATTAAAAATTCAACACGCCTATTTAACTGCTTTCCTAGAGCAGTATGATTTTCTGCTATGGGTTTAGAACTTCCGTATCCATTGTACAATGTACGGTGAGGAGAGATGCCTTCTGAAATTAAATATTCGACTACTGCCTTTGCTCTACGGGTTGATAATTGCAAGTTGTATTTGTCATCTCCATCAATGTCTGTATGGCCACTTATTTCGATAATCATATCTGGATAAGTTTGGAGAAGGTTTAATAGTTTTTGTAATTCGATATGAGAATGTGGCAATAGCTCAGCCTCATCAATATCAAAAAAGATATTTTCAAGTCGGATAATTTTTCCTTCTTGGATAGGTTCCCAAGTTGAGATTTTATTCTCTTCGGGAACATCTAAAAATGGTGGTTCTTTTTTGACTAAAATATCATCAATATAATAGTAGCCATACTTTAGAGAATTAGGATTTGTGATATTAGTGGTGGTCAAACTATCGGGAAAGAAATTTCCGATGATTAGAAACTCTGCATCCGTTTCTGCTTGAAATTCTCCATTAACTTTTGCCCACTCTCCGTGTCCTGCTTTTATAATATTTTTAGAAAAAAACTGAGGAGTCTCTTTAATTGGAATATCTAAAATCTCATCATATTTTTTTGTAGAAAAAAACATCCCGAGATTATTTACTTGAATGGAACGAGGCAAATGGCTGGTGTAAAATTCAACTGAATAATTTTGGCCAATAATCAATGGTTCCCTCAGTTGGATTTGAATATACTCTCTACAATGAGGTTTTCCATCTTCACATCCAAAAACGGTGATCCCGACCATCGACTCTCCCGTTCTTGGTTTTTGGAGACCAAAACCTTTGGCCGCCCAATGTGCAGGAACTCGAATTCTGGAACCAAAAACATCAGGAGATGATCCCGTTGCTGAACTCCAATATTTCATCACATCAGTAAAATGTTTTCCTTTGTAAAACCATCCAATCGGAGTACTCGAATATTTTTCAAAACTAGGATTAGGAACAATGTTTTCACTTTTTTTCATAGCAGGAGCTTGTGCTATAAGAGTTGCACTCCAAATCAGGGAAAGCAGTATAAGTGAAAAAATTCTCATTTTTTAATCTTGCATTTTACTAAATTAAGAATGCCACAGTTTTTTAAACGAGAAAAAGAGGAAAGAAGTTATATATTTTGGGAATATCGATTTAAGAATAAGGATTTATAATTTGAGAAGTTTGACCAACTCTACTAAAGAAAGCTATGAGAAATATAGTCAAACTTCTCAAATCCGTATTCGATATTCCCCAAGATCACCCAACAGCATCTTCATCAGCATTCGAATTAATTTCCTCTAAGGAAATGTCTTGATTGGGATCATCCACATTGACATGAAATTTATACAAATTATCAATGCCCTTATCCGCTTCTACTTGCTCTGCAATGACTTCTAATAATGGAGAGACTATTCCTATCGAATCTGAAATTTCACGAAGTGCTACTCTGGACTTATTTCCTTTTTTAAAATCAAAAATAGATCGAATCCCTACGCTACGTAACTTGTCCACATCGTTTTTTGCATAGCAAACTAGTTTGGCTTGGCCGATCCAATCCAAAATTTGACGAGCTTCGTAAGGTGTTTCGATGAGCAGTCTTGTCAAACTTGCTGTTGCTAAATTTTGAGCATTATCAATACCAACTTCTTCTAATCTTTCTTTGTGTCCTAGACTCATTCCTTCGATTTTGTAAAGTGATAAGGTATCGGTATTCAATTCGTCTGGGTTGAGCCAATCTTTATAAAAGTTAACCATCGAACTCAAAATTCGCTGAGGAAACATTCCGGTCAAAAATGCAATTACTGCAATCGAAGTATCCAATTGGAAAGTACTCGTTTTTCCTAGCAAAAAGGAGAAAACTAAAGCAACTAAACAAGCTAAGATAATTCGAACTCCAGCACTATAATAAACACTTGGAGACAAATCATAAGCAATCAACCTTCGGATGATTTGCTGTGCAGACCAAATGAATGACCCAAAAAAGGCAAAACCCAAAACAACTAAACTTTGGTTGATGATCAGAGAATTGTCGCCGCTTCCATAAGCATTCCCTGTAAGCAATAAACTATCTTTCAAGTTCTCTGCAAAGTCTTCGGTAAAAACAAAAAATGCACTTGCTAACAAACAAATCAAAAACGCAAAAGAGACTGGCAAAAAATAATTTGAAAAAGAATACGTGTCTTGAACTCTTCGACTGGAGGAAATTCCCATCTCCCGGAGATTCTTTTCAAAATCTTGTTGTTTTTTTTGACGCATAAACCAAAAAAAACTCATCGCAGTCAAAGGCATGAAACCACTTACGATGACAACAATTAGAATCCGGCTTAAAAAAGATAAATCTGTAAAATTGGAAAGTATATTAAGTATCATAATAATGTTAGTTTGTCGTTGATAATCAGAAGGTTAAGGTACAAAATAGAATTGAAAATTTTAATAATAGGTTACAGACATTTTACTTTTGTAATTTTAGTGTTATAAAACATCAAATACAATTGATATTTGTTCTTTTTAGAATAAAAAAGGTGTTTTAGAAAAACTATTCCTTGTTTTTTTTATTACGTATTTGGCTCAGCAAATTTAGAAACGAACATGAATTCTTTTTTATGAATACCATTACTCGACGAACAATATTATTAATCTTTTCAGGACTTATTTTAGCAAGTCTTTATTTTGCTACACAGTTAAGATTTACTTTTTATCTCGAACAATTTTTTCCCGAAGGAGATGAGGATCTAGCCTTTTTTCAAGACTTTATAAAGGAGTTTGAGACGGATGTGAATTTTCTTTTAGTAGCTGTTGAAAGGAAGGATGGAGTCTTTGAAGAAAAGTTCTTAGAAGATTTTCATGACTTGACCTTAAAGGCGAGGGACTTAAAATATATTGAAGAAAGTTTTTCATTGACGAAAGTCTCTTATCCCCTCAAAACACCTTTTGGGATAACCTCGACTCCTGCTATTCATATTGATAATCCTGATTATTATGAACGAGATAAAAAAAGGATCTTAGAAGATGAGCGCTTCGTTAATTCATTGATTTCAAAAGATGGAAAATCGATGGTCGTTTCCTTGAAAACTCAGGCATCCGTTTCCGTTGATGAATCCAAAATATTGATGCCTGCACTAGATAATTTAGTTCGCTCATATAATTTTGAAAATTATCATTTTCTAGGTGCTGCTAATTTCCAAAAAGAGATGGCAGAAATGCAACAAAGAGAGATTATTGTTTCGACAATTATTTCTGCATTTTTGGTGGCGTTGGTGATGCTTTGGATTTTTAGAAAAGTACCAGGAGTATTGATCTCATTAACGTCGATTGGAGCAGGGTTGATTTTGTTTTTTGGATTACTTGGAGCTTTGGGGCGTCCTTTGAATGCTATGGCGGCGCTTTATCCAGTATTGATGGTGATCGTTGGAACTTCCGATGTAGTCCATATTATGTCCAAATATATTGATGAACTCAAAAAAGGTTTTTCCAAAAAAGATGCGCTTAGTGTAACGGTTAAGGAAATTGGTTTGGCTACGCTATTGACATCAGTTACAACTGCAATTGGTTTCGCAGCCCTTTCTACAAGTAAAGTGGTTCCGATTAAAGAATTTGGTTGGAATGCGGCAATGGGCGTGATGGTGGCGTACATCACCGTTATCTTTTTTACAACAGCTTTACTGTCGATGTATGATGAAAAGCAATTAATCAAACTTGGAAAAGGGGAAGCCTTTTGGGGGAAATTGATGAATCAGACTTACCTTTTTACAAAAAACAATGGTAATAAGATAGCAGTAGGAGCATTCGTAAGTATATTGTTATGTGCTTGGGGAATTAGTCTGATTACGACTGATTATAGAATCGAAACTAATCTTCCCCTTCGCGAAAAATTAACAGAAGACTTTTTATTCTTTGAAAAAAACTATGCTGGATTTCGTCCGGTTGAATTAGCTGTTTTTGCTCAAGGAGATTATCTAGCTTCTGATTTTGAAGTGCTACAAGAGATGGATAAGATCGAAAAAAAGATTAGTACTATTCCAGAACTTCGGTCAACTACCTCTGTTACTTCCGCGTATAAAAGTTTAAACCGAATGTACAAAGGCAATAAAAAAGAGGCCTATAAAATTCCAGAGACTAAGGCACAATTTTTAAAATATCAAAAAGCGGCGGAAAAAATCCCTCAAGCCTCCACAAAAATCTTCACCAGTAGAGATAATAAAAAAGCACGAATTGCTACTAACATGTTGGATGTAGGTAGAGATAAGATTGCTGCGATTACCGATGATTTAGACACTTGGATTGATGAAAATGTGGACTCCACTATCATTCAAGTAAAGCAAACTGGAACAGGTTTGATTTTGGATAAAAATTCTGAATATGTTCGAACAAGTTTGCTGCAAGGATTGGGAGGAGCAGTTTTGATGGTGAGTTTGCTAATGGCCTTTTTATTTCAAAATTGGCGAATGCTGATAATTTCATTAATCCCAAATTTGGTTCCGCTACTTCTTGCAGGAGCATTGTTAGGGTTTTTAGGAATTGAATTAGAGGCAGGGATTTCGATAATTTTCGCAGTCGTTTTTGGAATTGCGGTGGACGATACCATTCACTTTTTAAGTAAATTTAAACTAGCTAAAAATAAAGGACTAAGTACAGAAGAATCTTTACATATTACTTTCTTAGAAACAGGAAAAGCAATTTGTTTGACTACGTTGATTTTATTTTTTGGATTTTTAGTGTTGCTTTTTTCTATTCATCCTCCAAGTGTAGTAGTGGGATTATTGATTAGTGTAACCTTAGTAAGTGCGTTAGTTGGAGATTTATTATTGATTCCAATTTTGATCAGATGGTTATATCCTAATGATGAAAAAAAAGTTGTAGAAAAGAAAGAATTAAGTTTGATAGATTAAAATGAGGAAGGAGGTTTTTAGCGTTTGGTGATTATTTTAAATCATAGCTACAATGCCAATTATTCAAATTTCAACAAAAATAAAAGCAGCAAAAGAAATCTGTTTCGATCTCTCCCGCAGTATTGATTTGCACCAGGTTTCAATGCAACAAACTAATGAAAAAGCCATTGCAGGAAGAACAGAAGGACTCATCGAAATTCACGAAGAGGTCACTTGGCAAGCAACTCATTTTGGGATCAAACAAAAGTTAACAGCTAAAATATCACACTTTGATTATCCTAATTCATTTCGAGATGAAATGACCAGAGGAGCATTTCGGAAATTCACTCACGATCATATATTTTTAGAAAAAAATGGAGAAACGGAAATGCAAGATGTTTTCGATTTTGAGTCACCTTTTGGATGGTTGGGGAAACTTTTCAATCACCTAATTTTGGAAAAATATATGACGCAACTTCTCGTGAAACGAAATCAAACAATTAAAGAAATAGCAGAGAACGGAAAATGGAAAGAAATATTAAAAAAAGCGTAATTTTGCGCTCCGTTAGGCGATTCTCCGAGTAGTTCTCCGTTCAAAGACTTTCCAAGTCGCCCAACCAAAAGAAAAAATCACCATAAAAATGACTCATAGTAGGCTGTACTACGAACTGCCAAAATGACCTAAAACACCCAATGGCAGAGGTTTTGATGTTACTATGCCAAAATAACGTGTATTAATTATTTAAAATAAATGATAAATAAAATCAGAGATATAATGAGCAAAAAAGGAAAATCTTCTGAAAAAGATCAGGTTGAAGCATTAGAAGACCAAATCCTTGAAAATGGAGAGGGAAAAGCTGAAAATGGAATAGAGAATGAGGATTTGCAAGAAGAATCAACTGAAGAGAATGACAAAGATTCTCAAATTGCGGAGTTAAAAGATAAATATTTGCGCCTCGCTGCAGAGTTCGACAATTACAAACGACGAACAGTCAAAGAAAAATTGAATATGATGGGAACTGCCAATAGGGACACCTTGTCAGCTTTATTGCCAGTTTTGGACGATTTTGACAGAGCGAAAAAAAATGCAGAGGACGAAAATAATGTAGAACCATTTAGTGAAGGAGTAATGATGGTTTACAATAAACTGTTCACCACTTTACAACAAAAAGGAATGAAGCCAATGGACTCAAATGGAGAAGAATTTGATCCAGAATTGCATGAAGCAATTACTGAAATTCCAGCTCCATCTGAAGACATGAAAGGAAAAGTAATAGATACTGTGGAGAGAGGGTATTATTTGAAAGATGCAATTTTGCGTTATGCGAAAGTTGTGGTCGGGAAGTAAGGTTCTGAATTTAAGATAATTATGGATGAAGTTCAATTGTGAAAATCCATTACCCAACACCTTACATTTTTTTAAACACAAATTATTGTTGATTATTTTTTTCTAAAAAATTAAAATAGGCGGCAGAAAATGGTAAACATGGCAAAAAGAGATTATTATGAAGTTTTAGGTGTGTCGAAATCAGCAGATGAATCGACCATCAAAAAAGCTTACCGGAAGATTGCAATGAAGTATCATCCGGATAGAAATCCAGACGATAAAGAAGCGGAAGAGAAATTTAAAGAAGCGGCAGAGGCGTACGAAGTGTTGAGTGATGGAGATAAAAAAGCTCGGTACGATAGATTTGGTCACGCAGGAATGGGGCAGCAAGGTGGTTTTGGTGGAGGAGGCCGTGGAGGTATGACAATGGAAGATATTTTTTCTCAGTTTGGAGATATTTTTGGTGATGGTGGAAGCCCTTTTGAATCCTTCTTCGGGGGAGGAGGTGGAGGTGGTGGCCGACGTGCTCAGGGGCAAAGAGGAAGTAACCTTCGAATTAAAGTAAAATTGACTTTGGAAGACATCGCAAATGGTGTCACTAAAAAAATCAAAGTCAAGAAGCAAATTACTTGTAAAACTTGTAGCGGAAGTGGAGCAAAAGATGCTCGTTCAGTTACCACTTGTGGAACTTGTCGAGGATCAGGTTATGTACGTCAAGTGAAGAGTACTTTCTTAGGTCAAATGCAAACGACTGTTGCTTGTCCAACTTGCGCAGGGTCAGGACAGCAGATTACTGCAAAATGTGGAACGTGTAGTGGAGTCGGAAAAACAAATGGCGAAGAAACCATAGAAATTGAAATTCCAGCAGGAGTAGGTGAAGGCATGCAGTTGTCGATGAGGGGCAAAGGAAATGCAGGAGCTAAAGGAGGTGCAAATGGAGATTTATTGGTGAGCATCGAAGAGATTCCACATGAAAGTTTGCAGCGAGATGGTCAAAATGTAATCTATGAATTGTACTTGAATTTTGCAGATGCAGCTTTGGGAACCTCAATTGAAGTACCAACTATTGAAACTGGAAAAAATGCAAAAATCAAAATTCCAGCAGGAACGCAAGCAGGTAAAATGTTTAGATTAAGAGGAAAAGGATTACCTGGTGTGCAAACTTATGGTGTAGGTGACCAATTGATTCATGTCAATATTTGGACACCAAAAACGCTTTCTGATGATGATAGACAATTATTAGAAAAAATGAGAGATAGCAAAAACTTCGATCCTCTTCCAGGGAAATCTGAAAAAGGGTTTTTCGATAGAATGAAAGATTATTTTAATTAATCTGAAATTCAGGTTTTAGATTTTTTATAAAAAAATAGCGAGCTGACGAAAGTAATTTATACATTCGTTGGCTCGTTTTTATTTTGGTAAAAACGAAAATAGAAATTGATCAAAAATAAATTCATGGAAAATCAAAATTGTAAATCTATCTCCCAGCCCCCGTCAGCGATGGAGACGAGAC
>CAYGRM010000001.1:103686-113253 GCA_964352225.1 uncultured Saprospiraceae bacterium | reverse complement strand
TATTACTTCAAAGATCAAATAACTGAAAAAATAAATAAGCTGGATTAGCTCAATCTTAGATTTTCGGAAGGAGATGTGTATTTCAAAATAAAAGATGGATCAGATTCTACTTCCGATAAAGAGTTTGAAGTAAAGCTTCACGTACCAGGGCATGTACTTTTTTCAAAAAGCCATTCTGATTCTTTCGAGAAAGCTATTCCAATGGCTTTTTCAAAAATCAGAAAGCAAATTATCAAATATAAACAAAGTAACCAGCCTAAGCGCGGAGGGGGAGTAAGAGTTTAAGCTTTAAAAAGAGACTATAAAAAGGGTGACAAAAATCACTAATGGATGTTGATTTTTGTCACTTTTCGCTTTTTATACAAATAATATTTTTACGTATTCAAGCTGTTTTTTTCTTGAATCCATGAAAGCAAAACCATAAACTATTGTAGAACTATTATAAAATCATAATTCGTGAGAGATTCTAATCTAAGCATGTCAATTGATGCCCAACAACTTCGAGCTATTTTCGAAACGGCTGTCGATTGCTTGATTATTATTGACTCACATGGAGAAATTTCTAAGATTAATCCTGCCGGAGCAAAACTATTTGGCTATAAAATCAAAGAACTAATAGGTCAAAACGTAAGTATTTTGATGCCGGCTCCTCATAGAAAAAATCACGATACTTACCTTCAAAATTATCATAAGACTGGAATTGGAAAAATTATCGGAGAAGGACGAGATGTAGTTGGAAAGAAAAAAGACGGTACTTTATTTCCCTGTAGCTTAAGTGTCAATGAATTTTATATGCAAAGCAAGAGATGCTTTGCAGGAATTATTCATGATTTGACCATTCGCAAAGAGCATGAAGAAAAAATCATGGAGTTGAATCGACAATTAGAAGAAAAAGTCGAAATCAAAACCAAGGATCTTTCTGCTGCGGTGCATGAATTATTAGAAACAAATACCCGCCTTGAAAACGAAATTAAAGAAAGAAAAAAAATAGAAGCAGCCTTGAGGACTAACGAATTAGAAATTCGTAAAGCACTAGAAAAAGAAAAAGAGCTGAATGATTTGAAAACCAATTTCGTTTCGATGGCCTCGCATGAATTCAGAACGCCATTAAGCACTATTCTGTCATCAACCTCTTTGATTGAGCAGCATCTGAAAAAGGGCAATATCGAAAAAACAGAAAGACACTTTGAACGAGTCATGTTTTCGGTCAAGCATCTGACTGCAATTTTAGATGATATTCTTTCTTTAACGAAGCTGGCTGAGGGTAAAATTCCGTACAGACCAGAACATTTTATGATCCATGAATTCTGCGAAGAATTTCTTGATATGAACAAGGGATTATTGAAGCCTAGTCAACAAATGATTAAGAAGATACCTAGTATTGATCAAGAAGTTTTTTTAGATAAAAAACTATTGAACCATATTCTATTGAATCTTTTTTCTAATGCAATTAAGTATTCAAAAGACGATGGTGAGATTTATTGTGGAGTAGATATAACTGATGATCAACTAGTGATAGAGATTTCTGATGATGGTGTAGGCATTCCTATGAGTGAACAGAAACATCTTTTTTCTAGATTTTTTAGAGGATCGAATGTGATCAATATCCAAGGAACTGGGTTAGGGTTGAATATTGTCAGAGAATATTTAGAAGTGATGGACGGTATTATATATTTCAAAAGTAAAGAAAATGAAGGAACGACTTTTACCGTAAAAATTCCTTTAAGACAAAAACAAGAAGCACTTGTTTAACCTCCCTCATTTACATAATTATCCCTTCTAGAATATCTCCAACAAAGTAGGCAACTGATGCAGCCAAGATTCCAAGTAATAATGTTTCCCCAACACTTTTTTGATAACTTGTTTCAGTCATGTAGGATTTTTAGATACCTATTATAATAAATGCCAGAGAAGTAAACAAGTAAGTAAACAGAAATAAATCTCCTGAAAATCCAACTACGTAATTCCATTTCCTTATTTTTAGATTTTAAATCATTTAATAAAATTCATTACACTATGGGAAATAAAAGAAATTTGTTGATATTATTTGTTGCAATCATTGTCAGTCTTTTCGTTTATTGGAATTTCAACTCAACTTCAAATATTTCAGAACAAAGTATTTTTGGTGGAGCAAAAGATGGATTGACCGAATTACAAAAGGATATTGTGGTGAAATTTAGAGAAGGAAATGTTTCAGGGTTAGTCGAATATTTAGGAGAAGAGGTTTCGATTACGATGATGAAGGAATCGGATTTTTATTCGAAAGAGGAAGCTGAAAATATTTTAGCAGATTTTTGCAATAAATATACTGCGAAGAAATTTTTAGTGAAGCATTATGGTGTGAATCAATCCAGAACTTCTTATTACTTTATTGCAGATCTAGTGACTACAAAAAAAGAAGAATTTCGAGTGTATATTTCAAATAATGAAACTAATATAGAGAGTATTGAAATAACAAAATCAAGAGATATTTAAATAATTCAGGTTCTCCCTCAAGTATTTTTTTATTGCGTGTTTTTTTAGAAAAAAGAGCTAATCCCGAATTTTCAAACTGAAAGTTCGGGATTATTTATTTGAAGAAGAGACAGGTATTTATACCAATAATAAAGGTGACAAAAATCATTACCCTTGGTGATGAAACTCACCTTTTGCCACATTGGACACATTTAAATTTGTTGAAAAATAAATGTGATTCAATGAATAACATTGCTCCAATAAAAGAAAATTCACATAAGTCGATTTCATCTAATTGCTACCATTGTGGTGAGGATTGCGGAAATGTAAATGTAGTTTTACATGACAAGCGTTTTTGTTGTCAAGGTTGCAAAATGGTTTATGAGATTCTCCACGAAAAAGATCTTTGTCAATATTATGACTTAGATGAACAGGCTGGTATTTCTCTCAAAGGCAAAAAACAAGCTCAATTCGCATGGCTCGATGATGAGTTAATCCAATCTCAATTGGTTGATTATCAGGAAGATACAACAACCAAAATTACCTTTTATCTACCTTCCATTCATTGTGCATCCTGCGTTTGGTTGCTCGAAAATTTATTCAAATTCAACGAAGGTATTCTCGATTCCAAAATCAATTTTGTCAAAAAAGAAATTTATCTAACTTTTGATAATTCAAAAGTATCGATGCGACAGTTGGCAGAACTGCTGGTTTCGATTGGATATACACCTGAGATTAATTTGGGTGATTTAGATAAATCCCAGCGAAAAAAGGTTGATAAAAAATTAATTTATCAGCTTGGTGTCGCAGGTTTTGGTTTTGGAAATGTGATGTTATTGAGTTTTCCAGAATATTTAGGACTGGATGAAATTAATGCTACTGGTTTTCAAAAACTATTTGGTTGGATCAATATTTTATTGGCCTTACCAATTGTATTTTTTAGTGGAAAAGATTATCTAAAATCTGCTTGGTTGAGTTTGCAACAGCGGAATTTGAATATTGATGTGCCGATCTCGATTGGAATTTTAACGTTGTTCGGAAGAAGTGTTTTTGAAATTTTAAGTGGAGTAGGAGCAGGGTATTTAGATTCGTTGGCAGGTCTGGTTTTTTTCCTTTTGATCGGAAAATGGTTCCAGCAAATTACCTTTAACCATCTTTCCTTTGAACGTGATTATAAATCGTATTTCCCCGTAGCTGCGTTGTTGAAAAGTGGAGATACCACACCTATTCAAAATCTGAAACGAGGAGATATAATCATTGTAAAAAATAAAGAACTGATTCCTGCTGATGGAATATTGATGCAAGGACAGGGTTCGATTGATTATAGTTTCGTCACCGGCGAATCTGACGCAGTTGATAAAGGAAAAGGTGATCAAATTTTTGCTGGAGGAAAACAGCTTGGAGAAGCGGTGGAAATTCAAATCACCAAAACGGTGTCTCAAAGTTATTTAACCCAACTTTGGAACGATGCAGTTTTTTCAAAGGAAGGTTTAACTCAACAAAATAAGACTCAATTTTTAGCAGATAAAGTAGGAAAATATTTTACCTACGTTATTCTCACCATTGCCTTTTTAACACTTTTTTATTGGATGACGATTGATGTTGGAATTGCGGTAAATGCGTTTACCTCGGTTCTAATTATTGCTTGTCCATGTGCGGTAGCATTGTCAATACCGTTCACTTTTGGTAATGCGATTAGAATTTTAGGTAAGCATGGATTTTATCTAAAAAATACAAAAGTGATTGAGCAATTTCAGCAAGTCACAGCGGTGATTTTTGATAAAACAGGAACGCTCACTTTAACAAAAGATAACTCTTCTCAAGAGGAGAAAAACAATACAATTACATATCAAGGAGATGAATTAACGGAGGAAGAAAAGCAAAGTGTTATTTGGATGGTTTCGCAATCATCTCATCCTTTAAGTCAAAGAATTTTAGGATTATTTATAGAGGAAGTCAGAAATAATAAAATGCCTTCTCATGATTCTAAAGATTTTTTGGAAATAGAAGGGGCAGGACTGCAAGCGACTGTAAATCAACAAGTTATAAAAATAGGGTCTGCTCAGTTTACTCAAAATAAAGCTAATGATTTAGCCAATGTTTTCCTTCAAATTGATGGAAAAACCAAAGGCTTTTTTACCATAAAAAATCAATATCGAGAAGGCATTGAAACGATATTAAATTTTTATAAAGATAAAAATACGATTCACTTATTGTCAGGTGATAATGAAAAAACACGAAAGGAACTCGAGCCTCATTTTGGAGAAAATCTACACTACTTCCAAAGTCCGAAGGACAAATTAAATTTTACTAAAAAACTTCAATCGCAAGAGGAGAGGGTGCTCATGTTTGGTGATGGATTAAACGATGCAGGAGCTTTGCAGCAAAGTGATGTGGGGGTCGTGATAGCTGAGGATACCAATAACTTTACCCCAGCCTGTGATGCTATATTAGATGCAAAATCATTTACTCAACTTCCTCGATTTGCTAAATACATGCAAGGGTGTTTGAGCTTAGTTTACATGGCCTACGGTTTAGCATTCATTTATAATTTAATTGGTTTGAGCTATGCTGTTCGAGGAGAATTATCTCCATTGATAGCTGCGATACTAATGCCAGCAAGTTCGATAACGATTGTTTTGTTTGGTGTTTTATCAGGGACATTTTTGGCCTGGAAACTGGGGTTAGGTGATGAAAATCACCATAGTGATTGACAAATGTCACCTGATAAAAATCATCTTCGATTTACATTTGAACCGTAATTTAAAAACAATATGAAAATAATATTTCTACTCATTCTTGTAAGTCTTTTGGTCGCTGTTGGCTTTTTAGCTGCTTTTTTTTGGGCCGTTAAATCAGGACAATATGAGGATGATTATACACCATCGATTCGAATTTTATTTGATGACAAAAACGAAAAAAAACGAGATTAAATGAATCAGATTGAACAATTCAGTTACGACAATAAGTCGGTTCGTAACTTTGCCCTAGCGTCAGCTTTTTGGGGCGTAATTGGAATGACAGTAGGTCTTTGGGCTGCTCTCCAACTTGTTTTCCCTTCCTTAAATTTTTCGACTGCGGAAGTTACTTTTGGACGAATTCGACCGCTGCATACTAATGCGGTGATTTTTGCATTTGTTGGGAATGGAATTTTTATGGGAGTTTATTATTCCCTTCAACGGTTACTCAAAGCTAGGATGTTTTCCGACCTCTTGAGTAAAATCCACTTTTGGGGATGGCAGTTGATTATTGTATCAGCTGCAATTACTCTTCCTCTTGGTCTGACGAGTAGTCACGAGTATGCCGAATTATTATTACCAATTGATATTATGATTGCATTGGTTTGGATAGTTTTTGGTATCAACATGTTCGGGACTATTCTTAAGCGAAGAGAAAATCACTTGTATGTTGCTATTTGGTTTTATATCGCAACTTGGGTAACGGTAACAGTTCTACACATTGGAAATAACCTAGTTATTCCAATTAGTTTTTGGGAAAGTTATCCTGTTTTTGCAGGTGTTCAGGATGCTTTGATCCAATGGTGGTATGGTCACAATGCAGTAGCATTTTTCTTGACGACACCTTACTTAGGATTGATGTATTATTACTTGCCAAAAGCAGCTAATCGACCTGTCTTTTCATATAGATTATCGATTATTCACTTCTGGGCATTGATATTTATCTATATCTGGGCTGGACCTCACCACTTGTTATTTACATCTTTACCTGATTGGGCTCAGTCCTTGGGAACAGTATTTTCCATCATGTTGATTGCACCATCTTGGGGTGGTATGTTGAATGGATTATTGACCTTAAGAGGAGCTTGGGATAGAGTTCGAACAGATCCGATTTTGAAGTTTATGGTGGTAGCTGTAACTGCATATGGTATGGCAACTTTTGAGGGGCCAATGCTTTCTATCAAAAGTGTAAATGCCATTAGTCACTTTACTGACTGGACAGTTGGACACGTTCACATTGGTACCTTAGGATGGAATGGGATGTTGACCTTTGGGGTAATGTACTGGTTGATTCCTAGAATTTATAATACAAAACTTTACTCTGTAAAATTAGCAAATACTCACTTTTGGATAGCCACTTTAGGGACGTTATTTTATTCTATTCCATTGTATTGGGCAGGTTGGACACAACACTTTATGTGGAAAGATTTCGTGCCAGAAGGTTATTTACAATATGGTAATTTCCTTGAAACAGTAACTGCTATTTTACCAATGTATTATATGCGAGCAGTTGGAGGGACAATTTATCTTTTAGGAGTTTTTGTAATGATTTATAATTTCCGTAAAACTATTGTTAGCGGTAACTTAATCGCAAACGAACCTGCTGAAGCTCCAGCTCTTGTGAAATACAAAAGCCATAAAGGAGAACATTGGCATAGAAGAATTGAGCGAAAACCAATGATGATGTTATTCTTCTCAACGATTGCAATTTTGATCGGAGGTATAGTTGAATTTTTCCCAATGGTATTAGTTGACGAAAATGTTCCAAAGATCGCTTCCGTCCAACCATATACACCACTAGAATTGCAAGGTCGTGATTTATACATCCGAGAAGGTTGTGTTGGTTGTCACTCTCAAATGGTTAGACCTTTCCGATGGGAAGTAGAAAGATATGATATACAAGGTGATGCTGGATACTCAAAATCTGGAGAGTTTATTTACGACCGTCCTTTCCTATGGGGATCGAAACGAACCGGCCCTGATTTACATAGAGTAGGTGGAAAATATGATAATAGTTGGCATTATCTACACATGAAAGATCCAACGAGTACCTCTCCAGGAAGTATCATGCCTCCTTATCCATGGATGTACGAGAATGATCTAGACGTGTCTAGCTTGCCTGCAAAAATTCGAGTTTTGCAAATGTTGAATACGCCATATCCTGAAGGTTATGATCAAGTTGCATTGCAAGATTTAAGAAAACAAGCTGCCGAAATTGCTGAAGGCTTAAAAGGGCCAAGTAACAATATGGAAGGTTTGGAGAATAAAGAGATCATTGCATTGATTGCCTACTTACAAAGACTAGGGACAGATATTCGACCTAAATAAATAATCTTCAATTCACAAGGTGACTCCTTGTCACCTTGTGAATGTTCACATAAAAAAATAAGAAAATGTATAAATATATTTTAGAAAGAGCAGGTGATATTGATTGGATGGCCATAATTCCTTTGCTCATATTTACGACAGTTTTTGCCATAGTTGTTATCCGAGCGGTTACCGCTAAAAAGGATTTTATCAATAGAATGGCTAACCTTCCATTAGACGAAAACGATTCTTTAAAAAATGAAAATGAATTGATATGAACAAGTTAAAAATATATACTACGCTTTTGACTTTGTTGTTGACGACTCCAATATGGGCAGCAGAAGAAGGAGCTGAAGGAACTAATATGTTCGACTGGGCGATTGAAAATATCGTCATGATTATGGGAATTACTGTTGTAGCAAGTGCATTATATTTAATGTGGACTGCAACGAAAACCATTTGGCGAGCACAATCTACCCAACAATATGAAGCCCAAGGATTGAGTCATGAAGTAGCAGTTGCAAAAGCTAAAAGAGAAAGTTTCTTAGGCTACATTTATCAACAATTAGATGGAGGTATTCCTTTGGAAAAAGAAACGGATATATTGTTGAATCATAATTACGATGGTATTCAAGAGTTAGATAATAACCTTCCGCCATGGTGGGTAGGGATGTTTTACGCGACGATTGCTTTTGCCCCTTTGTACATCGGAATTTACCATTTTTCTGATCTTGGAAAACTCCAGATAGAAGAATACGAACAAGAAGTAATTGAAGCTGAAAGAGCAATCGCAGTTTATAATGCAACTCAAAAAGCTGAAAAAATGGCTAACCTTTCTGCTGATAATGTTACCCAATTAACTGCCACAGATCGATTGGCAGCAGGACAAGCGAATTTTAAAAGCTACTGTGCGGCATGTCATGGAATGTTGGGAGAAGGAATTGAAAACCTAGGTCAAAACTTGACAGATAAATATTGGATTCACGGTGGTAGTATTAATGATATCTTTAGAACTATCTCTGAAGGTGTTCCAGGGAAACCAATGGTTGCTTGGAAGGAAGCTATAAGCGCTGAAGAAATACAGGAATTGGCAAGTTACATTATGTCATTGGAAGGAACGAATCCTCCAAATGCTAGACCTGCAGAAGGAGAGCTTTATGAGGCAGGAGCGACTAAGGAAGCTCCTCAAACAGGAGAAACCGAAGTCGGAACAGAATAATTTTATTAAAATTTTCAAGAGCGAATTATTCATATAATTCGCTCTTTCTCTATTGTAATTTTTTAAAAAATGAGTGCGTCAGAACCAATAAAAGATACGGAAGCCTATCGTGATTCGATAGCTACAGTTGATGCTCAAGGAAAGCGGATTTGGTTGTATCCAAAGAAGCCAAAAGGGAAATTTACCAACTATAGAACTTACCTTAGTTGGATTTTATTAATAATTCTCTTTGGGATGCCTTTCATCAAAGTGGATGGGGAGCCATTCATGATGTTCAATGTGTTGACCCGAAATTTCATTGTTTTTGGAGTTCACTTTGCGCCACAAGATTTATATTTATTTGTCTTGGCGATGCTCACCTTTATTGTTTTCATCGTTTTATTTACCGTTATTTTTGGAAGATTATTTTGTGGATGGGTTTGTCCTCAGACTATTTTTATGGAAATGGTTTTTCGAAAAATAGAGTATGCTATTGAGGGTGATGCAAATGCCCAACGTCGTCTCAATAAAGCCCCTTGGACCAATCAAAAGATATTTAAGAAAACATTAAAGCATGTTATATTTTATCTAATCGCAGTTTTAATTGCGAATACTTTTTTGTCTTACATAATAGGTGTGGATGAGGTAGGAAAAATCATCTCTGACCCTATTCAACAACATATGGGAGGATTCATGGCGATGCTAGTTTTTTCAGCAGTTTTCTATGGTGTATTTGCATTTATGCGAGAGCAAGTATGTATTGCAGTTTGTCCCTATGGTCGATTGCAAAGTGTGTTGTTAGATGAAAATTCAGTCGTGGTTGCTTACGATTATATTCGTGGAGAACCTCGTGGAAAAGTTAAAAAGCAA
>CAYGRM010000001.1:55758-103676 GCA_964352225.1 uncultured Saprospiraceae bacterium | reverse complement strand
TCGATCATAATTTTGAAGAAAAATTCATTGAAGAAGTTAAAAAGCAAAAATCTGCGGCTAAAAATAATCCACTTCAGTCTATTCAAGCAAGCGTAGCAAGTCCTGTCGAAAAAATTGAAACACAACTAGGTGATTGCATTGATTGCAAAATGTGTGTAAACGTTTGTCCAACAGGAATAGATATTCGAAACGGAACACAACTCGAATGCGTCAATTGTACCGCCTGCATCGATGCTTGTGATGAAATTATGGAAAAGATAGATCGTCCTCTTGGCTTAATCCGATACGATTCTGAGAAAGGAATCAAGGAAGGGTATAAGAAAATTTTCACCTATCGAGTGATGGCTTACTCAGCAGTTTTGGTTGCACTTTTGGTATTACAAGGATTTTTATTGGCGAATAGGAATGATGTAGATGTATTGTTATTAAAATCTCCTGGGACTTTATATCAAGAGGTGAATGAGACCACTTTAAGTAATTTATATAATTATCAAATCATCAACAAAACGTCTAAAGTTTTTCCTATCGAGTTTAGATTAAAAAATGGAAAAGGAGAAATAAAAATAGTAGGCCCGAAACCTATGACGAAAAAGAATGGCGTAACAAAAGGCGTTGTTTTTATTGAAATGCCAAGAGACGAATTGAAGGGATATTCGACTGAATTTACAGTAGAAATTATTTCCAAAGGAATAGTGATAGATGAGTTGACGACTAATTTTTTGGGACCTGACTAACGTACTCCGAAGCTCCCGCTTCGGGCACAAATTTTTTAAAAAGTTTCGAAGCGGGAGCTTCGGACTACGTAAAAAATACAATTATGAAATTCAATTGGGGAACTGGAATCACCTTATTCTATATCACATTTATGGTCACCATGATTTATATGGTGTATCAAAGTACGCTGGTAGATCGGAATCTTGTAGTTGAAAATTACTATGAAAAAGATCTTCAATACCAATCACATCTTGACAAATTAAACAACACTTCTGCATTGAAAAATGACTTAGGAATTTTTCAAAACAAGGAAGAAAAATACCTTCGGTTTGCATTTCCAAAAGAGTTAGCAGAAGTAAAAGGTGATATCTTATTTTATCGACCTTCTGATAGTTCAAAAGATTTTAATACTGAAATTAAAATCAACGCAGATCATGAATTACGTATCCCTACCTCTGATTTGAAGAGTGGAATTTGGAAAATAAAAGTGAATTGGGAGGCTGATAAAGTCCCTTATTACAAAGAGGCAACTATTAATATATAATGATAAGTTTTTGGGCAGCATTCACCATTGGTTTATTTGGAAGCCTACATTGTATCGGGATGTGTGGACCAATTGCGGCTGCCTTACCTTACCCTTCTCAAAAGAAATCTCACCTCGTCGGAAGTGTATTGTTATATAATTCAGGTAGGATTTTAACCTATGGATTTTTAGGAATCATATTTGGAATTTTAGGAGCTAGTTTTTCCCTCGCGGGGTTCCAACAATTCATTGCCCTTTTTCTAGGGATTATATTTTTAATGGCTGGAGTTTTCTCTTTTAACCTTGAGAGTACATTACTAAAATGGAAATGGACCAGCCGTATTTTCTTTTTTGTAAAAAGTAGACTAAGTATTTTTTTACAAAAAAAATCTTTCCAATCACTTTTCTTTATTGGCCTCATGAATGGTTTATTGCCTTGTGGATTAGTGTACATTGCTTTGGCTGGAGCGATCTCTTCAGGGACGATCGGAGGTGGTTTTATGTGGATGGTTGCCTTTGGATTAGGAACTATTCCGTTGATGATAGTGGCTGCTATTTCTGGAAGTTTAGTAAGGACTCCTTTGCGTAATTTTTTCAAAAAAGCTTATCCGATAATGTTGGTAATATTTGCTCTCCTATTTATTATTAGAGGTTTGAATGTTGATATACCTGACAATTGGTATTACTTAAATTTGCTAGGAGAACAAATTATGTGTCACTAAAAAAGGTGATAAAAATCAATTCGTAAACTGATAAAAGTCATCTTTTTCCTCCTCATCCGAGCTTAATTTTATGGTATTATTATCAAACAAAATAAATATATCATGAATAATTTAAAAACATTTAATTTAAGTATAGGGACTGTAATTCTAAGATTTTACATGATGATGGGAGTTGTTATCATTGCAGGATTTTCAGGATATTGGTCAATTGCATTTCTAGCATTACCTATTTTTCTTTCTATTATGATGGGGATAACTTTCACAAAGGATGATGAAGCGTTAAGCTCAATGAGTAATACTAGTAAGTTATCTTCTCTTTCAAGTACTTCAAAAGATAAGCTATCTAACGTCGCATAAAAATATTCAAAAAAGTAATTTGGAGCATTTATTTTTCCCAACTTCAGTTGTATAATTGGAGTTGGGTTTCTTTTTCTACTACTTAATAAGTTATGTGTATGCTTCAAGGAATTTCTCAACTGTAAATTTTATTAGCCAATAAAAAGACCTTCCAGATTTTTAAAATCTAGAAGGTCTAATCTTTCTATATAGTAAAGTATAAAATTTGATTATGCAGGCAAGTCTCGTAATTTTTCCAATTCTAGAATGATTATATTACTATAATCAATATCCACTAACCCTTCATGTTTAAAATCGGTCAAAGTACGAATCACACTTTCTTTGGCAGTTCCCACAATACTGGCTAGATCTTCTCTTAGAATAGTAATTGAAGGCTCTCCATTTTTATGTTTTGATAAATCAACTAATGCTTCGGCGACTCTTTTTCTAATAGAATTATAGGCAAGACTCAATAGTTTTTCTTCTTGCTCTTCCATGTTTTTTGCCAACATTTTGATGAATCGTGCAGCAAAGTTTTGATTGTAATGTAGCATTCTAAAAAAGTCATCTTTAGGAATTTGGCTAAGTACGGTTCCTTCCATGGCAGCAGCAGATTCAGCATATGGAGACTCCTTGATCATAGATAAATATCCTAAGAATTCACCAGGCTCATGCACCCCTGTGATATAATCTTTTCCCCATTCATTAGTTTTATAAGTCTTCACTTTTCCCGAAACGATAAAGTACAATTGCTTAGGTCGTTCTCCCTCTTGATAAATTTTTTCTTTCTTTTTATACTCCTTAGTCGTTCGCTCCTCAGTTAACTTTTCTAACTCTTGCTGTCCACGAGCTTCATTGATGAAGGCAGTTAGTCCTTGACTAGTACCATCAAAAGCTTTCTTTATCCGATCACTTTTTTTAATTCTTCTCTCAATGACATCTAGTAATTCAGATTGGTCAAAAGGTTTGGTGATATAATCATCTGCGCCTAAATTCATCCCTTTTCGAAAATCACTCCGCTCTGCTTTGGCAGTTAAAAAGATAAATGGAATTTCAGCTGTTTTTGGTTTTTTTCCCAAAATATTCAAGACGCCATATCCATCTAACTCGGGCATCATTACATCACAAAGAATTAAGTCAGGAGTATCGGTGAGGGCTTTTTCTACCCCAATTTTCCCATTCTCA
Source organism: uncultured Saprospiraceae bacterium (assembly GCA_964352225.1). Taxonomy (GTDB): domain Bacteria; phylum Bacteroidota; class Bacteroidia; order Chitinophagales; family Saprospiraceae; genus CAJQQY01. The sequence continues at coordinate 100,196 of CAYGRM010000001.1, read as the reverse complement.
GCGGTAATAGTTTCATAATTAGATAGCTCCAAAATCTCTGCTAAATTTTCTCTAACATCCAGATTATCTTCTATAATTAAAATTTTTTTCATAACGAAAGTTTTCAAAATTTAAGTGATACTTTTCTCAAAGCAAAGTACTCAAATTCCATTTGCGATAAAGGTGACAAAAATCACCAAAAGCTAATGATTTTTATCAAGATAAAAAAAAGGTAATCTATCCATTTTGTGATTGCAAAACTTTGTTATCCTTTATTGAATCTAGTGATAAGGAGTAAGTTGCTGATTATCAATTATTTAAAACGGAAAAAATGAAAAAAATCCTAGTTCCTACAGATTTTTCAAAGAATGCTGAATGTGCATTTAATTATGCTTTGAAATTGGCCAAAGAGATAGATGCTACAATAACGGTGGTTCACGTTTATCATCCATCAGTTAATCATATGAATGAATATATGATTGTGTCGGATAATGAATTGGAAAAAGCAAGTCGGGAACGGCTTAATAATTTTGTCGAAAAGAATGATGCTAAGGTACTGGTAGATGGACGATTGGAGATACAATTAGAACTTGGTTTCCCTGCTGAGAAGTTGGTGAAAATGTCAAAAACTGGAGAGTATGATTTAATTGTGATGGGTGCTACTGGTTCTACAGGACTGTTGGAACAGGTCTTTGGAAAAGTGTCACTCCATGTCGCAAAGTCATCTGCTTGTCCTGTTTTATTAATTCCTTCTGGCGTTCGCTTTCAACCTGTTCGAGAAATAATGTATGCGATCGAATACGAATTAGTTAATGAACCCGCGTTACGTAAACTAGAAGATTTGTCTAATAAGTTGAAGGCAAATGTACATCTTGTACATGTTTATGAGGACATTGAAAAAAAACCTGAAGGCGCAAGGTCGGCTTTGGTAGAAAAAATATTTCAACAAAAAGTGCCTAACCTGAAATTCACCATGGATGCGATTAGTAGTGATTCGGTGGTGCATGGGTTATCAGAGTATGCGGTAGAAAAAGAAATGGATTGGATGGTTTTAGTAAAACCTCAACGTAAACTTTGGCAGCGACTTTTACATACAAGTAAAACGAATGAGATTATTATGAATCCTCAAATTCCTTTAATGGTCATGCACTAACTTATACTCTCAACAAAGTCACTTTGACTCCAAGTTTTTTAGAAAAAATAAACTCGAAAATATGAAAAAAATATTAGTCCCTACAGATTTTTCAGAGAATGCTTCCTGTGCATTTTTGTATGCCATGGAACTGGCAGAAAGTTTAGATGCAACAGTTACAGTAGTGCATATTTATCATCCATCAGCTAATCATCTTAACGAATTTTATATCCCTTCTGATGACGAAATACAAAAAGCAAGTGAAGAACGATTGGAAGAATTTGTTGCCAAGCACTACTCAAAAAATATCGAAGAGGTCGTTGTTGCAAATATGATCGAACAAAAATTGGTGATCGGGTTTGCAGCAGACACACTAGTCGAAATGTCGAAAACTGGGGAGTATGATTTGATTGTGATGGGAGCAACTGGTTCGACAGGAATCTTAGAAAAAGTATTTGGGAAAGTTTCCCTTTATGTTGCGCAACGTGCAACTTGTCCTGTTTTACTTATTCCGTCAGGTGCTGGTATTAATTTTAGACCAGTTAGAAAACTGATGTATGCGAGTGAATATGAATCTGCTGATGAAAATGTATTGACTCAAATTGGTGATTTATCTAACAAACTAAATGCAAAAATTCACCTAGTTCATGTTTATGACAAAATGGAAACAGCACCGAAAAACCCTAGAAACCATATCGCACATTTCTTATTGGAAAAAGCATTCCAACTAAAAGCTCCATGGTTACAATTTCAGATGGATTCGATCACGAGCGATACTGTTGCTCATGGCTTGGAAGCTTATGCGAAAGAGCATAATATGGACTGGATGATTTTGGTGAAACCTCAACGGAAATTTTGGCAACGCCTCTTGCACACTAGTAAAACGAATGAAATTATTATGAATCCATCAATTCCATTGATGGTAATGCACTAGTCCTTTTTTAAAAAAATAAAACTCCGAATCATGAAAAAAATATTAGTTCCTACAGATTTTTCTGAGCATGCGAATAATGCACTTCGGTATGCTATAAATATTGGTAATTATTTCGAAACGGAGATAGAATTACTGCATGTTTATGAAATGCATTCTATTATGGGCTCAGCGACTTTAGTCAGAGAGTATCTAAAAGAGGATGCCGAACGTGATCTTGCAGATAATATTCGATCCTTCAAAGAATTAGTTTTTGGAAAAACAACTTTGAAAGAAAGAGCAATTGATGGAAATCCAATTGAGACGATTTGTAGCCTAGCTAATAATGAGGATTTTGACATGATTGTGATGGGAACCCAAGGCGCGAGTGGGCTAAAGGAAATATTTTTGGGGAGCAAAACTTCAGGTGTAATGAAGCAAACCCATATTCCGATTTTAGCAATTCCAAATAACTTTAAGTATCGGCCAATCAAGGATATAACTTTTGCGGTAGACTCAGGAATAGTCGCAGAGGATGAAGTGCTCTATCCACTTATAGAATTAGCGAAAGCGTACAAATCTAACATCAAAGTTTTACATATAGAAAAAGAAAAAATGATAGTTGGATTTGATCCTGGAATCGACGTTTCTTTAGGTGATATACCGCATTCATTTCATCGAATTTCTGGATCAAATGATGTCAATGGAGTGATTAATCTTTTTGTTTTTGAAGAAAATTCCGATATGCTTTGTATGATTAGAAGAGAACGAGGTTTTTGGTTAAGTCTATTTCATCAAAGTGCTACCACGAAGGAAATTTTTGATAGCCCAGTACCGCTTTTGATTTTGAGAGACGTCACTTCCAATTAACAACTTAAGTTCTAAACTTTATTTTTATAAATATTTAGCAACCTTCTATGGGGTGGTGATGAAAATCACCACCCCGTATGATTTAAGTCAATACCCATTTTTCCTATCCTTGGTAACTTTATAGTATCATTAAATAACTAATTGAGAAAAGATGAAAAACATAAATACCATCAATAGATTTTTTCAAAGACGAAAGGCAGGAAACAGGAATTTTTCGATTCTAGGTTTGTTACTTTTTGTGTTTCTTTTTTCAATGGCAAGTTCATGTGAAGATGAGGATGTCAATGTATTATTACAGGATATGGCTGAATTTGATAAAGCCTACATTCCAGTACTTTATTATGTTCGACAAGGTGAAATGGATAATGCCAAAAGATCTGTTTTTTTCTTAAATCATTCGTGGCAAAAAGTTAATCGAAAATACAAAAACGTAAACCCAACTAATGATGATTGGCAAGAAGCCTTTCGAATGACAGATGCGTGGTTATCTGATGCCTATTTTTCAATAGATGCCATGCAGCCAAAAGATGCCTACATTTTTTTAGATCATGTTCGATATCAAATGATGGACTTGAGAAGCCAACATGGGATAGATTATTATTTAGATGATGTCTGGGAGTTCGAAGCATCTTTGGATCTAGCAGAGGAAGTCGCAGTCGATCAAATGCTTTGCTTGTTGGATTATTGCGAATTTGAAGATATTGTTAAAGATCTGAATGAGCAATGGAAGATAGTAAAAGAGGCAAAGGTTGATGCAGAATTATTCGACTTAGGCGTAGAGGATTTGAAAGTGTTAGAAAATCAAAAGAAAAAATTACAAGAAGCAATTATAGTTTTTAATCAAGCAGTTGATGAAATGGAAGGAGAGAATTTGGCAATGACAGCTACTTTTTTGAGACAAGCATATTTAGAATATTTGGCTGGATTTGGAGATTTTATCAGCTCTAAACATTACTATGCTAGCCTTTAAAATATAACGTGCACGTGTAGGGAGAGTAAGTTCTTCTTTGAAGTAACTTCTCTCCGTTTTTTTAATGATGAAATAAATTTAAACAAAATGAATACGGAAAAAATTATTAAAGATATTATGACTACCAACTTAGTGACGGTGAATACTGAATCTTCTTTTGGAGAAGTGAAATCATTATTTGATCAAAATGACTTCCACCATTTACTAGTAGTGAACAAAGAAAAAGAGTTGTTGGGGATCATCAGTATAGAAGATTTATGGCGAACAGCTTATCATGTTTCTTTTGTAACCACGGGACAAGATTTTTCGAAAGATTGGTATAATACATATCAAGTCAATCAAATGATGACTAAAAACCCAATGACTATCGATCCAGAAGATACGCTTGGTTTAGCGGCGGATATATTCAAAGCGAATAAATTTCGAGCACTTCCAGTTTTAGATGGAGATGAGTTGGTAGGTATCGTAACACCTTATGATTTGATGCAATATGCTTTCAATGATGTATCTATTTCTAAATAAAAAAAATTAAGATCATGAATACTCCGATTAAAAATTTAATGACTAGAGATGTGATTACCGTTCGTCCGAATGACTTGATGATGGTAGTCAAAGAAATTTTTGAAACTAATTCGTTTCATCACCTTCCGGTTATAGATGAAGATGAACAATTGATAGGGATCATTAGCCGACATGATTATAACAAGATGTTGACAACTTTCTCTGTCTTTAAAAATTCAAAAGCAGATATAGCTAATCGAAGATTTATGATGTCAATGTTGGTTAAAGATGTGATGACCAAGCAAGTGGCGAAATTACGTCCAGATGATTCAATTACAGTTGCCTTAGGCATATTTAAGGAGAATCTATTTCACGCATTACCCATCGTAGATGATGAAAACAAAGTAGTCGGAATGCTTACTACATTTGATTTGTTAACTTACGCATATGATGAAAAAAAACTATTTAACATTAGATAAATACTAAAACGAATAAGTCAGAAGTGAATTAATGTTGCTCTCTTTGGAGGGCAACATTTTTTTATAGTAGGATGTAAATGTAATGTTGTAGAAAATAAAAAAGGTGATTTTCTACCAATGAAAACCACCTAAGAAATAAATATATCTGAGTACAATTAAGTTATTTTGCGAGTAAATTATCTTGATCACCCAAGATCTTTCCTCGGTTGTTTTGCTCTTCCAAAGTCCAAACATCTGTTACCCAAGTTTGTAGCCATTTGCCATGAGACTTTCGATAAACTTGCACGTATAAACCAAAATTGGAATAAAATAATTTTTCAAAAATACCAACTGGAATTTTACCATCAATAGGAATAAAGCCGTTTACATCATTATCTCTAACCTCTCCTACGGTTAATTCAGTATCTAAGATGTCAGCTTCATCTGATCCATTTCCCTCATCATGAGGTTTACTAAAGAATTCAATTTTCAAATAAGGAAAGGCTTGATTGAATTCTGTTTGCAAATCTTTTAATGGTTTGGCATTATAAATTTTCATCTTTTTTTTCCTATAAAAATAATTCTAGTTCGAGTTTAAATCATTGATTAAAATCAATAGGCAAGGTGATATTTATCAAATCATAATACTTTAGAAAATGCCAAATTGAAATTCAGGATAAGCAGATGTCGAGTAGTTGATATCCCTTAGAGGAAACATTCACAAAATTCAATCAAATCCAAAATAGATATTATGAAAAATTTAATAATTGGTCTATTCATTTCCATAAGCTTGCTGATGAGTTCCTGTGAACCCGCTGTAGTTTTTAAAACTCCTCAGCCAAAAGGAATTACTGAGGTTACTTCTTTTTCTCCGGCATTTAGAGGAACTTTCTTTTGCGAATCAGATAGTAGTTTAGTTGTAATAGATAAAGATATCATCTACAAAACACATTGGTTCGATTTTTCTATTCCCGAAGATAGAATTGAATCCGATACTAATTTGGTGAAATCTGGCGAAACATTATTCGTGAAAGATTTAGGAAAATGTGCCATCTACAGAACTCAAAATGATACAGTTTATGCCTCCGTTCGTTTGGCGGATACTCTTTTTATACTCAACGAAGAGAATATTTTAAAGTCTTACAAAGGCCATCAAATAATGAATTTGAAATTAAAAGATGGGGATTACGAAGTAATCATTCTTTCTCTCGATGAGGATACAAACCTTGAACTTAAAATGGCTACACTCCCCGGAGCAGTAGAAGATTTAGAAAAAATAACCAAAGTAAAAGATGTCTCTTATGATGATGTGGAGCAATATCAAATTAACCCAACTCGATTAGAATTTGATGAAATTTTGAAACAAGAGATCGTCTTTGAAACTTGTGAATATTTTAAACGCGTAAAAATTCCAATGAAGGATTTATATCCTTTTTAAGCTGTTTTATCAAAAAGGTGACAAAAATCACTCTTTTGGATGAAGATTATCAACTGCCAAAAATAGTAAAATGCCTATTTTGAGTTTAAATAAAAACTCGAAAACATGAAAAACATTTTAGTACCTACTGATTTTTCAGCTTGTGCAGGATATGCAGTTGATTTGGGATTTGCTTTTGCTGAATTCTTTGATGCAACATTGCACCTTTTCGCATGTATAGATCTTCCAGAAAATTGGAATGAATTATCTGCTGAAGAAAAGAATAAATTGCCTGAAAAAAAGCAACTACTTGAAAATGTAAATGTGTTGTTAGATGAATTTAGAGATAGAGCAGACCGAGAAGGAATAAAATTAAAAACGATCATCACAGGGGGTAAATTTCTAAAGGAATTGCAAAATCAGGTAGCTGAAAATAGAGCGGATTTTGTAATCATGGGATCTCATGGAGCGAGTGGAAAACAAGAATATTTCATTGGCTCTAATACTCAAAAAGCTATTCGGAGATTACATGTTCCAGTTTTTGTAATCAAAAATCCACTCAAAGAATATGCATTTAAGAGTGTGGTTTTTGCTTCTAACTTTGATGCAGTAGAGAAAGAACCATTTCTTAAATTTTTAAAATTCATCAAATGGTTTTCACCCAAAACGATACACCTTTTATCAATTAATACTTCGGGTTGGTTTGGGCAACCTTCGTTATTGATGAATGAAGCGATGAAAGATTTTAAAGAATTATGTGAAGGGTATAATTGTAAAACACATTTTTATCGCGACTTATCTGTGGATGTTGGAATTAGACATTTCGCAGAGGAGGTGGAAGCAGATTTGATAGCGGTATCTAATCAAAATCGAAATGTATTAAAACGAATTTTTGCTGGAAGTAATGTTGAGGCTTTAGTCAATCATTGTGAAGTACCTGTATTGAGTCTTGATTTTACAGAAGTTCCAGAGGAATTATAATAGTTGAAACAATAAGTAGTAAGTTGGTTGTTTCAAAACCCTACACCTGAGCAGGTGTAGGGTTTTTTTGATTGTTTAAAATCCAATAGAAAAACAAAACTTTCGTGATGCGATTGGATTCTAGCTATTCTTTCTTGAGTATGGATATTCAAAAAGATTTTTCTTAATAAAAACTATTCTTCATCACCAACTGGTGATTTATAAAATGCAAAAGTTAATAAATCATGCGTCGTAATTATTCCTACCAAAACACCATCTTCCATAATTGGAATGGCATGATAAACATTTTCTAAAAATAAATCTGCAGCTAATCCAACACTATCTTCGGGGTTTAAAAAGACAGGATTTTTAGTCATAATATCTTTTGTAAATGTATTGTTAAAAGCTTTTTCAGAGTATACCTTTCCACCAGTTTCATGAGATAACTGATAAGTTAAATTAGTGAAATCATGTTTGCTAACGATGCCAACCACCATGGCCATTTTATCTACTACCGGAAGATGATGAAATGAATTAGCATCAAAAATAGACTTGATTTTATTGAGGGGAGTATCTAATTGGATGACAGTTAAGTCTGTGGTCATGATATCTCTTAAAGGTGTTTGCGTATTCATGATGATTTTTTTTAGTGAAAAAAATAGAACAAATTGGATTTTTAGAGAATAGGAATTTAAAAAAATCCTTCCCAGATTATAATCACAGGAAGGATTCACATTGCTTATTTAAAAACTGGAGTTGTATAAAATTTTTGGAAAAAATTAGAACAACTCCAAACTCGAAAACTACTCGTTTAGTAAATGAAAGACCATCACCGGGAGTTTAGAGGCTTTTGCCATTTTTTTAGTTAAACTCAACTGGAATATATTTTCCAAATAATTCCGTTGACGATTAACTAAAACGATGAGGTCTACATTATTTTCATCAGCATATTGACTCAGTCCTTCCAGGACAGAACGATTCTTGATATTAACTATGTTAAATGAAAAAGAAGGATCCCCTTTTTCAAAAAGTTTGTAGAAAATAGTGTCTTCTACCGTTTCGTAATTATCATTTTCTTCTACATGTACAAAATGCATGGTTGCGTTAAAAACAGATCCAAAGTCAACAATTTGATCGATCAAATCTTCATCAGCAGATTCATAATTGCTGGCGTAAAGCACATTTTTGTATTCATCATATTTGGCTCCTCGCGGAACTAAAATAACTGGACAATGAGAACGCTGAGCAACAGTAGATGAAACACTTCCAAACATTCTTTTTATCATATTACCTTCCCCGGTTGTACCGATGACCACCATGGCAATATCATCTTCATTCTTCGTCAACTCTACAATTTCCTGTGTCGTACTCAAGCCAACAATTGCTTCTGTTTTGATCTGTTGTCGAGTCAAAACGTTGGAACTTTTAGTATTCCCTAGATGGTCTTTTATGAAGTCATCCATTCTTTTGAGAATAGCTTCTTCTCGAGTTTTTACAGGTTGAAGAGTAATCGAGGTATCCATATTTAAATTACCTTGATATACATGTACCAGTTTGATAGAGAACCCTAATGTATCAGCCAACCCTTTAGCATACAAAAACGCATCCATGGAACATAGGGAAAAATCTACAGGCACTAATATATTCTTCATGTTTCGAAGTTTTAAAATTTTGAAAATGGATTATGACTTAACGTTAGACGTTTCTTCATTAAGTGTTTTGATGATATCGAAAGTGGTTACGATTCCAACTAATTTATCATTTTCTACAACAGGTAATGCTCTAAATAAATTTTTGGCAAAAATATCCAAAGCGACATTGATTCGGTCAGTAGGTTCTAATTTACCTACACCTCGCGTCATGATAACTTCAACATTGTAATTATTAAGGCGGGTTTCATTGATGATTTTTTCCAAAGTATTTTCACCCAAGCCTTTCATAAAAAGTAATAAATCTTCTCTACTTACGATGCCAACCACCTTACCTGCTTTAGTTACAGGAATGTGATGAATAGAGTTTTCTTTAAAGATGTCTCTAACTAAGGTCAAGCGATCTCTTTCGCCAACACTAATTACATCTTTTGTCATAATAGTAGAAACTGGAGCTAAAACATTCATAATTTATTTTTTTAAAGTGAACAATTATTTTATGCACAATTTGAGGAGAAACGAGAGTAGAATTGATGATTTTTGTTAGGTTAGAATGGTGATTTTTGTCACCATTGAAACATATAGCATCACGTACCTTAGGATTGTCTGAAAGAAAATCATGGTAAGGATTTGTACTAGACAATTACTATCTTTCTTCTTTTGAATAAATAACGGTAAAGCTAATGAGTTTGTTTGGAAAAAAAGGGAGACTTCTCATATTACTTTTGACTATGTCTTTTTGTTCCATGGGGCAACAAAAGGTAGAGTTTGATGGACAATTTATCATGGTCGGAAGTTACTCGCCAGACAATCAATTGGAAGGATTTTTAGGTGCAAGATATATCCCCGAATTAAGTTATTTGATTCCTTTGGATTCTGCACAAACTAGCTTTTTTGACTTTGAAGCTTCTGCCAATATTAATGGCAATGCGTTATTTTCTCCTTTCGACACAACCAATTTTGATGGGAATATTCAGCCTTATCGGATTTGGGGAAGGTATAATACCAAACAATTTGAGCTACGAGTTGGTTTGCAAAAAATAGATTTTGGATCAGCGACATTGCTTCGACCAATTCAATGGTTTAATCAAATTGATCCGCGAGATCCATTGCAATTGACAAATGGAGTTTATGGAGTTCTAGGTAGATATTATTTTTTGAATAATGCCAATATTTGGTTGTGGACTTTGTATGGAAATGAAAAAACAAGAGGGTTTGATGCCATCGAAACGAATAAAAACATTCCAGAATTTGGTGGACGAATTCAGTACCCTACAAAAAAAGGAGAAATCGCTTTTTCCTATCACCATCGATCAGCAAATTCGACGAGTGTAGCATTTGTACCTCAGTTTGAAAAAATACCAGAGCATCGAGTTGGCTTGGATGGGAAATGGGATGTCGGAGTTGGACTTTGGTTCGAATCGGCTTTCATTTATAAAACAAAAGACTTGGGATTTTTGACCCATCAAGCACTTTTTAATGTAGGGACAGATTATACCTTTGGAGTAGGCAATGGTGTAAATGTAGTGTTAGAACATCTAGTAATTGCCTCTGATAATAAATTTTTAGGAATGGAAAATACTGCGAATATTACCGCTACCTTGATTAATTATCCGCTTGGTTTTTTTGATAATATAAGTGGCGTATTTCTATATAATTGGACTGCGGAAAATTTCACTTTTAATATTAATTATAATCATCAGTTTAAAAAAATCTCAGCTTATGTAATGGCATATTATAATCCATCAGCTATTTCTGGGATTCAACAAAATGATTTGGTGAATCAATTTTCAGGGCCTGGGATTCGAGTGATGATCGTCTATAATCATTAAATGAGATTAAATAGCAAAACTTACTTTTCTTTAAAATGCAAAATTTGCCTTTTTTAGAAAATCAAAATCAAAATCAAAATCAAAATCATGAGTTATGGTGCAGGAGCCTGCTTTGTGTTAAGCAATTTTTTCGCCTAGAATTTTTTGGTTCCCTGCCAGCCGGTAGGCTGGTTTTTTTTTCAATGAAAAAAAGAACAACGCTCAACTCAAGCACCCTGACAAAAATCATCAAACGTAAAACTATTTTAATCCATCTTCGACTATCAAAGACAATTTCAATATCATGAAGAACGAATCTATTATTTCAATTAAAAATGTAACCAAACGTTTCCCCGTTGGAGAAAGCGAATTTACCGCATTGAAAAATATTAACCTTGAATTTCAAAGAGGAGAATTCGCAGGATTGGTTGGGCCAAGTGGTTCTGGAAAAACAACTTTGTTAAATATAATTGGCTCTTTAGATTCTCCAACCGAAGGTGATGCACTTGTCTTGGGAAAAAATATTTCTCAACTCTCGCACAAAGAATCTGCCATGCTTCGAAATAAACATATTGGATTTATTTTTCAAGTTTATAATTTGTTGCCCGTTTACACAGTTTACGAAAATGTAGAGTTCGCTCTTTTGCTGCAAAATATTCCAAAAGCACAAAGACAAAAAATGGTCATGGAAGCCTTAGAATGGGTAGGCTTAGCAAGTATGGCAGATAAAAAACCAGACAAACTTTCGGGCGGTGAAGGCCAACGAGTAGCCATTGCCAGAGCGATGGTGAAGAAGCCTGAAATCGTAATTGCGGACGAACCTTCTGCAAATTTGGATGCTGCCAATACTCATGCGATTCTCAAAACGATGAAAGAATTAAATGAAAATTTAGGAACCACTTTTTTATTTTCTACGCATGATGAAAAGGTGATGGGCTACTTAGATCGCATCGTTCATCTTCGAGATGGTGCAATTGAAGAAGATGAAATTATCAAATCAAAAACTACCAGCTGATGAAATTAGCATTTCAGTTAGCCTATAAAAATTTAGTTGGAGCAGGTTTGCGAACTTGGCTTAATGTGAGTGTTTTGGCGTTTTCATTTATCATCATTATTTTTTACAATGGATTAATTGATGGATGGAATGAACAAGCTAAACGCGACGGCATTGCTTGGGAATATGGTCACGGGCACTTGCTGAATGCAGATTATGATCCCCTTGATCCTTTCACCATTTTGGATGGGCATGGAGTTTTAGAAAATGACCAACTCGAAAATTTAACTCCAATTCTATTGCGTCAAGCTTCCATTTATCCAGAAGGGCGAATGCTTTCCGTTTTCCTAAAAGGCATCGATGCCAATCAAACTACTCTCGATCTTCCGACTGCCTCGCTAAAAAATAGTACTGCAAAAATACCTGCCATCATTGGAAGAAATATGGCTGACGCAGCTAATCTAAAAACTGGTGATAATATTCTTCTTCGATGGCGTGACCAAGGCGGAACTTTCGATGCAGCACAAGCCACAATTGTCGAAATTTTTGAAACTAATGTGCCAACAATCGACATAGGACAAGTTTGGATTCCAATAAAAAAAATGTGGGAAATGACAGGATTGGAAAATCATGCAACGCTTTTTGTAGCTAATGAAAATTTCCAGCCAAGCGATATTTTAGGTTGGAAATATAAAAGTCAAGAAGATTTATTGAGTGACTTGAACGACATCATTGCGATGAAAAAAGTAAGTGGTTCGATCATGTATTTACTTTTGTTATCGATTGCCTTATTAGCCATTTTTGATACGCAAGTACTTTCCGTTTTTCGAAGGCAAAAAGAAATTGGAACCTACATTGCCTTGGGAATGACGAGAGGTCAAGTGGTTGGATTATTTACGGTCGAAGGAAGTATGTATAGCCTGTTCGCCATGATTCTAGGAAGTATGATTGGGGTTCCACTTTTTGCATATTTAGCAAAAATAGGAATCGGAATGCCTCAAGCTTCGAGAGATATGGGGATTCCATTGGCAGAGAGAATCTATCCAGTTTTTGGAATTCAGTTGGTGGTGGTTACCATTCTTTTGGTGGTCATAGCTGCAACGATAGTTAGTTTTTTACCTGCTCGAAAAATTGCAGGGATGAATCCTGTTTTAGCATTAAAAGGGAAATTACAATAGAAGTTGATTTACAATCTCAGTAAATATTCTAAATCAACTTCATAATCATAAATTATGAAATTAGCCTTGCAACTAGCTTATAAAAATTTGATGGGAGCAGGTCTTCGGACTTGGCTCAACGTTGGAGTGTTGGCTTTGGCTTTTCTCATCATTATTTTTTTTAGAGGATTTTTAGAAGGGTGGTATAATCAAGCTTTGGAAGAAAGTATTGCTTGGGAATATGCGGAAGGACATTTAGTGCATGAAGGTTACGATGCTTACGATCCTTTTTCAATTCAAGATGGACATGGAGTGGTGAGTAAAAATCAAACTGAAAATTTGACGCCAATTTTGTTTCGTCAAGCTGCGATTTATCCCCAAGGTAGAATGCTTTCTATTTTATTAAAAGGAATAGATACCGATCAATCGAATATCGTTTTACCTACAAAAAGTCTCAAAACTAATTCTGACATAATCCCAGCCATGATTGGAAAAAATATGGCGAATGCCGCGAAGTTAAAAGAAGGTGATCAAGTATTGCTTCGATGGAGGGACAAAGGAGGAACTTTTGATGCAGGAAATATTACGATTGTAAAAGTTTTCACCACAAATGTTGCGACAGTAGATAATGGTCAGATTTGGATTCCGATCGAGAAATTATGGGAAATGACCGGATTGGAAAACCATGCCACCCTTTTTGTCGCAAATGAAAATTATACTCCAACAGACATTTCAGGTTGGCAATTTAAGAGTCAAGATGAACTCTTAAAAAACTTTTATGAAATGATGGAAATGGAAAGCATCAGTACATTTTTTATGTATATGCTTTTATTGTCGATTGCTTTGCTAGCGATTTTTGATACTCAAGTTCTTTCGGTTTTTCGCAGACAAAAAGAAATTGGAACTTATATCGCGCTGGGGATGACGAGGGCAGAAGTAGTCGCATTATTTACGGTGGAAGGAACGATGTATAGTCTTTTTGCCATGATTGTTGGAAGTATAATTGGGTTACCGATATTTCTTTATTTAGCCAATAATGGAATTGTGTTTCCAGATTTTTATCAAGATATGGGAGTCGTTTTTCCCAAACGAATCTTCTTGGTTTTTGATTTTAAAGTTGTTTCGACGACCATTCTATTGGTGGTAGTGGCGGCTGCGATTGTCAGTTTTTTACCTGCGAGAAAAATTTCAAAAATGAATCCAGTTCTCGCCCTAAAAGGAAAATTACAATGATACAATTTTTATTAAAAGGAATTTTAAGAGACAAAAGTCGAAGCATTTTACCCATCATCGTGGTGAGTATTGGCGTCGCATTGACCGTCATGTTAAGTGCCTACATGAAAGGGGCATTTGGAGATATGATTGATCAAAATGCTCGTTTCGAAACTGGTCACGTAAAAATAATGACTAAGGCTTATGCCGAAAATAAAGCTCAATTGCCCAATGATTTAGCACTTTTAGATGTGGACGAATTGATTGCATCTTTAGAAAAAGACTACCCTGAAATGCAATGGGTTAGTCGAATTCGTTTCGGAGGATTGATCGATGTACCTGATGCTCAAGGCGAATCAAAAGGACAAGGTCCAGCTGCAGGAATTGCGATTAATTTATTTGATGAAAAAAGTGGCGAAGCACAAAGAATGAACATTAAATCTTCATTGGTCAAAGGTACGATGCCTCAAGAAAAAGGAGAAGCCATCATTGGTAATGATTTTGCAGAAAAATTAAATCTCGATATTGGAGATGAAATTACTTACTTCGGAACGACGATGAATGGGAGTATGACTTTCCAAAATTTCGTTGTGAGCGGAACCATTCGATTTGGGGCAGCAGCGATGGATCGAGGAGCAATCGTAGTTGACATTTCTGATGCACAAAAAATGTTGGACATGGAAAATGGAACTGGCGAGTTGCTCGGGTTTTCCAAGCTCAATGTTTATGATGATGAAAAAGTAAAAGAACTCGCTGATGATTTTAACAAAAAATATGCAGACGATAAAGATGAGTTTGCACCAATCATGTTACCCTTGCGAGAACAAAATAACTTGGGAGAAATGATCGATTATTCTAATTATATGTCGGGTATTTTCATTTTCATTTTTGTTTTTGCGATGTCGATAGTTTTGTGGAATACGGGTTTGTTGGGAGGCCTACGGAGGTATCAAGAATTTGGAATTCGTTTGGCACTAGGTGAGGCCAAAGGAACAATTTATCGAAGGTTAATTCTGGAAGCAGTACTCATCGGAGTGATCGGTTCGATGGTCGGAACTATGATTGGATTGGCGGGCGCATATTATTTACAAATTGTTGGAATTGACATCAGCGGATATATGGATAATTCGACGATGTTGATGCCATCAGTTTTGCGTGCGAAGGTAACGCCCGAATTATTTTTCATTGGATTTATTCCTGGATTGTTGGCGATGGTTTTTGGAAATATGTTGTCAGGAATCGGAATTTATAAAAGGGAAACTGCAAGGCTTTTTAAAGAGTTAGAAGTGTAAAAATTAACTTTCCTATAAGTATGTTTTTTGTAAAAAAAACGTCTTAATAACAGACGACTCTGAAGATTCGTTTTACGTGTAAAATTAAAAACATGAAATATTTATCAATACTATTAATAGTTAGTTTGAGTTGGTTAGCTTTCAATTTGGAAGCGCAATCAACACCTGAAGCCCTTGAAATCATTGCGAAAGTCGATGCTAATATGGTTTCCAAAACTAGCATCGTAGAATCAAAAATGGTCATTCAAGGTCGGCGAAAAAGTCGAACTGTTATGTCGAGAGGATATTCAGAAGGCGATAAGAAAAGCTTCACAGAGTACCTTTTTCCTGCAAGAGAAAAGGGAACGAAGATGTTGAAATTGGATGATAAATTATGGATTTATTCTCCATCGACAGATCGCATTATTCAGTTGTCAGGACACATGCTTCGGCAGTCGGTGATGGGGTCAGATTTGTCTTATGAAGACATGATGGAAGATCGTGAGTTGACGGATATTTATGATGCGAAAGTAATTGGCGAAGATACCCTTGATGGTAGAAAAACTTGGGTGTTAGAGCTCAATGCCAAGGTTGATGATGTTAGTTATGCGAAGCGAAAAATGTGGGTCGACCAAGAAAGATTTGTTCCATTAAAAGAAGATCTTTTTGCAAAAAGTGGAGAGTTATTGAAAAGAGTAAGACTGACTGATTTTTCAAAAACGGATGGTCGATGGTATCCTGGGAAAATGAATTTTAAAGACATGTTGAAGTCTGGAAAAGGAACAGATTTTATTGTGATGAAAATTGAATTTGACCCTGAGATTCCGCCTTATATTTTTAGTAAAGCTGCTTTGAAAAAATAGAAATTCTTTTTGAAAAGAAATAGTTTAGTCCTTCCCGTTACTAAAAAACGGGAAGGACTTTTTTGTTAAACGAATCTTAGATTTCTAAGTAGTGTTTCAATTTTTCCAACCATTCTTTTTTCAAAGCACCTATTCGTAACAATTCATTTACATCTTTAAATTTTCCATGCATTTTGCGATAGCTGACTATTAACTTTGCTTGATTCCATGAAATATATGGATGCGATTTCAACTCACTTTCTGTCGCTTGATTTAAATTTATTTTTTGTAAAATGGCTGATGGTAGCAACTGAGGTTTAATTTTTTGGAATGAACTGTCAGGCAAACCATAAGTTTCTCCAACTTGCTCAACTGAATTAAATCCACCTAGTCGACCTCTAAATGTTACAATTCTTTTAGCAAAGGAAGGCCCGATTCCACGAAGCTTTTGCCAATCCTCAGCAGAGGAATTATTGATGTCAATAGTAATATTTGCAAACTCGTTTTCTCTTTTTGGAAAATCATTTTTTTGAATAGAAGGTTGGGGAGTTGCCTTTTTCTCTTGTGGAACAATGTCAATGAAAGGTTCTATTCTTTGATAGATATCTTCTTTCAAGGTATAGATTTTTTTCAAATCTTCTTTGACTTGAAAGATGGCTCCGCTGCTTCGATATTTGATGATTGTGCTGGCCACATGTTGGGGAATACCATTTTGTAATAAAGTTTTTTCATCTGCAGTATTTGGATCAAATACGATGTGGTTGACGATTGGAGTATCATAAGATTGTGGGATTTCATTTTTTGCGAAAGGCTGAAAGTCTTTTTCTTTCTTTTCGATTTGGATGAAATTTTCGAGGCGTTCAAAGTCTGATTCTTTCACGCCATAGACTTTTTTGAAATCTTCTTTTTCGAAAAATTTGGCTCCTTTATTTCGAAAGTTGACAATCGTTTGAGCTGTTTTTGGGGAGAGCCCTAAGTTGACGAAATCTTCTTTTGCAGCAGTATTTGGATCAAAATGAAATAGGTCAAATTCTTTTTGAGAAGATGAATTGGAGAAATTCTTTTTTACAAAAGCAAGTGGTTGGGTTGAAATGTCAGCCTGATGAAATGCTTCAATTTCGTTTAGGAATTGGCTAAAATCAGTTATTCTTTTTTCTCCCAAAAAAGAATAAATCAACGGCGCAAAAGAAATAAGGCTACTCATTAGAATGACGACAAAAAGTCCATTCCGTTCTTGTCGAGTCAAATACATATACTCGTAAAATTGTTTTCTCATAGTTGTTAGGTTTTAGTTTTTTCAAAAAAAAGCTATTCAAGCGCTACTTCAAGAGCGCCTTGTTCTAAAATATCATAGTATTGAATGTTTAATTTTTGGCAATCTGTTTTCCAGTTTTCGACTTTCCATGGTGAGTTAGAAGTATCGAAAATTATTTTTTCAAAAATGAAATTTTGCGAAATGTCTTCCATTTTGAAATTCGGATTGTTTTGAATGATGATGTAATCAACGTTTACCTTTACTTCTTTTTGGAATTGAAAAGTATCATCGAGAAGCGCGATTTTTTTATCAAAAAATTGAATAAATGGTTTTTGATAAAATATATTTTCAGCTTGGAATTTTATATTTTCAAAATGAATTGGCTCTATTTTTTTTATACCATTCGCCCATCGATTATTTTGAGTGGCGAATGATAAGTTCTTTTCCACAATGTCTTTTTTGTGAAAACTAAATCCATTTTTCCCATCAAAAAAATCAATAATCGAATGACGATAAGCATGGTAAATGATCATTTTCTTTTGAGCTATTTCTCCAAATGAAACGAATGAGTAATTGATTGAAATAAGCAATAGAAATGCTGAGGCAGGCAGTAACCACTTCAATTTTTTGGTACTCAAAGCAAGAATAATATTTGCAACCATTGCATACAAAAGCAGGACAACTCCAATTCCAATCCAAACGCCAACCCAAACACTTGAAGGAAATTTTTGAATCAAAAATATGGCTTCGTTCATCAACCAAATCGAATAGTACAAAATCCATCCAGAAATAAAGGCAAGACTAGAAATCAAACTTTCGATGAGCAATAATAACATACCGCTACCAAGAATGATCGTTGCTGCAGGAATGACAATCACGCCTGACAGCCAAGCAAAAAATGGAATAGAATGAAAGTAATAAATGCTGATCGGTAAGGTTCCAATTTGTGCTGCGAGGGAAAGAGAAACCAAATTCCAAATGCTTCTAAAAAAAGCATTTTTGACAATTAAAGCTCGAAATATTTTTGGTTGGAAATAAACAATGCTGAAAATTGCTAAATAGGATAATTGGAAACTCACATTCATCAAAAGGTATGGATTCCAAATAAGCAAAATACTTGCTGAAATAGCGAGCGAATTATAAATATTGGTCGTCCGATTCATCGAAAGTCCGATGATTAAAAAGGTGAACATGGTTGCTGCTCGCAACACCGATGGTGATCCTCCTGAAATTAAAGCGAATGACCAAACGACTCCAATTAATATAATGGTTCGAGTAATTCGCCAAGTCAAAGTTCTTGATTTTACAAGGTTTAACAATATATTTACAAACCATGCCACAAGTCCAACGTGCAACCCCGAAACGGCTAAAACATGCAAAGCTCCCGTATGAGCATAAGCGGTTCTGACCTCTTCGTCGAGATCATTTTTGTAGCCTAAAATCAATGCATTACCTACCGACAATTCGCGAGGAGTTGTCAAATGTTTTTCTAAAATTGCTAAGAAATACTGACGGATTTTAATAGCATTTTTATGTATTAAGTTTCCTTGATTGATGTTCGATTTTTGCCAATGGATAGGTTCATTGATAAAGGTTTGGTAGTGGATATTCTTGAATTTTAGAAAATTTTTATAGTTGAAGGCATGTGGATTTTTAGGTAGTTCTACTTTTTGAATTTGTCCTCGAAAGGCAATGATGTCGCCATAATTTATTTGTCGAGTGGAATCATTTTTTAAGTAAACTAGAATATTACCGCTACAATTTTTTAGAGAGTCAAGATGAGTTCCAATGAGTTGAGTGGAGATGGTCGTTTTTAAATAATTTCCAACGGTGGGAGCCGTTTCAATTTTTCCAATAACGATGTTTTCGTTTTCAAGTCGTTGTTGAAAATGGTTTTTGTTTTGTAGTTCATTGAAATGAAAACACCATAAATAACCCATCGAAAATAAAAGTAGATGAGCCACAATTCCATGAAAGTGTCGATAATAACTGGGGACTTTAAAAAAGAAGAGAATGACTCGCAAGAATAAGACGCATAAAAATATACCATACCATATCGGATGGTTGTTTTCCAAAAATATAGAGAGTAAAATCCCCGCAGCGAAGGGTAGGAGGAATTTTACAAAGGGTATTTCCTTCCAATTAATCATATGTTTTCTCAAGGTTGTTTACCCTTTAAAATAAAAATTAGAAATGAGTTATTCCAATATTGTTTTTTGTCAACTATTGAAAATTAATTAGATTGTTGTGAGTTATATGAAGTAACAATATATTTCAAACCAGCTCTTAAAAAAGTCATATGAGTTTTTTGATTGATATTTTTTAGCTACCTTAGAAAGGTAAAAACAAGCAAACTTGAAATCAAAAACGAAAATCAAAAACCATCTCATTTCTCAAATTGACTTCCGTCGATTATTTGACATATTTCCTTATCAACAAGCAAAGTTTCCAAATAAGGCTTCACTCGTACAAAAACAAGATTTAGGGTGGCAGAAATTCTCCACAGAGGAATGTATCTCTCAGATTAATCGAGTGAGTGCAGGGTTGTTGACTTTGGGTTTGAAGCGAGGAGAAAAGATTGCGATCATGACTCAGGTTGGGAGTCCACGATGGAATTTTATAGATTTTGGGGTACAGCAGGTGGGTGGAATTCTAGTACCGATTCATGCACAGGCTCGAGTACATGAGATTGAATATATTTTGAATGATGCTGAGGTTAAATTTTTAATAGTCGCCAATCGAGAATTTTATGAGAGAGTTTTGCCATTGATTGAAAAGGTGGTGAGTCTGAAGAAGATTTTCACCTTTGAAAAATTACCGGACATTCCGCATTTTGATGAGTTATCGGAAGAACCTACAGATCGACACTTAGCAGAGTTTGAAGGACGCAAAGCTTCCATCCATGAAGATGATTTAGCCACCATAATTTACACCTCAGGCACGACTGGAAATCCGAAAGGAGTTATGCTTTCGCATAAAAATTTGGTGTCGAATATCAAAGCAACAATTTCACTAGTTCCGATTAATTGCGATAAACGAACGCTAAGTTTTTTACCAATGAGTCATGTTTTTGAGCGAATGGTAACGTACACTTACATGGCTGTTGGTGCTTCCGTTTACTATGTTGAACGACGCGAAACTTTAGTGGAAAATATTAAAGAAGTTCGTCCACATTATTTCGCAAGTGTTCCTCGATTTTTGGAAAGCACCTATGATATGATTGTGGAAAAAGGAGAAGAGAAAGGAAAAGTTTCTCGAAAAATTTTACATTGGGCCATTCGATTGGGAGAAAGATATGATGGGCGGATGGGGTTAATTTATTTTTTGAAATTAAAGATAGCAGATTTTTTGGTTTATCGACTTTGGCGAAATGCTTTAGGTGGAAAAGTGGAAGGAGTGGTCGTAGGTGCTGCAGCCTTGCAGCCTCGGTTAGGAAAATTATTTTCAGCAGCTGGAATCGAAATTCGAGAAGGTTATGGAATGACCGAAACTTCACCGGTGATTTCATTTAATCGTTTCGAACCTGGTGGTGTTTATTTTGGAACCGTTGGAATTCCAGTTCCTGGAGTAGAAGTTAGAATTGAAAATCCTGATGAAAATGGTGACGGTTTAATTTTAGTCAAGGGGCCAAATGTGATGATGGGGTATCATAATTTGCCAGAGTTAACAATGACCGTTTTGGATGAAGATGGTTGGTTCACGACAGGTGATGTAGGTCAATTTGTACATAAAAGATTTTTAAAAATCACCGGACGTAAAAAAGATATTTTTAAAACTTCGAGTGGGAAATATATTGTACCTACCGTTTTGGAACAACAATTAAATGCTTCTCCATTTATTGATAATTGTATGATCTCGGGTTTTCAAAAGCCATTCGTAACGGCACTTATCACGCCTAATTTTTTTCAATTAAAAAAGTGGTGTGCGGAAAATAATGTGCATTGGACAGCACCTCAATTTATGGTAATCAATCAGAAGGTAGAGCAATTAATGGGAAGGGTAGTAGAAGAGATAAATAATAATTTGAAAAGGGAAGAACGGATTCAAAAGTTCCATTTGCTATTCGAACCTTGGGAAGTGGCGACGGGAGAATTGACTTATACTTTGAAGTTGAAGCGGAATTTTATTTTGGAAAAGTATGGAAAAGAGATTGCTGAAATGTATGAATAAGTTAGCTTTTACAATTATTTTATAAATTTAATCCTAATTTATAAGCCTCTTCAAGTATTTCATCTAGCTCCGCATCTCCTTGGTTGCTTAAAATAATAGCACCAACCTTTGTTGTTGGATTAAATGCCATAATTGTAGCGGTCCCTTGCTCTCCGCCGTCATGTCCCCATAAATTATTATCAGAATTCATCAAAAATAAATGCAATCCCACTTCATTATCTATGGAAGGAATCTGAGGAGTAATCATTGCATCAATTGTTTCTGCTTTTAAAAGTTGATAATTGTTGGAAGTTCCACTTTGAACAAATGCTCGAATGAATTTAAATAAATCTTTGCTAGTAGATCGAAGTCCTCCATTTGGATAGTCCGTAAAAGTGTAATGGTCAATTGCTTCGTACTGACCATTGGAATAATTATATGGTTGAACAATCGTTTGTGAAATTTCATCTAAACGCCAAGCTGTATTTATCATTCCTAGAGGAGAAAAAATATTTTGCTTGCAATATTCATTAAAGTTCATTCCTGAAATTTGTTCTACCAGTAAACCAATTAATGCATTTCCTGTGTTAGAATATTCATGTTGAGAACCAGGATTAAAATCATAAAAATTTTCATTGGCATTATAAAGATTACCACTCGGTGAAAGATAATTTTCTAAGAAATCACTTAAAGCAACTGGGCTATCTTCTCCATAATAATATTGTCCATCTAATGCACTTCCATCTGCAATAGCTGAAGTATGCGTCAAAAGCATTCTAAAAGTTATATCAGTAGAATGATTTGGAATAGATACATTAAAAGAAAGATAGTCATTGATCTTATCGTCTAAATCAAAAAGTCCATCGTCATATAATTGAAGAAGTGCTGTTGCCGTAATTACTTTTGAAACTGATGCCAATAAAAACAAATGATCCTCTTGAAGAGAAACATCTTGCTGGATTTGTGAAGTCCCGAAGTAGTCTTCATATAAAATATTATTTTCATTAAAAACCAAAACAGAAAGAGCAGGAATATTTTGATCTTCTATTTCTTCTTGAATATATGTCTTGAAGTCCTCGGTATTATTAATTTCAATATCATCTTTATTACATTTCGCAAAAAATAAAATAACGGAGGTGGCTATCAGAAGATTCGATAATAATTTTTTCATGTAATTGATTTAGATTTTTAGTTAGATAATAACCTTAACGTTATGAGATTAGAATTGAGTATTGTATTTCACAGGAAACTGATCTGGAATATCTTCATCTGATTCTCCTAAGTTTTGTCGAAGGTCAATCTCAATTCCTCTTGCGATCGTAGAAATTGGAACATCGTTAGCAGTTCCTTCAAAAGGATTTTCACCAGTCCTTCCTATTCTTTCCATGGTGTGGAAAATCCAAGCAACTATCACATAAAATGGAACAGTTAACCAAATCAATAAATCATTAATAAACCAATGATTCCCTGAGTATTGAGCTCCCATTTCAGCAAACTGAGGAACCAAGGCTAAGGGGAGTAACAAAACAAAAATCCACATAAAGAAATGATTGAGTGTAGCAAATTGTCTTGGGTAAGGAAAATTTTTGATTCGTTCACTTTTACCTTGAAGGGTAAATAATTCTTCGAGAACACCTTCCAATTGTAAAAACGAAAACTCCCAAATTAGTCCTCGGTCTTTGAGTTGCTTTAGATGATGAGATTGGAGATATAATAAAGCAGTTTGCTTATTATTTTTGCTCAGCACATAGTCCATATCTTTTTGAGAAATGTAAGGCTTCAAGTCTTTCTCTACCGTTGAATCTAACTCAGGAGGGCGAGTATCCCATTCTTGATTGGTTTTTTCATTTACAGTAGTTTCCCAAGGTTTAGGCATTCGCATCGCGTGACGTAAGGCAGTCATCCAAGCAATATGACGATAGGTAATTGTTTTGATTTCCTTTTGAAGTTCTTCGTCAGAAAGTGCAGATTCAGTATGATCATTGTTAATCATATCTTGAAGAAACATACCAAATGTTCGAGAAGTATTCACAATTCCACCCCAGATTTTTCGTGCTTCCCAAATTCTTCCATAAGCAGAGTTATTTTGAAAACCAATAACGAATGCTACAGCTGTACCAATCAAAGCTAATGGCGTCCAAGGTATTTTTAACCAACCTAATTCAAAAAAATAATAAACTGCTGCCCATACAGAACCTATTACAATAAATAGAAGGGTTTCGTAACGAGTCCACATGGCCATTTCGAAGGTGGTGTAGGTTTTTTTTGTATGCATTAGAGTGTTATTTAAGAGTGATTATTTTTAATTATCAGTTATATTTTTTGATAGTGTAAAATAAAGATAATTTCGATATCCGTCATTGGAGAAGTTTATTTAGGATGAAGGGATATCTTACAAAAGAAAGAAAAATAATTGACTTGCTTAAACTAATATTTTGTCTTTGTGGAAAAACATTTTGGCTAAAGATTGTTTGAAGGGAAGGGAAAAACTATTTTCGTCTTAAACTTATTTTCAAATTACGTATTCAAAAAGTATTATGAAAAAAATTATCTCTTACAACGTCAACGGAATTCGAGCAGCGGTCAAAAAAGGACTTTGGGATTTTATTAAAGAAGGTGGATTCGACATTGTTTGTTTGCAAGAAACGAAAGCTTCAGTAGATCAGGTAGATGTGGAGCCATTGGAAGAAATGGGGTATCATCATCAATGGTTTTCTGCACAAAAGAAAGGGTATAGTAGTGTGGCTATTTTTTCTAAAGAAAAACCAGATCATATCGAGATGGGTTGTGGCATCGAAAAGTATGACAACGAAGGAAGAATCATTCGAGCGGATTTTGGAGATTGGTCTATTTTGAATTGTTATTTTCCATCAGGAAGTTCAGGAGAAGAACGGCAAGCATTCAAAATGGAATTTTTAGATGATTTTTTTAAGTGGATAAAAAAGTTGAAAAAAGAACGACCTAACTTGATCGTCGTCGGAGATTATAACATTGCTCATACGGAAATGGATATTCATAATCCCAAAAGCAATAAAAATAGTTCTGGATTTTTACCTGAAGAAAGAGAGTGGATGACAAAGTGGTTGGCAAGTGGATTTACAGATGCATATCGACATATTAATCCAGAAGGAGAAGAGTACAGTTGGTGGACCTATCGATTTGGAGCTAGGAAAAATAACAAGGGGTGGAGAATCGATTACCAATCAGTTTCTGATTCTCTGAAGGATAAAATTTATAGTGCAAGACAATTGGGAGATGCACATCATTCGGATCATTGTCCGGTCTTTATGGAAATTGATTTGTAAGAAATGTTCTGGAGATAAGGTAAACCAAAAAAGGAAGTCACAGATAATTATGACTTCCTTTTTTTATTTTTTAAGATGTTTTCTTATTTGTTTGGCTTAGTTCCTATCCACTTTAATACGGTCTTTTCCAATTTGGAAAAAGAAAACGGTTTTGAAATAAAATCGTTCATTCCTACATCAAAGGCCTGTTGTCTTTTCTGCTCAAAGGTGTCTCCGGTGATGGCAATGATAGGAGTTTCTATTTTGTTCATCCGTAATTCTGAAGTCAACTCATACCCATTTTTATCAGGCATATTGATATCCATCAAGATTAGGTCAAATTTTTCTTCTTCTATTTTATGAATATCAATTAATCCACTTTGTACGATTTCAAATTTGCATTCCCAACTTTGAAGGATATTTTGAATTAATCTTTTGCTCATCGGGTCATCTTCAAAAACTAAGATTTTTTTCCCTTTTATTAGATCAATATTTAATGGATCATCGGTATTAATGACCTGAATATTTTTCGGCTCACTTGTTTTGTATGGAATATCAACGATAAAGGTTGTTCCTTCTCCCTCGATACTTTCGATATCTACTTTACCGCCGTGTAGTTCTACCAATTGTTGTACTATCGATAAGCCAAGTCCTGTTCCTCCATACTTTGCGGCAACCTGACTATCAGCTTGTCTATATTTTTCAAAAACGGTTTTTAGCTTATTTTTAGGAATTCCAATTCCAGTATCCCAAACTTTAAATCGAATTATTGGTTGGTTTTTAGCATCATAGTGAGAGGAAGTCCGAATACCGATTTTACCTTTTTGAGTAAACTTGAGAGCATTGTTAGCCAGGTTACTTAATATCTGTTTGAGTCGTAAAGAGTCTCCATAAATAACATCAGTTTGTAGATTATTTTCTAAAACAAAATCTACCGGTTTGTCTTTTAAAAGCATTCTGAAGGCATCTTGGATTTCGGTAAGAACTTCATTCAGAGAATAGTTTTCTTCATGTAAATTCATATGTCCAGCATCCATTTTGGAAAAATCTAAAATGGAGTCAACTAATTTTCCTAAAAAATCAGCAGAAGTAAATAATGGTTTTAAGTAATTTTGTTTATCCTTTTGATCAATATTTTCTGCGAGTAAAAAAGACATTCCCATAATGGTATTGATCGGAATTCTGACCTCATGGCAAAGGTGTGCTAGTTGCTCCTTGATCACCTCATGTTCTTTTTTTAGATTTTCTAATTCCTTTAATGTTTGTTCTTTTTTCTCTTTTTTAATAGGAAAACAAGCTATCGCACCGATCCAACTATTTTTGAATTCTTTATTATGAAATTCAGGAGTCATAGTTACTTGGTATTCAAAGTTGTTATCTAATTCGATAATAAAATCAAAGATTAATTTGTCTTTTGGATGTGGAGTTTTTACTTTTTGGAGAAATTCTTTTTTGTCTTCTTTTCCTAAATAATTAAAAATATTAGTTCGATATAAATCGTATCCTTCTACATTCAATAACCTCTTCATCTCATCATTTGCCAAATTGAAATATCCGCTTATACTAACCTGGAATAATCCAGTTGGGACATTCTGCATTAGGTTGATGCTCCTAGCTACATTAGAGGATAAAGGTATTTTATGAAAAGAGGGGCTGTTATTTTGTAATGCTATCATATCAAAAATAATTGCGGTGTTATTTAATTAACTCATAGAAGGGGGAGATTAAAATATACAGGTGCATCACTTTTGAGATATTATTAAACTGATAGTCAGAATAATAATCCTAATTAATAGAACCTTCTGATTCTATTAAAATTAAAAATTGTTAAAAAAATGATGAATGTATATTTTCGATTTCTTGAAAGGAAAGCTTTACGGCTTGGGTACATAGAGATATGATCAGACTAAATAGTAAGGAACTTAGTCAAATATCAATATGATATTCCTTTAAGAATGAAAATAGATGTGGTTAGTTAAATTAAAACTTAAATTATTTTTTATAGGGATGGGGGAAGGCTAGGTAGTGTGTAGTATTTTTTTCTTCTAAATATAAGACATGGATTGTGCCATATTTTATAAATTATCTTAATAAGTGAGTTTAAATCAATAAAATTGAATTTTAATATATTTTATTAATCTTTTTTGACTAAATCAGTAAACAACTTGGTTAAAGCTTTTTTGATAATGGATTAATTTAATAAAAATAGTTACGTAGAAAATTTCATTTTATAACTATTTGTGACGTTTATCTTTTTTGTATGGCCTATTCTGGAAAAATAATTCTTCTCATGGATATCAGCCCTATTCAAATTGAATTTTACGAAAGACCTCTAAACATCCTCTTCTAGAGAAGGATGTATTCCTCGGGATACCAATGAATATTTTCTTTGGAAAATTAAGCGTATTTAATGCATACATTTTTAGGTTCTGTAAAAAATTTCATAGCTTCTAAACCACCTTCTCGACCAACGCCTGAATTTTTTACTCCACCAAAAGGTGTTCGTAAATCCCGAACCATCCAACAATTTACCCAAACAATTCCAGCGTCTAAATTTTCAGCCATTCGATTGGCTTTCGAAATATCTTTAGTCCAGACGGTTGCCGATAAGCCATATTTCGTTCCGTTGGCAAAACCTAAAACTTCTTCTTCTGTATCAAAAGGAGTGATCGTCACGACTGGGCCAAAGATCTCTTCTTGGATGGTTCGGCAGTTTTGGCTCAAACCTTCGATGACCGCGGGGCGAAGAAAATAACCGTGCTCATTCTCTCCTTTCATTTTGACAGGTGTACCACCACAAAGAATAGTTCCTCCTTCCACTTCTGCCAGAGTAAGGTAACTCATTACTTTTTCCATATGAGCTTTGGAAACTAATGCTCCCAAATCTGTCACCGTGGAAAATGGGTCACCCACTTTTAGGAATTGAGTACGTTTGACGAGTTCATCTCGAAATTTTTCGTAGATCTCTCGCTCAACATAAATACGAGATCCACATAAACATATTTGTCCATTATTAGAAAAGGAAGATCGTAAGGTGGTCATCATCATTTCATCAAAATCACAATCTGCGAAAATGATATTTGGATTTTTTCCACCTAGTTCTAATGATAATTTTTTAAACATTGGACCAGCGGTGGAGATGATCTTTTTGCCTGTTTCAGTTCCACCGGTAAAGGAAATTGCTTTGATGCGAGGATGCTCTACCATGGCTTGACCTGTCTTAGCTCCGAAGCCATGAACGATATTTAAAACACCTTCAGGAAGTCCTGCTTCAATACATGCTTTGGACAACATGTAGGCAGTCATTGGAGTCATTTCTGATGGTTTGCCAATTACACAATTTCCAGTTGCAAGAGCAGGAGCTATTTTCCAAGTAAATAGATATAAAGGTAAATTCCAAGGAGAAATACACCCAACCACGCCGATCGGTTGTCGCAAAGTATAATTGATGGCTTCGTTAGGCATCGAGTGAGACTCTGATGAAAAATGTAAAAGCGCTGTGGCAAAAAATCTAATATTTTGATGTGCTCGAGGAATGTCTACACTTCGAGCCATGGCAAATGGTTTTCCTGAATCAATACTTTCCGCTTTGGCAAATTCATCTAAATTTTGCTCGATGATATCTGCGATACGAGTGAGAATTCTGAATCGTTTGGCAGGTCCCATTCTTTTCCATTCAGGCAAAGCACGCTCTGCTGCTTCCAATGCTTGCTGTACATCTTGTTCGTCAGAGTCAGGAATGTGAGAATAAACTTGGCCAATCGCTGGATTATAATTATCAAAATACTCGCCTGATACAGCAGGGACGAGTGCACCGTTGATGTAATTTTTGATGTATTTATCTGGACTCATAATAGTATGATTGATTAGTATTAAAAAATGTAAGCGTTTTTATTTTTAAAAAACTCCTGCGGCTTCTTTATAAATTACTGCTAAAACGGTTTGCCCAACTGCTCGCAAAGTTTTTTTATCAATAACATTCATGTTATCATCATGAGTGTGCCAATAACTTCCAAAACCAGATCGAGACCCAACTGGACGATTGATAATATCAATCATTGGGATATTGGCAATTTCGTTGACAAATTTATGGTCGTCTACTATAGGGCCAGATGTTTGGTCAACGAAAAAATTCCCATAACCTCTTTCTTGCGCGATTTTCCAAACCTTGTTCATCACCTGGGGGGCATAGGTCATGGATATTTCTTCCTTAGTGAAACGAGCATTTCTTGATCCAACCATGTCGAGTAAGATTCCAAACTTGGGGTTGTAAGGTGATCGATGTAAATTCCTTGCCCAATGCTGAGAACCGAGACACCAGTCTGTTTCTTTGCCTCCATTCAAACCTTGATCTTCTGCATCGAATAAAACGATATCGACTCCTAGGTCAATTTTATGGAGGCTAATTTGCCGAGCAATTTCAATCAATATTCCTACACCACTTGCTCCATCATCAGCTCCAAGAATTGCTTCTTTTCGTTTTTCTTCATCCGCATCTTGGTCCCCGATATGTCGAGTGTCCCAATGTGCTGCAAGAACAACTCGATGTGAATTTTCGGGATTGAACTGAGCGATGACATTTGTTGAATTGAGCATTTTATTTTGGAAAGACCTGACTTGGAAATTTTGTTCGATGACTTCTGCTCCGTAGGATTTGAATTTTTGGACATACCAATTTTTAGTAGCAGTATGCTCTTTGGTATTCGGAACTCGTGGCCCAAAGTCAACTTGTTTTTTTATAAAAAGATAAGCAGAGTCTCGATTAAACTTAGGAATGTCTACTGATTTTGTTGTTGAAGGAGGAGGAGTAACCTTTGGAGTCTCTGGTTTGGGATCAGAGGTACAACCATTACATCCGAGTAAAAAGATGATTAAAACAAGAAAAAGTGGACTAAATCGGTTCAACATTTTAATTAGGTTTTAACTTTAAAATTCAAGTGATAAAGTTAAACAAATAATCGAAGTAGAAAAGAATGATAAGAATTTGGATAGGGGATTTTTTTTTGAAAAAAATTACTGTGAGATCGAGATAGTATGCCTTCCATGGTCATGATTATATTTTAAATTCAGGTCATTTTGCTCACATATTCGCTTCACAATTGATAGCCCCAAACCTAAACTCTCTTCTTTGTCAGATTGTCTTTTAAATCTTTTAAAAAGAGATTTTGTAGAAATGGTAAGTTCTTTTCCAAGGTTAGAAATTTTGAAAAAAGATTTCCCAATTTCTATGGTAATAAAATTACTTTCATTGTGGCGAATAGCATTTTGAACCAAATTAGCAATTAAAATCTCAGCTAATATTGAGCTCATTTCCACTTCGAAATCCTCATGAATATTTATTGAAATATCTAATTCTTGAATCTCAATTAAATCTTTGAAGTTTTTTAAGATATCATTGAGAACGACTTTAAAGCTAACTAATTCGGATTCTCCAAAGCGTTGATTTTCAATTTTTGATAATAAAATTAAGGCGGCATTTAATTTAGATAGTCGATTCGTGTTTTGCAGAATAATTGCTAATGATTCAATATCTTTTTCCCCAAGGCGAGGTGATTGCAATAAAATTTCTATGTAACCTTTGATAATTGCCAGAGGAGTTTGTAATTCATGAGAAGCATTTTGGGTGAATTGTTTGTTGGCAATGTAATTGGATCTTACTCGATTAATCAACTCTACTAAGTATTCATTTAATTCATTAAAGATGGGAAAAGGAGATTTTTCAAATTTAACTTTAGTAGGCTCGTCCAAATCGAATTCTTCGAGTGTTTGGATGATTTGATAAAGCTGATTTCTGATTTTTCGAATCTGTTGAAAAGTAATTATCCTAAATCCAATACCCAAAACAATTAATGGGATAGCAATACATAACAATGCTTTTGCAAAGTAATCTTCTGGGAGTAGGAAGTAAACTAGGATAACTCCAACGAGGCTGGCGAGGATGATTGGAAAAGCATAAAAATACCTGAGATGCTTCAATTTGCTTGAAATTTATAACCGATTCCATAAATGGTTTTTAGAAAATCACCACACTCATTTTGCGCCAATTTTTTTCTTAAATTTTTGACATGCGCGTAAATGAAATCAAAGGATGCGGCATCATCCATATAATCTCCCCAAAGGTGTTCTGCGATACTATCTTTAGTGACAACTCGATTTTTGTTTCTCACTAAATAAATCAAAATTGCATATTCTTTTTTAGTTAGCTGAAGCACATTACCGTTGGCAATAACTGTTCTTTCATCCAGGTTGATCGTCAAATTTTCGAAAGAAATGACATTACTCATTTGATTAGTCTTCCTTCGAAGAACAGCTTTTACCCGAGCGTTGAGCTCTGAAAGGTTGAATGGTTTTGTCAAGTAATCATCAGCACCAATGTCGAGTCCTTCCACTCGATCTTCAATTTTGTTGCGTGCGGAAATAATTACGATGCCCGTATTGGCATTATCCTCACGAAGAATTTTCACTAAATTCAATCCATTTCCACCGGGTAAATTCAAATCAATGATGACACAGTCGTATTCGTAATTATTGATTTTTTTGTATCCTTCCTGAAAGTCTATACCAACTTCACAAATGTATCCTTCCCGTTTAAGATAACGGAGAATAAGATCCAATAAGTCTTGCTCATCCTCGACGATAAGTATTTTCATAAAAGTAAAACTAAAATACCCTTCGACTTTTTCCTAAAAAAAGGAGAGCTAATTTTTTAATTTAACTCTCCTTCTTTTTTTTTAAGTTCTAAGTCATAATTATTCATAAGTTATTTCGAGATTATTACTTTCTCCTTTGAGGCAAAAAACGTAGGCGATGCCTAGCATCGGCGAGGCTTTTTAACGAAGAAGGAGGAATTAATAATCTCGAAATAACTGTGAAATAATTATGACTTAGAACTTATAAAAAAATAAACTTAATCTAAGTCCATATCTGGACTTAGATTAAGATCTATGCTTACATCTGTTCCATCAAAATCATCGTCGAAATCTTCATCCTCATCATCAAAATTTTCATGAGATTTTGGAGTAGTAGAAGTTGAACTCTTTTTAATAACTCTCGAAAAAGATTTTGGTGCATTTTTAGAGGTGAGTGGTTTTCGCATAGGTCTTGTTGGGCTAGGAGTATTCGATTCATTTTTAGCCGCTAAACTTTTGGTTGTAGTCAACACCGCCATCAACCTTCTTTTGTCAATTAGTTCACCTGTGATGATACAAATACCATATGTTTTATGTCTAATTCGAAGCAAGGCTTTTTCCAAATCGTTGATATGAGTTCGTTGTCTATTGGCCATAGTTTGTAGCATAGTCAAGTCGCTTGTACTACTTGATTCGTCCATCAAGTCGGTATCGCTACCCATATTTTCGTTGATATTTTCAATTTGTTGGATGAGGATATTAAGCTGTTGTTCGGACTTGGTTTTTTTAGCAATAATTAGGTCTTTAAACTCTTCCAATTCCTCGTTGGAATATCGATTAACTGAGTTGTTTGGCGAAATCATCAATTCATTTTTTTTTGTTAAAAAAAAATTGCCGAACGGAATCAAAGCATCGTTCAGCAAGGTAGGATTTTTTAATACTTGGTGAAAAATAGAATTTTTCTAGAATTTTATACCCCAAACAAACGTACATCCAAAATCTGAATTAATTCTGAATTCAAAATTCAGAATTAATTCAGATTCAACTTTTTTATTTGTAGTAAAAAGTTTTAATTATGAGTAGGAAAGATATTCCCAAAAAGAAAAAAAATATTTCATTTCAAAAAGAAGAGGATCGACCTCTTAAACCAATCAAAAAGAAAGAAAAAATGAAATATCGAAAGTCTGACGCTTGGTTGGATGAAGAAGATGAAGGGGAAATGGAAGATTTATTATTCTATTTGAAAGAAGAAGAAGAAGAATAAGTTTTTATCAGGTCTTTTCCTTTAGTTTTAAGAGAATCTCATCATGTAATAATCTACCTAGGATTTATTACCTAGGATTCTTTTATTTATATTGTAAATAAATTATTCAAATAATTATTCTACAGATTTTCTACAGATTTTTTCTTTTACCTTTGCGCCAGTTTTGAATCAGAATTGAGTGGGAAAAATTATTTAACTCCTCCCTTATTAATTAAAATTGGCATCTAAGGAGATGCTCTAAAAATTAGATCAAAGTGACTTCCATTAAAACTTTATTGAAATCAACCATTATTAATCCAGGTGAATTTGAAGCTCATCGTCATTGGTATCCTAAAGCATTAAATGCAACTATTCACCCCATGATTAATTTTTTCCTCAATCTAAGTCAAGAGCGTATCATTTCGAGATATTGCCACATGCACCCAACCGTCAATCGAGAAAAATTAAAAGAAATTTTAGAATATAAAGCAAAATATTTCCTTTGGGGAGGTGCTGATTTATTGAATGTGACTTCTGCTGGAGGCAAACGACAAATGGTCATTATTGAAAATAACTCCTGTCCTTCTGGTCAAAAATCAATGCCATTAGTTGATGATAACCAAGAACAAGGAAGTTATCGCTTGATGATCGAACGAACTTTCAAACCTTACCTTAAAGGAATTCGACAAAATGTCAAAGGTGGATTAGCTGTGGTATATGATAAAAACCCAATGGAAGTTTCTGGTTATGCAGAAGTGATTGCAGATGTGATGAACGAACCAGTTCATTATGTACCATTTTACGAAACGGATGAAAATCCTCCAGTCGAATTTAGAGATGGAGTTATGTATGTAAGAACCGAAAAGGAAGAGTGGATTCCAATTCGAGCGGCATTTCGATATTTGACACAAAAGCCATGGAATAGATTGCCCCTTCATACTAAAACTAAGATTTTGAATCCAACGATCGCATGTTTGGCAGGCGGTAGAAATAAAATGGTTGCTGCAAAGGCTTATGATATTTTTAATGCGGAACTTTTTGAACATGGATTAAAAATAAATACCCCTGAAACTATTTGGGATGTAAGTAAAAACGAGGTTCCAATTTGGGTCAAAAAAATGGGAGGACAAGCAGTAGTAAAAGTTCCTTACAGCAATGCAGGTCAAGGAGTTTTTACCATTGTAAATCAAAAAGAGTTAGACAAATTTATGGCAATGGATTTCCATTATGATCGATTTATCGTTCAAAGTTTGATTGGTAATTATAGTTGGAGTAGTACAACTGCTGCTGGAAGGTTATACCATGTTGGAACCATTCCTAACTCAAAAGGACAAACATTTGTAGCTGATATTCGCATGATGGTAAGTTCAACCGCTGAAGGAATTAAGCCACTATGTACCTATGCTCGGAGAGCTGAAAAACCTTTACTAGACGAAATAAAAGATGGAGTCGATAGTTGGAAAATGCTCGGGACAAACCTATCTATCAAAAAAGCTGATGGTACATGGGATAGCGATACCAACCGTTTAGTTTTAATGGATAGACGTGATTTTAATAAATTAGGAATTGGGTTAGATGACTTAATTGAAGCCTACATTCAAACAGTCTTATCGATGGTTGCGATTGATAATATGGCAAAAACATTAGTGAACAAACAAGGGAAATTCCGTATGCGATTGTTCAAAAGTTTGAATGATGATGATGGTTTAGTTAATGAAATAATGGTTTAAATTTCTGATAAAGTTAAATTATGGAAAAGTTTAAATTATTGATCTTAACGGATCATACTAATCATAGTGAAGAAAATTCTCTTTATTCTCTTGCTCTTGCCATGCGAAAACATTCAAGTTGTGAAAGCGTAGATATTGCTTCTAGAGGTAATGAAGAGAATGATGTTTTTTTTGGAAAACAAAATTCAAAAGAGATTTTTATTACTTCGGTCGATGAAAATTTTGGATTTAGGGATGGTGCGAATTTTCAAAAAGTAAAGCTGGTCAAAGTATTGTTGGAAAAATATAGTGTTATTTGGTTGAGGATGCCTCCGCCATTATCACAAGACTTTTTAAGCTTTTTAGCAGATAATTTTTCTGATAAAATAATCATCAATGATCCTCATGGAATTCATGTAACAGGTAGTAAAGAATTCTTAATTAATTTTCCAGAACTTTCTGCTCCACTTCAAATTTGTAGAAGTATAGAGGATGTTATTTCGTTCAAAAAACAATTTCCTATTGTTCTTAAACCATTTCGAGATTATGGAGGAAAAGGAATTGTAAGAATAGATAAAGATAAAGTTTGGGAAGGTAAACAAGAAACGAGTTTTGCTGAGTTTGTGAAAAAAAATGAAGGAAAATCATTGGAATATTTAGGGGTTAAATTTTTGAAAAATGTATCTCAAGGGGATAAAAGAATCATCGTAGTCAATGGTAAAATCATTGGAGCCTCACTTCGAATGCCTAAAAAAGGATCATGGATTTGTAATGTCGCTCAGGGAGGAAGCTCACAACTTTCAGAAGTCGATGAAGCGGAAAGAAAAATTGTAAAAACGATAAATCCACATCTTTCAAAAATGGGAATCGTCATGTATGGAGTAGATACCTTGATGGGCGATAATGGAGTTCGAGTTTTATCAGAAATTAATACTACGAGTATCGGAGGTGTACCTCAAATTGCTCAACAGACAGGAAAACCACTAGTAGAAAAAACGGTGGATTTGATTTGTAAATATATTGTTGTAAACAAAAAAACAAAAAAACATGCTAATGCCATTCGATAATCAGGGGAAAGAAATCCAGGTTATCAACGAATTAAAAATTGAAGAGGTTCCAAGAGGAGTTGTCACTAAATATTGGCTTCACTTAGCTACGGATGGAATGGGCGTTCCAATTCGGTTACCAATCATTGTCGCTAGGGGATTTTCAGATGGAAAAACACTCGGGTTGACTGCCGCAGTTCATGGAAATGAATTAAATGGGATCTCTGTAATCACTCGAACATTTAAAGAGATTGATGCTACCAAAATTAGAGGAACTATTGTCGGAGTTCCTGTGGTAAATGTTCCATCACTATTGCGAAAGAAAAGAAGATTTATAGATGGGACTGATTTGAATCACATTATGCCGGGTAAAGAAGATGGAAACGTGAGTCAAGTTTATGCATGGCGATTTGTTAATAAGGTGGTCAAGGAGTTTGATTATTTAATTGACTTGCACACGGCTAGTTTTGGTCGAGTCAATTCCTATTATATTCGTGCAGATATGAGTCAAGAAATCACTAAAAAGTTGTCTTTATTACAAAATCCTCAGATCATTGTACATAATCCACCGAATGATGGAACACTCCGAGGAACTGCAGATGAAATGGGAATACCTGCAATTACACTTGAAGTAGGAAATCCAAATACTTTTCAAAAAGGAATGATTCGCGATGGTTTAGAAGGTATTCGAAATGCCCTTAGTTTTTTAGGAATTACAGATACTGAAGTACAGGAACCTGATGAAGAAATTATTTTATGTAATAATTCTTATTGGATTTATACCGATACGGGAGGTCTATTGACCGTGTATCCAAAAGTTGCTGAGATGGTGAAAAAAGGACAAGAGGTAGCGACACTTCGAGATATTTTTGGTGATTTAATTAAATCATATTACGCTCCAGAGGATGGAGTTGTGATTGGCAAAAGTGTTAGTCCACTTAACTGGACAGGAGGGAGAATTCTTCATTTGGGCATTTTGAAATAAGCCTACTTTCACGAGGATTATATCTACGAACCATCAAATTGAGTACAATACAGGTTGGCTATAGGGTGTTTTTGATAAAAAAACACCCTATTTCATTTCTCTAAAAACTTTCTTAAAACATTTGTAAAGCCTAGTAAAAAACCTATCTTTGCAGCCGTTTTTAAAATTAATATTATTTCACTAAAAAAATACTTCACGTAAATGAAAAATTACGAAGTAAATTTCATCGTAGATTCAGTACTGTCGGGCGATGAGATAAATGCGACAGCTCAGACTTACTTCGATATGTTGACATCGAATGATTGCACTATCGTTGATAAAGGAGAGATGGGATTACGCCAGTTGGCTTACCCAATCAAAGGACGCACTACAGGTGTGTACTTTTGCACAGAATTTCAAGTACCTACTGGTGCTTTTGTTTCTAACCTTGAATTAGCTCTTCGTCGAGATGAGCGAATCATGAGATTTTTGACTGTAAGATTAGACAAGTTCGGAGTTAAATATAACGACGACAAGCGTAATGGATTAATCGGAAAGAAAAAGAAAAAAGTAAAAGCTGAAATCAAAAAAGAAGTTGCTGCGGAGAAAAAGAAATCAGCTACACAACCAGCTTCTAAAGTTTCTGCTGTAACTGCTCCAAAAGTAGCCGTAGAGGCAAAAGCCGAAGAGGAGGAGTAATCTTTAGCGATTAATTAATTTTCTAATTATTAAAATAAAAAAATCATGGCTTCTAGAGACGATATAAAATTTCTTAGTAACCCAAATATTGGTCAGGATAGAAAAAAATATTGCCGATTCAAAAAATTTGGAATCAAGCATATTGACTACAAAGACCCAGACTTCTTGTTACAATTTATCAACGAGCAAGGAAAAATTCTTCCTCGACGTATTACAGGTAACTCGTTAAAATACCAACGAAAAATGGCTACTGCTGTTAAGAGAGCACGTCACTTGGCTATTTTACCGTATGTAACGGATTTGTTAAAATAAATTTTTTAGGTGGGGAATTTTTTACCTACCGAATGATCAAGGTAAAACCTTAAATGGTTTTCCCAAAAAAATATTTCATCATGGATATTATATTATTAGCAGATTTAGATAAAGTTGGGGACAAGCATGAAGTAGTAACTGTAAAGAATGGTTACGGAAGAAATTACTTGATTCCTCAAGGGTTAGCATTAATTGCAAATGCTACCAATATGAAAAAATTGGATGATCTTAAAGCTAAAGAAGATGCTGTTGAAGCTGCAAAAGTTGATGTTTATAGAGACATCGCTACTAAGTTAGAAGGTAAAACTTTGAGCATTGGCGCTAAAGCAGGAACTAGCGGAAAGATTTTTGGAAGTGTTACTACTATCCAAATCGTTCAAGCATTAAAAGAACAATTTGATGTAGAAGTGTTGCGTAAAAAAGTCTCTCTTGAAGATATCAAGGAAGTAGGCTCTTATGTTGCAACCTTAAATTTACATCCTGAGGTGGTTGTTGAATTACCAATTGAGGTGGTTGCTGAATAATTCAGGCTACTTTAATTTTTAGGATAAAAAAAGTCCGAGTCATATTTATGGCTCGGATTTTTTTATGCTAAAATGATTCGATTTTTCAATGGAAAAGCCTTGCTGGGGTTACGACTCCAACAAGGCTTTAGTATTTTATCCTTTGAAAAGATAATTATGCGTCTTTAACATCGTCAATTGCGTCTTTTGCTCCATCAACAATATCGCCTCCTATTTCTTCTGCCCCCTTAGCGATGTCACCTGCTTTGTTAGCAGCATTACTTGCAGCATCTTTAGCTCCTTCGGCAACATTACCAGCGACGTTTTTAGCACCTTCCGCGATGTCACTTGCTTTATCAGCAGCCTTACTAGCAGCATCTTTAGCTCCTTCAGTTACATTATCAGCGACACTTTTAGCTCCTTCAGCGATATCACCTGCTTTGTCAGCAGCCTTACTAGCAGCATCTTTAGCTCCTTCGGCAACATTACCAGCGACGTTTTTAGCACCTTTGACCATATCACCAGCTTTGTTAAAAGCAGCAGCGCCCATATTTTTTGCCCCATCAACAACATCCTCTGCCATGTCACTTGCTTTTTCCATAGCGTCACCAGCGGCATCTTTGGCACTTTCTGCAAGGTGACTTGCTTTATCAAAAGCAGCAGCACCCATATTTTTTGCTCCCTCAGCAATATCACCAGCGACATCACCTGCTTTTTCCAAAGCATCGCCAGCAGCATCTTTAGCATTTTCCGCAAGATGACTTGCTTTATCAAACGCAGCAGCGCCCTTCTTTTTAGCTCCTTCAGCTACATCACCAGCAGTTTCCATTGCACTTTCAGCCATATCCTCAGCTTTGTCCATCACATTACCAGCAACATCTTTAGCACTCTCAGCGGCATCGCCAACTGCATCTTTAGCAGAACCAAATAAACCTTTAATAAAATCGAAGAATCCCATGTTTGTGAATTTTTATTGTTAATAAATAATAGTCTAAAAAAGACAGAACAATTTAGATCGTTTTAAAGATAAAAAACTTTCTTTAAAAATTCATAATTGTCTATAAATGAGTCTATTACAGTTTAGGATAGTCACTCATTATTTCGTTTAGTTAATTTGGAATTAAAGCTGATACAACAATATATTTACAATAAACTCTATTGTATTGAGGTGATTTTAAAATAATTTAGAGACTAATTATATTTTATCTATTTGGTTGTCTTTGAAATGGGAGGAAGGTGAAAATAGAATACATTATGAACCGCTGAGGCAAAAAAAATCTCATGAAAATAATGAAATCTTCATGAGAATTTTTTTGTAGCGAGAGGCGGGCTTGAACCGCCGACCTCGGGATTATGAATCACGCGCTCTAACCAGCTGAGCTACCTCGCCATACAACGCTTTTACTAAGCGGCTGCAAATATACTAGTTTTTACTTTTTAAAAACAACTTTTAAAAGATATTTTACATACAAATTTAGCTATTTTTTAGTTCGCAGTTTCTGGAGAATTTGTACTTTTAGCATCTTTAAAGTTCAACAAAGGAGTAAAACAGAATGAAGAACCACATCTTTACGATTTTCAAAAAAGAAATGTTGGATATGTTGCGTGATCGGCGGACATTAATTACGATGATAATTATGCCGATTTTGTTAATGCCAGCGATAATATTCTTGACTAGCTATATCGCAAATCGCCAAGCGAAAAAAGCTCAAGAGAAAGATATTAAAATTGCTATCCACACCAATAGTTATGATATTAATGATTCTACTACATACAATTCTAATGAAGCTTTTTTTATAAAAAGATTTCAACGACAAAAGGATGTACAGATTAGTTATGATATCAATCAAGATGATTTTGAGCAATTAATTAGAGATGATAGTTTGGATTTGGCTATAGTGATCAGCTCAGAATTTGAAAACCAAGTTGAGAGTGATACGATATCTGCTGCCATAAAAGTATTTTTTGATTCAACTGATGAAGGCCTCTTCATGGATAGATTAGAGCGGACAATTATAAGCTATAAAGATGTCATCGTTAATAAAAGGTTAGTAACGCGAAGTGTTAATCCAAATATAATTGAACCATTGACGATTGCCGAACAAGATGTTTATACTCAGACAGAATCTTTTGGAAAAATGGCTGGAGGCTTTTTACCATATATTTTTGTTTTATTCTGTTTGATGGGAGCGATGTATCCTGCTATTGATTTATTTACCGGTGAAAAAGAAAGAGGAACGATGGAAACTATTTTGAGTGTGCCTGCTAGCAGGCTGCAAATTTTGTTAGGGAAAATGTTAGTGGTGGTACTCTCGGGAGTGATTTCAGGAGTATTGACTATCATCGGTTTGTACTTAGCCTTGAAGTTGAATCCAGATGTTCCAGGTTGGGTGATGACGATGGCAGATCAACTTTTAAGTCCACAATCTCTGGGCTTGATTACTTTAATGTTGATACCATTAACTACATTTTTTGCAGGAGTTTTGATTCCTGCGAGTATTTACGCTAAGTCATTCAAGGAAGCACAAAGTTTGATTCAGCCAATGATGTTTTTGGTTATTGTTCCATTGGTCATTGCGATGATGCCGGGTTTTCAATTAGATTCGTTTACAGCCTTGATGCCTATCGTGAATGTGGCTTTAGCCACTAAAGAAATTGTGGCGGGTACAATTGATTATGGATTATTG
The DNA here is from genome assembly GCA_964352225.1 of uncultured Saprospiraceae bacterium. Classification (GTDB taxonomy): domain Bacteria; phylum Bacteroidota; class Bacteroidia; order Chitinophagales; family Saprospiraceae; genus CAJQQY01. The sequence continues at coordinate 59,583 of CAYGRM010000001.1, read as the reverse complement.
AGTATGGTATTTCTTTCTCTTTTCGTTTTTGCAGGAATTGGAATCGCAGTTTGCGTGAAGTGGTTCGGAGCGGAAGGAAACATACTTAGAACTTAATATTTTAGTGATGAACTATGAGTGATAAGTGATAAGTGTCTCTACCGTAAAGAAAACTCATTACTTATCACTCATAGTTCATCACTAAAAAAATTACTTCTTCCTCACCAGCATGATGCCATCTCGAATTGGCAATAAGACATTTTCCACTCGGTCATCTACTTGCACTTTTTTATTAAATTCATCTAGTACTCGAGTGTCAGTATCTTTCTTTTCATTCACCACTTTTCCATCCCACAACACATTATCGATGAGGAGAAAACCACCCGGTTTTAATTTGTCAAAAAGTAAATCATAATAATGTGCGTATTCTCTTTTGGCAGCATCCAAAAAGATCAAATCAAATTGCATTTCTAAAGTTGGAATAATTGTTTTTGCATCGCCAATGTGTAAATTAATTTTATTTTCCAATTCTGCTCTTTTGACAAAATCTCGAATGATATATTCAAATTCTTCATTCGCTTCAATCGTATGCAAAACGCCATCTTCCTGCAATCCTTTTGCAAAACAAATCGCCGCATAACCTGTAAATGTTCCCACTTCCAAAATCGCTTTTGGCTGAATCATCTGACTCAAAAAAGTAAATAATTGTCCTTGCACATGACCCGATGCCATTTGAGGTGCAAGCGTTTTGAGGTGCGTGGCTCGTTCGAGTTCTTGGAGCACTTGTGAGGGTAGGGAAGTATGTTCCTCGCAGTATTGATTTATTTTTTTCAGGGAAAAATGCATGTTGTGTTTTTTTTGAAAAAAAAGTGTAAAAGTATTGTTATTGGTTCAATATATTCACCAAATATTTCACTTTATCGGTTTGTAAAAAGTCAGGACTCTTTTCTATCGCATCTAAATTTTCATTTTTTGATTGCAACCCAAAAAGACAAACTCGAATACCTGCATCATGAGCTTCTTTAATTTGTTCAGCAGTAATATAATCGGTTTGGATAATAAAACCGAAGAGATTCATATTGATTGCAGTTTGAATTCCACTAGCAGTATTTTCCCAATAAAATAAATTTAAATTAGGACGAAGCAGTTGGATTTTTTCCAAGTATCTTATTCGCTGAGATTCGATAAAAATATTTTCTGCCATATCATGTTTTTCAATAACTTTTATCAAAGCATTAACATAAGTTGAAATATAAAAGTCAGGATGACTTGCCTCATGAAATTCTAAATCGAATGAGAATTGATATTTCTTCACATCCTTTAAGTTGGAAAAAAGTTGATCGAGCGAGATGATTTTATACTCCGAAAAAATCGGATCAATGTAAGTTGCTCCTTGAATATAACTCCATTCTCTTTCAGAAATAAGCCCATCTAGATTAGTTTGTTCTTCTAATCTTTGATTATGAAACAAAATCAAAACCGAATCTTTCGTCATTTGAAGATCAACTTCAACACCATCGGCACCTAGAGCCAACGCACTATTAATAGACTCAAAAGTATTGATCGGAAATTGTGAGGCAATCCCCATTCCAGCATGACCAAAAATAGTTATTCTATCATTATTAAGATTTTTGATTTTGGACAAGTCGACATTATTTTTTCCGCAGGAGAAAAAAAAGGTGATTAAAAAAAAGGTAGTAAAATGAAATTTCATTTTCTATATTTTTGAACACAACAAAATGAAAGAACAATTTTAACAGAAATAAATGCCTAATTCAAAACTTTTATCAAATATTTGATCTTATCCGTAAGAATAAAATCAGGGTGTTTTTCAATAGCTTCCAAATTTTCATTTTTTGAATGAACACCAAAAAGATAAACGTGGATATTTAAATCATGAGCTTGCTCAATTTGATTTTTTGTGGTCAATTCGTTTCTTAGAACGATTCCATAGGCGTCTAATTCGTCAGCTAATAAAATACCATCTTCAAAAGTATCATTAATGATTATTTTGTAATTTGGGCGAACTGATTTTAATTTTTTTAAATATTTTTTTGGAAAAAAAGCTGGAAGTACATTGTTTTCTAATCCATATTTATCAATCGTTCTAGTTACTGCGTTGATATAAGTAGAAACATATTGATCCGAATTGTTGGGTTGGTATAATTTAAAATCTAACAAAAAATAATAGTCTTTTACGTTTTTTAAATTCCCTAATAATTGGTCGAGCGATACAATTTTGTACTCCCCGAAAAGTGGATTTTTATAAGTTGCTTGCTTAATATAATTCCAATTATTTTCAGCAATCAAACCCTCCAAATCAGTTTGTTCCTCCAATGTCTTATCATGAAAAAGTATTAAAACAGAATCTTTAGTCATCTGAATATCAATCTCAACACCTTTCGCTCCTAGGTTTAAAGCATTACTAATTGACTCAAATGAATTGATTGGAAAATGTGAAGCGATTCCCATTCCAGCGTGTCCAAATGGTGAAATTTTATCATTGTTAAGATTGCTAACTTGAGAAAGATCAATATCTACTTTTTGACAAGAGAAAAAAGTAAGAAAGAGTGTCATTAAAATTAAGTTTCTCATATTTATTTTTTTTGAAAAAAGGAATATCCGAAACTGATTCCTCCCCAATGTTGGAATGTTGTATATCGCTCTAAAATTGGAGTATAACTTACTTGGAAGGAAAAGGGATTGTTGGTTTTTTGAAAGCGCCAACCAATAATATAGCTTAAACTAAACCTAGTTTTTCTCACTTTTGTGCTAAAATCAGAAGAGGCTTTTACAATACTTGAAATAGTTTGTCCTATTCCAAGAAAGGTTCGATGATTTTTAAAATTTCGATTATACTGTACACTAATTGGAAATAATAGATCAGGATTTAATTCTCTCTCAAAATCTTTAAATCGAAAAATAGAGGCTCCAACTTTATAAGATATAAGGTGTTTTTTTTTCAAAAAAAATGCACGTTCGTAGTTAATAGAACCGTAGCCACCAATTCCTCCTGCATCCAAAATGATTGAATGCTTAGGAAAAGAAATTTCTTGACTTTTTAACCCAAAGGGTGAAAAACAAAATAATACGAAGATAAAAAAGGGAGCTTTTAGTAAAAACATGATAAAGTAAGTTGGATTACTTTGAACAACAACCTTATTGTAGGTTAGGTTGAGTTAAATGTTTTTTTTAATAAAAAAAACTGGAAAGTGGTAAAGTGAACAACTGACAGGGGAAGAGAAATTACGTTACTTTATTTTAGCTTGCTCTTTTTATTCAAAAGTGGATACATAAAAACCGCTCCCAAAACTATCAAAACTCCTATGTAAAAACCTGCCGATAATTTCTCATCCAAAAAAAAGTAAGCGATCAAAATTCCATAAACAGGTTCCAAATTATAGGTCAACATCGAAGCAAAAGCAGATAAATGTTTCAAGGCTCGAAGCGAAAGTACATAAGCTAAAGTGGTACAAACTAATGCCAACAAAATTAAATAAATCCAATCCAATCCAACTGGAATAAATGCTACATTTTTATCGAAATGCATAATAAATGGCAAAATCAAACTAACAAATAACCATCCACTACTCATCTCCAAAAAAGTAATATCTCGAGGGTCAGCTTCGTGAATAATCATTTTATTCCATACCGAAAATACCGAAGCTAAAAATGCAGAAAGCAATCCAACTGCAATTCCCAACCACATCTCGGAACTCACATTCCCAACCACCAAAGCCATTCCAGGGATAACTAAAACCCCAAGCAGTAAATCCTTTTTTTGAAATTTTGTTTTTAAAACCAAGGGCTCTAGAAAGGCGGTAAAAAGTGCTACCGTAGCCATAC
>CAYGRM010000001.1:0-55748 GCA_964352225.1 uncultured Saprospiraceae bacterium | reverse complement strand
ACTTTACAGATCCAAAAAAACAGATCCAATGCAAAGCTACAATTGCTCCAATGACCATGTATTGCCACAAGTATTTCTTTGGAATTTTGCTTAGCGTTTTTCCCAGGTTGATGAGAAAAAATAAACTAATCGAGGTAAATAAAACTCGCCACCAAACAATAGAAATAGCAGGAATAGAAATCAATTTATCATTTCCCAAAATGGCCGTAAAACCAAAAAGTAAAACTGCAATATGAAGTTGTAGATATGCTTTTCGAGTTGGATTCATTCAACAATATTGATAATTGGTTGTTCAAGACTTTATTCTATGGAATTTTGAATAATAAAAATCAGCCTTTTGTTTTCATCCTTCGTCACGTACTCATCTTAAGCCCTAAGGGGATTAGATTCCGTGCGTTTCTAGGTTGAGAACAAAATCCAAAATTTTTCTTCATTCAAAATTCCATAGAATAAAGTCTACATATTTTTATCTTTGCGCAAGTTTAGATAAACTTTTTCACAATCATATTTTTTAATAAAAAAATTAAAATAAAATGGAAATTACTGTAGGAAGCAAAGCACCTAACTTTACTTTAAGAAATACCGAAAAAGCAGAGGTATCATTAGCAGATTACAAAGGAAAAAATGTTGTTTTATTATTTTTCCCTTTGGCATTTACGGGTGTTTGTACAACTGAATTGTGTACGATGAGAGATGATATTGCGAGTTATGAAGGTTTGGATGCAGAGGTTTTGGCAGTTTCAGTTGATTCATTATTTACGCTAGAACAATTCAAAAAAGCAGAGAATTATAATTTCCAATTGCTTTCTGATTTTAATAAAAATGTATCACGAGCTTACGGTGCATTTTACGAAGATTTTGTATTGGATATGAAAGGTGTGTCGAAACGTTCTGCTTTCGTGATTGACAAAGAAGGAATGATTCAGTATGCAGAAGTTTTGGAATCAGCAGGTGACTTACCAAATTTTGATGCGGTAAAAGCGGCATTGGCTAAGTTGAATTAAGTTAGGTGATCGTATCAGATTAGTAGTTGTAGGCGAGTTTTTAAAATATGATCGCCTAATTATAAAAGTACTTTTTTCTGATTAATTAAGAAAAAGCTGAACGATTTCCTCAAAATGGTCGTTCAGTTTTTTGTATTTTAAATGATGGGAAAAGTAAAAGAATCACTTGCTTTTTCTCATTATAATTTCTTATATTTGAAATGCTTTTTTTAAAATCAAATAAATAGTTAGATGATAAAATATCATACTCAAGAAGAAACGGATGTAGATGTGTTGGAAGAGGTTTTAGAGGAGATTGGAAATCAATCACAGTTGGTTGTCTATAATGATGATCATAATACATTTGATTGGGTGATTGATTGTTTTATTGATATTCTTCAACATAGTCCCGAGCAGGCAGAGCAATGTGCGATGTTGATCCATTTCAAAGGAAAAGCAATTGTTAAGACTGCTTCTTTTAATGAGTTAAGACCTAAAAAAGATGCATTGGTTGATAAGGGACTTTCAGCTGTGATTGAGGAAATTCCAGCGTAAGTATTTTTTATAAAAGATTAAAAAAGGGATTCAGCAGTAAATGTTGAGTCCCTTTTTTATTTGGGAAAAGGAGTCAGGGGCTTCGTGTTCTTCCCAACTTTAAGATATTAAGAAGGCAATACTTTGGGGAAATCAAAAAGCCCTTGACCCCCCTGACCGAGAGTTTAGCGACCAACCTGAAAACTGGCTCCGAAATTTTTCACTATAATTGCCTTATAAATCCCTGATTTTCAATAAATTAGCTTTTCAAATAAATGTCCTTGTAATTTGTGAAAGTATTTTGAAAAAAAACAATACATTTACAAATCTTTTTTCTCAAAAAAATAAAACCACCGTATAGATGAGACTCTTGCTAGGTATTCTGATATTTGGATTGTGGGCATCTGTTGCACGCTATTATTATGTGTGTGAAATTAAGAAGCATTGCGAACCACAAGAAGTTGTCGAAGAGCCAACCACTCCTGAGCGTCTTAAAAATCTCAACCTTTCTTTTGGCGATGAAAATATTTTGGAAGGATACAATCAGTTTTCTTTTCAAGAAGGTATTTCTCAACCAACAACCGATTCTAGTAATTTAGCATTTCTTGATGGAATCGTTTCCTATATGATTGATCATGAGGAGAAAAAGTTAAAGATCACCGGCCGGTTTTTGGAAAGTGAAAGTGATATTGAAGTAGGTTTTATTGATAATATAGGATATGCTCGTGCGCAGGCGATTGGGAACATGTTGATTGACTTAGGAATTCCAGCCGATCGAATTACTTATGATCGTTCTTTGTCAACAAGTGAAGAATTTCAAGAACCAGTTATTTTTGAAATTTTGGAAAAAACAGATAATGATTTAGCTAACGTACAATTCTCTTTTACCAATATGACTTTTTCTGAATCTAACTTTGAAAGTGATTCAGATGAGTTTAATCCAGGAGATGCTTTTTTGAGTTATGCCGATTCGATGAAAACTTACTTTGAATTGAACCCTGATAAAACTTTAAGAATTATAGGTCATACAGATAAGACAGGAGGAGATGCTTACAACAAAGACTTGGGATATAGAAGAGCGGATAGTGCTAAAGGTTATATCGCAAATCAAGTAGGGATTCAAACTGAAATCAAAATTGAATCAAAAGGTGAAAAAGAACCAATGGCAACTAACAAAACGCCTGAAGGTAGAGCAAAAAACCGAAGAATAAACTTAATTATAGAATAACCTGAAACACTCAAAATAATGATGGAACAATTTAAAACATTTTGGACAGACCTTTTTACTGCAATGAATACGGAAGACAGTATTGCGGTATTGGTTTTTTTAGGCGTATCTTTTTTGTTGGGCCTTTTGTTTGGAGCTTGGTCGAGAGCGGGCAAAATCAAAAGGTTAAAAAGAGAATTAGCGCAAAAAGAAACTGATCTTAAATCGCTTCGAACTCAATATGATCTATTGGTGGAGCAGTTTGAGAAAAAAGAAGATGATTTAAAAATTGCAGAAGCACGTGCCAACGAAATGTCTGACGACATCACTCGCTTGACTAATGAGAAAATGCATTATCAAACTGAATTAAGATCTGCTCGCGAGCAATTGGAAAGGCTGCAAGAAGAGAACCTTAATTATGCCAATCAATTGAGTGGAATTGGAGCTGGGGGAGTGATTATGGATCCTAATACCGTTGTAGATATTGATGGTAATAATGGGAATGGCTTAGATGGTTCGACTACAATGATTGATGAGATGCAAAATGATCGTATATCTTTGATCGAAGAAAAGTTGGAAAAGTTAGTTTTGGAAAATGCTAACTTAAAGGTAGAGATGGCAAATCTTGAAAAAAGTACTTTGGGAGCATCTAATCCGGTAATTGTTGGTGGAGGAAGTTCTACAGGAATTGATATTGAAACTGGCGAAGAAGTATTGGATTTGAGTGACGCTCCAGTTGTAGAAGTTCCAGATTCTTTTGATGATGAAGTATTAGAAGAAGATTTTGGAGAAATGTCTCCTCAAGAAAGAGGTGAGCGGGCAAAAGCGAAAATAGGAGAAATGCTTGGGACAAAAATTCCAAGAGCGAACATCTCTGAAAAAGATGACTTGAAAAAAATAGAAGGTATTGGACCTTTTATCGAAATGAAATTAAATGATATTGGTATTTATACTTTCGAGCAAGTGAGTATGTTGAATGAGGAATCAATTAGTTTAATTACTGATGCGATTCAGTTTTTCCCAGGAAGAATAGAGAAAGATGATTGGGTGGGGCAAGCTGAAAGTTTTATGGAGTAGAAAATATTTTTTTCTTAATAAACAAATTTCCAGACTGAAAGCATAAAACGAAAAACAAAAGGGTTGTTTCTGAAAATGAAACAACATAACCATGATTTAAAGCGAATTGTCGAAAGATGATTCGCTTTTTTTATGTCTCCTCCCGAAGGAGGTAATGTCATTGACATAAGGAATTTGAATATCGAACAAGGAACAAGGAACAAGGAACAAGGAACAAGGAACGCTTCTCAAATCTCAAATCTCAAATCCTTAGCGAAGCGTTCTTAAATCGATTTTCAAAAAATCGCTTATGTCAATGACATTGCCCGAAGGGACAAGAAGGATGAAGTTTAGTGACTTAGACTATTGTTTTTATATTCTGACTATGGCTAAAATGATTGTTTTATGTTTTTGTTTAAGATTTTAAATGAAATTTAATTTTAAAATAATTTTTAAAGGGCAAATTTTTGTCTGTTTGGTTTTTATTCCCTAACTTCATCAGGCTACTTATTTAGATAGTAGATAAAACTATATTTTTTTATTTTTTAACCACGGAATAAAAAATCATCTTTCTAAAATGGACAAAAACTTTGAACAAATATGTCGGTATTGAAATAGGCGATTAGCGTTTGCTAATCGCCTGTTTTGATTGATTATAACTTGATAAATATTTCACATCATCAAGCTGCCGTTCAAATTTTCATCCTTCCTTTTTTTAGTTGATCTATTTCTATTCCTACAAAAACTCAACTTACCTATGGCTTACGATACGAAGAATATACGGAACGTAGTTCTGCTCGGACATCCAGGGTGCGGTAAAACCACCTTCGCAGAAACCATGCTTTTTGAGTCAGGTGCGATTAACCGTAGAGGTACGGTGGAAGATCAAAACACAATATCTGATTACACCTTTATCGAAATGGAAAGAGGTAATTCTATTTTCAGTTCGCTGATGCATGTAAAATGGAAGAATAGTAAAATTAATATTATTGACACTCCAGGGTTCGATGATTTTATCGGAGAAGTGATTTCGAGTTTGAAAGTTGCAGATACTGCTCTGATGCTTTTGAATGCTAAAGGAGGAGTTGAGGTAGGAACCGAATTGATGTGGGAATATATTGAAAAATTTAATACGCCCACCATGTTTGTCGTCAATCAATTGGATAATGAAAAGGCTGATTACGATACTACCTTAGAACAAGCTAAACAACGATTTGGTAATAAAGTAATACCAGTTCAATTTCCGTTGCATACTGGAATTGGATTAAATTCTATTGTGGATTGTTTGAGAATGACCATGTACGTTTTCCCAGATGGAGGAGGCAAACCTGAAAAACAGCCTATCCCAGATTCCGTGATGGAAAAAGCTCAAGAAATTCATAATCAGTTAGTCGAAGCTGCTGCTGAAAATGAAGAAGGATTAATGGAAAAGTTCTTTGAAGAAGGCAACTTAAATGAATCCGATTTAGCAAAAGGGTTAACCATTGCGTTAGCGAATCAAAGTATTTTCCCCGTCTTCTGTTGTTCTGCTACTCGAAATATGGGAAGTGGTAGAATCATGGGATTCATCAATGATATTGCTCCATCGCCTGCTGACAGACCAGCAGCAATGTTAGAAGATGGAAGCGAATTAGTATGTGATCCAAATGGAGAGCCTGCTGTTTTTGTTTATAAAACCATGTCTGAACCACGAGTTGGAACGGTTTCTTATTTCAAAGTATACTCGGGCAAATTAGCAGGAGGAACTGAGCTACACAACTCTAGAACCCGAAATGGAGAAAGATTTGGGCAGTTATATGAGGCCAATGGAAAGTCTAGAGATGCCGTAGATGAACTTGCTGCAGGAGATATTGGCGTAACCGTGAAATTAAAAGAGGCATTGACTAATGACACTTTAGGAGGAAAAGGAATGACTCAGCGAATTGATCCAATTCATTTCCCAGAGCCGCGAATCCGTACAGCTGTAAATCCACCAAGCAAAGCGGATATGGAAAAATTAGTCAAAGCATTGCATCAAATAGCTTCGGAGGATCCTACCTTAATTGTAGAACAATCTGCTACTTTAAAACAAACGATTATTCACGGTCAAGGGCAATTACACTTGGACATCACCAAGTATCGAATTGAAAAAGTGAATAATATTTCGATGGAATTTATTCGTCCAAAAATTTCTTACCGTGAAACGATCACTAAAGAAGCGAGTAACGTTTATCGACATAAAAAACAAAGTGGAGGTTCAGGACAGTTTGGAGAAGTGCATATGCGTATCGAACCTTACTACGAAGGAATGCCACCACCTGCAGGACTGAATGTTAGAAATACCGAGGAAGATGAATTGCCTTGGGGCGGAAAATTAGTTTTCCTTTGGTGTATAGTTGGAGGTTCGATAGATGCAAAATATTCCAATGCCATCAAAAAAGGTGTGATGTCAAAAATGGAAGAAGGACCACTTACCGGTTCCTATTGCCAGGATATTCGAGTCTGTATTTATGATGGAAAAATGCACCCAGTAGATTCCAATGATATGGCATTTATGTTAGCAGCGACGAATGCCTTTAAAAATGCATTTAACGAAGCTCGACCACAATTGCTAGAACCAATTTACGAACTGGAAGTACTTTGTTCAAGCGATGTAATGGGTGATGTGATGGGAGATTTGCAAACTCGACGTGCCATGATTATGGGAATGGATGCTGATGACCATTATCAAAAAATCAAAGCCAAAGTGCCGATTGCAGAAATGTATCAGTATTCTTCGACCTTACGATCCATTACTCAAGGACGCGCAAAATTCACTCGGAAGTTTTGTGAATACATGGCGGTGACGCCTGATATTCAGAAAGAGTTGGTGAGTGCGTATCAAGCGGAATTGCAGGAGGCGTAAGATCATTTCACGAAAAAATAATGCATGTAAATGTATTGTTGCAAAATAAAACGGCACTCGAAATTTCGAGTGCCGTTTTTTAATATTTATAAGATGTTTTGTTTAGGAATTAGATTACGTAAGACAAATTAAATTCTCGAGTAAAAAAAAATTAAAATATTAATAAATGGTTCTTGTTTTAGAAAAAAAATACAACTAGAATTATTTGGTTTTTCGTTAAAAATAGGATGATCTATTTTTTGTTCAAGCCTAAATAATTTTAAAAAAATAATATCTAATTTAGATTTCAAAACAGTCTCTAAGTAAGTTATAATTTGTGTAAATTGATTTTTGCCAATGAGATAATATAGGGCAATGAGATAATTTTATCTGGAAAATATTTTTTTAGAAACCTATTCCAAATATAAGTCACCTGATGAAATCCCTAAAACTATTTATTTTTGTATTCATTTATTTGAATCTTTTACCTTGCGTATCATCTCAATCAATTGATAGTTTGAAGCTAGATTTAGCTTCTGCTATTTCTAAGAATTCACCACTCCAACTACATTTACTTCGTCAGATTTCTACTTTTTATCAATCTGTTGATATGGATAGTTCACAATATTATGCAGAGGTATTGCTTTCAAAAGCAGCAGCGTTTGAAAGCGAGGTTGACATTGCTAAAGGTTACAATAGTTTGGCTAATATTTATAATCTCAAAGGAGAATACAAAAAAGCCATCGAACCTATCGATAAAAGTATAGCACTCTGTGAGGCGTTGAATATTTCCAAAGGTATTTCTGCAGGACTCTTTTTGAAAGCAAATATTTTGCAAAATCTACATCAATATGAAGAGGCAGAAATTAAATATTTTGAAAGTTTAGAAATAGCAAAAGCTAATAATGACTCCATGATGATTGGATATATTTTTCAAAATATGGGAATCAATAAAGATTTTCAAGGGAATTATGATGAAGCGATTCATTATTATTTTGATGCCATAAAAATATTTACTTCAATTGGAGAACGACTTGGACTTGCTCAATTATATACTAACATCGGAACGATATATAAATACACCGAGCAAAAAGAAAAATGTATAGAGTATTATCAAAAGGCTATTCAAATCAAAAAAGAAATAGGAACTATTGGTGATCTGGCAATAACGTATGAAAACTTGGCAACAGTTTATGTCCAATATGAGGAGTTAGATAAAGGAACATCAGCAATTGATTCTGCTCTATATTATAGTGAAATTTCTAACTCCAAGGGGTCATTGCCTTATATTTATTTTACCAAAGGAGATTTATTGTCCAAGCAAAAAAGAACGGAAGCAGCTTTAGAAATGTATAAGAAAGGAGTAGAACTCTCTAAAGAGTTGGATGACCCTTATCGCATCTCAATTGGAAATAGTAACATTGGAAAATCTTATGCAGCATTGGGTCAGCATCGAAAAGCTATATTTTACTATGAAGACGTTTTGCAATATGTGAAAAGTATAGAAAACTTTAAGATGGAGAAAGATGTCTTGATGCAATACATCTCATCTTTAAAGAAAACTGATCAACATGAAAAAGCTTCTGAATATTATGAGCGAGTTTTGGTGCTCAATGATTCTCTTTTTTCCCAACAAACAATTGAATCAATAAGTGAGGTAGAAACAAGATTTCAAACTGCAAAAAAAGAAACGGAAAATAAATTATTAAAGTCTGAAAAAGCCACTCAAGCTTCTACTATCAAGAGTCAACAAAAAACCTTAATTGGTAGCGTATTGGGAATTGGTTTGTTAGCGGTGATTACTTTTCTTTTTTATCGACAAAGTAATGATCGGAAGAAGACGAATAAATTGCTTCAAGGAAAAAATGAAAAGATAGAAACATTGCATAGGGAACTGAGTCATCGAGTCAAAAATAATTTGGCTTTTGTTTCCGGACTATTGCGTATGCAAGGTAGGCGATTAGTGAACGCAGAAGCGAAGCAAGCTGTAAAAGAAGGGGAAGCTCGCATCGAAGCAATGGCACTTTTACATCAAAAATTATATACGAAAGAGGAAGAAGCAATGATTGATTTGGGAGAATATCTAGATCAAATTTGTACGAACCTAAAACGTATTTATCCTTTGCAAGGCGAAGCTCCAAAAATTCAATTGCGGACGGGAGAGATTAAGATTGATGCAGAAAAATCTGTTCGGATTGGTTTGATTATTAATGAATTAGTAACCAATTCATTTAAATATGCCTTTGAAAATAAAACTAATCCACAGATAGATATTACGATCAATAAATTGGATGAGGAAAAATTAAATTTAACTTATCAAGATAATGGAATTGGTTTGCCAGCTGAGTTGGATATCAAAAATGCTAGTTCATTAGGATTGAAATTAGTTCATATGTTGACGGAACAATTAAAGGGAACAGTAAAAATGAAAAACCAAGAGGGTGCTTTTTTTCAAATAGATTTTCAATACTAAAAGTCGGTTGTAAAAAATGGAAGCTTTAAAAATTTTGATTATAGAAGATGATGTTTTTTTGGGAACAGAACTAGAGGAACAATTGCTCGAATTTGGCTATACCATAACCGAGAGAGTACGGGATAGTGAGTCGGCAATTATTGCTTTTCGTAGACGATTACCTGATGTAGTATTGTGTGATATTCATTTGGAGGATAGCGAATTGGACGGTATTGATTTAGTCAAAGTATTAAATACCATTGCTAAAGTACCTATCATCTTTTTGACAGCCTTTAGTGATGCTAAGACTGTTGCTAGAGCTAAAGAAGTAAACCCTGCGTATTATTTAATTAAACCCTGCAACCCCAATCAATTAAAGATTTCCTTGGACTTTGGACTAGCAAATTTTATCAATAAAGAAGAGGCAGAATTAGAACATTCTCTAAAATCACAGAAAGAAATTACTTCTTCTTTGCATGCAGATGCGGATTATTTTTTCCTAAAAGATGGACATAAATACGTACGAGTTAAAGTTGAAGATATCCTTTGGGTTGAAGCATTAGGAGCGAATGTAAAAATAATTACGGAGCATTCTATTTTTACCTTGTCAGCTAATCTAAGTAGTTTTTCAAAACAAGTACCACACGATTTCTTGGTTCGAGTTCATCGGTCTTATATGATTAATATTCATAGGATAGAATCCTTTTATGGTAATCGTATTTTTATTCAATATAAATCTAAGCCACAAGAAATTCCTATAGGAAAAACCTATCGAGAAGATTTTCAAAAGTTAGTAGTCAAATTGTCCTCTGATTAATACCCTTTGGTATGGAAAAACCTTCCTTTCATAAGTTTTCTCTTTTCGTTGATTCTTTTTATTTCGTAATCCTTATTAGGATATGTATATTTATATTAGATGAATATTTAAAATATTCAAATGATAACTAACACACGTACAATTATAATTTAAAATTATTAAAGGCATTAAGTGAATTTATTTTTACTAGTGCCTTTTTTTATGTTTATAGTCTTCTATTCTTAAGTCTCGGTTATATTACATAGCGAGCAAAGTTAAAATTACCTTTCTCCATTCCAATAATTTTAGATATTTCAACTTTCCAGCAGAGTTTACCTTCTCCGAATTTGTTTACTCTTTTATAAGATAAAAGTGTGTGATTAAAATCACATCTTAAACTGATTTTCATCATCAAATCGAATGAAACTCGTCGATAAATTTGTTGTATAAAAAAAAACAAACGATGAAAAAAATAATATCTCTTCTTACCATTACTTTCTTTCTTTTTTCTTTTTCCTTGATTACAAATCAATTTTCTAATTACTCTGTTGGTTCTGATTTTAGCCTAAAAATTAATGGAACCTCTAATGTACATGACTGGGTGTCAACAGCCAAAGAGGTTATGGGGACAGCAGATATTTCCTTTAGTGAAAGCGGAGAAATGAAAATAGAAGCCTGTAAAATTATCATCCCAGTCAATTCTATCAAAAGTACCAAAGGCTCTATTATGGATAATAAAACCAGAAAAGCCTTGAAGAGTAAAGATTTTCCAAACATTGAATATTCTTTAAAAATCTTCAATGACATAGTCTTCAATGGAAAAGAATTTACTGCCAATACCATTGGGAAATTAAAAATTGCAGGTGAATCACAATGGATAGATATGGAAGTCAAAGGGAAAATGCTAAATAATCGAAATGTAGAAATCTCTGGTTCTAAAGCATTAAAAATGACTGACTTCGGAATCGATCCACCTACCGCTTTGATGGGAACGATGACCACAGGTGACGACATTACCGTCGAGTTCAAAGTAGAATTAAATAGTAAATAAGCTTAATAAAAATCACAGTACTTGAATTAAAGTACTGAAAATCAATCAATCTTATTTTTTAAATAAAAATGGGGAATAAACCCTCTTTAACTTAAAAATCAATTAAAATGAAAAACTCAGCTTTATTTTTAAAATCAATTATCGCCATTTTCGCTATTGCGTTAACAACTAACGTTATGGCTCAAAGAGATTCAATTGATAATTTCCGTACTTATGACAAAGATGGATTAAATGTATTTGAAACTCCTAAAGATTTAAATACCAGATTCGATGGAATCAGATTAAGAATTGGTGGAGCATTTACCCAACAATTTCAATCGTTAGAAAATGAAAATACTCCTTTCTCAGATACATCAGGAGTACTCAATCCTCTTTATAGTCTAAATCCAGGTTTTAATCTTGCGACAGCTAACTTGAATATTGATGTTCAATTGGCGGATGGAATTACCTTGAATATGATTACTTACCTTTCTTCTCGTCATCACTCAGAAGCATGGGTAAAAGGTGGATACATTCAGTTTGATAAATTACCTTTTATCAAAAATGAAATGATCAGTTCTTTGATGGATAAAGTGACCGTAAAAGTAGGTCACATGGAAGTCAACTATGGAGATGCTCACTTCCGAAGAACAGATAATGGTAATGCTATTTATAATCCTTTTGTAGGTAACTATTTGGTGGATGCCTTTAATACAGAAATTGGCGCAGAAATATATTATAGACAAAACGGAATAATCGGAATGCTTGGGATTACTGGTGGAGAGATAAATGGTAACGTAGCTGATTTGGATCCTAATGATATCGGTAGTACAGAAACGGATGATGTATTAAAAAGAAGTCCTTCTATACTTGGAAAAATAGGTTATGATAGTCAAGTTAGCGAAGACCTTAGATTTAGATTAACAGGATCCATTTACTATACAGCTAGTTCTTCTCGAAATCATATCCTTGATGGAGACCGTGGTGGCTCTCGTTACTACTTGGTCATGTCTGAACCAGGTGCTCGGGCTGGAGATGATTTTAGAACAGGACGTTATAATCCTTCTTTCGGTGACGAAGTAAATCTTGTGATGGGAAATCTATTTGTAAAATATAAAGGACTTGAGGTGTTCGGAATATTAGAAACAGGAGAAGGAAAAAGTAACTTCGAAAGCGAAAGTAGAAGATATACTCACATTGCAGCAGACGTAGTTTACCGATTCGGAAAAGATGAAAACTTATTCTTTGGTGGACGATACAATACAGTAAGGGCAGAGGATAATAATGCCATAGGTGATGAAATCACGATCAACCGAGTTCAGATTGGAGCTGGATGGTTCGTCACAAAGAATATCTTAGCAAAACTTGAGTATGTAGATCAAAGATATAATGACTATGTACCTAGCAGCAGATTTGCAGATGGAAAATTCAGCGGGATCATGGTAGAAGCAGTTGTTGGATTCTAAGTTTTGAAAATATTAACCAACTTATGTCTTAAAATTAAATAAAAAAAGATACTGCGCCTATTGCAGGTGCAGTATCTTCTTATTTTAAAATTTGCTTCAAATGAAACTTCGTCAATCCCTCTTTTTTTGGACACTTTTGGCTCTTGCCTTTTGGATCACCCAGAGTAGTTTTATCATCTTAGGTTTTAACACGAATGGTGATTTTACCAAATTAAAATACCAAATTAAAACCTCCAGCCTACTTACTGTAAACGGAACAACTAATGTTAATTCTTTTAGCTGTATTTCCTTAGAAAAGTTTGCTAGTAATAATTTGAGTTATAAAATTGAACCCGGAACACCTTTCATTCATTTTGAAAATACGTCTTTAAAAATTAAGATTAAACAATTGGATTGTGGGAAAAAACCGATTAACAAAGATCTACATAAAACACTTCAGGCAAATAAATACCCCAACATCGTCATCAAACTAAATGAAATTTCTAATCTTGAATGTGATGATCTGGGGGAGTGCAATAGTTGGGTTGACTTTGAAGCCAATACAGATATCACGATTGGTTGCCAAACACAATCAACTAGAATCCCTATTCAAGTAAAAATGTTGGATGAAAACAGTTTTCGAATCATCGGAGGTTCCTACCTACAGCTTTGTGATTTTGAAATAGAACCACCAACTGCACTTTTGGGGCTGATTAAAGTAGAAGATAAAATTGAAATTGATTTTGATTTATTTGTGGAGTTGGAGTAAAACGCTTGTTAATTTTTTACAATAAAAAAACGGCACCCGAATCTTCGAGTGCCGTTTGCGTTTGCTCACGGTTTTTGTTTGTTGTAAGAGTGTTGTTTAGTCGTATTTTGGATTATCTTCCTGCACCTTCAAAAACATAAGTCATTTTTCCACATTGTTTTTTAGGAGCAGAATAGTCTTTGGCAAATTTATATTTAGTCGTCAAGTCTACCGCTTTTCTGATGACTGCAAAATCTTTAATCGTAGAAGCATCCGTATCAGGTTTTGCAAAAACAACTCGCCCTTGCTGATTGATACATAATTCGATAACGATCGTACCAGAGAGTTTAGTGATCTTTTTCACATCC
Source organism: uncultured Saprospiraceae bacterium (assembly GCA_964352225.1). Classification (GTDB taxonomy): domain Bacteria; phylum Bacteroidota; class Bacteroidia; order Chitinophagales; family Saprospiraceae; genus CAJQQY01. The sequence goes on along the minus strand of CAYGRM010000001.1, from coordinate 42,266 downwards.
GCTCGGTAAATTACTTTCCGATTAAAAATTCCAGATCCTGCGCTATCGCCAAAACCAGTTCCACTATCTGCATTTCCACTACTCGATGTTTCGGTATCATTTCCAATTTCTGAGGCAGTTCCTACTTCTTCCACTTCGCCATCGCCAGATCCAGGATTTTCCACTTCTTCCACTTCCGCAGGAGCTTCTTCAACGATAGGTTCTTCAACTGCTGGCTCTTCCACCACTTCGGTAGTTTCTTTTGGCGTTTCCAAAGCTGGCTCAGGTTCAGGAGTCGTCAATACTTTTTTAGCAGGTTGAGGTTTAACTTTAGGCACTTCTTTTTTCACAGGCTTCTCCACTTTCTTTTTTCTCTTCTCGACCTTCTTTGCTTTTTTCTTTGGACTCTTTACACTAGAAGAACTCTCTTGTTGTGAAAAATCAACGGTGATAAAACTCATCTCTTCTTTCGGCAAATTATTAGACGACATCATGCTCCCCATAAATGGCAACAGTCCCAAAACGATCAACGCAACATGAAAATAAAAAGCGATTAACAAACCTCTTTTCTTATTCTTTTTTTCTTCCTCATCTTGGTAAGCGTAAGCTGGTGCATTCATATTCGTAAGTAGTTTTTAATTCAAAAATATAGGGGAGTAGTTTTAACGCCCTTTGTATAAAACAATATTGCAGCCTTTTAAAGGAAAATACCGTTAAGGCATTCTTAATGTTATATAAGGTTTTCTTAAAGTGTCATCGAAATTCCTACTGCGATTCTGAAAATAAAGGAAAGTGTAAAATCTCTTTATCTAAAAAAACTAAAAACAAAATGGATAAGCTTTTACCGAGTTGAATTTTATTTTTTTAAAATTAAAGACTATAAGTCGCTGAATATGAGTGGGTTAAGTGCGGAAGGGAATGATTACGAATATTTTATAAACAAATTGTTTAAATAAAATTTGTTTATTTGAAACAAATTGTTGTAAATTTGTTTCAACTAGAAAGAACAACATACCATGTCCTCGGTTTTTAAATTTTTTTAGGAAAAGGGAGCCACTTAGGTGAATAAAAAATAAATTCATTACACTATGAATTTTGCTCCCTTCTTCCTAAAATTTAAAAAATGAAGATGAGGTGAATAATTAAACATACTTTGAAAAGAGAGATGAACTATAAGTGATGAGTGATGAGTTTCCCATGATTGTAAATAATGCAATCGTCAAAAACTCATCACTTATCACTCAAAACTCATCACTCCTAAAAACATGGATTACTTAATCAAAAAAAAAGAAACACGATGCTTCAAAGATTTATCCCCCTCACATTTGACAAGCAGCAGGTATTTTCACAAACTTCAGAATGGGCAAAACGTAATTGGATTAGAATGTTCGGTCTAGTTTTGATTGCTTATGTGTTAATTCACAAAGATTTAAATCTACAATTAAATCTAAATGGAGCAGCTTCGAATGCTTACCAAGCTTCAGCATTGCCAACTGCCGAATCTAAAAAACCAACAGCCATGAATACTTCATACTCTTATGCACAAGAAGATTACGTTGAGTCAGTTGAGAGTATTCCAATGAATAAAGAGAAGAAAATATCTTCAAAAACCAAAGACCAAAATCTCGCCAACACTTATTCCAACATGACTTATTCTTTTGGAAAAAATGAATCGAATAAGAGTAAGACTTCAAAAAGAAAAAAGCAAGACGCTTACGTCAATCGATTTGCAGAAGTGGCTCAAGAGGAAATGAAGAAATTTGGAATTCCTGCAAGTATCACCCTTGCCCAAGGATTGATTGAAACGAATGCGGGAGATAGTCGATTAGCAAAACAAAACAACAATCATTTCGGAATGAAGTGTTTTTCCAAAAAATGTGGAAAAGGACATTGCGCTAATTTTACGGATGACTCACACAAAGATTTTTTCCGAAAGTATAAGTCTTCTTGGGAAAGCTACCGAGCACACAGTCAGCTTTTGATGGGAAAACGGTACCGACATTTGAAAAAATTAGGAAGCGAAAATTATAAAGATTGGGCCAAAGGATTAAAAAAAGCAGGATATGCCACCGACCGACGCTACGCAGAAAAATTGATTAACATTATAGATGAATTGAAACTTTACCGGTTCGACAATGAGTAAAACTATCTCTTGAAAGTAAATCTGAAAATGGAACTTTGAAATTTTAATTTTTTGTTATAACACCACTCATTGAAGAACTAGCTTTGTTTCGTTTTAGAGGAAGGTCTTGTATTTTTTACGAGGCCTTCTTTCTTTTTACCACATAGGTACATAGAAAACATAGTCTTTTAGGAGAGCAAACACTATGTTTTCTATGTGGTAAAATTAATTTTATAAAACTTTGACAAAACGTTTTATAAAGAATTGCCCTTCAATTTGTACCCTCGCAAAATACATTCCTTGTGCCAAATCCGAAATATTTAACCGTTGAGTAAATAATCCCTTGGCTTCTTTTATTTCAAAACTTAAAACTGTCGTTCCTCGTGTATCAATAATTTCGAGTGGGATCGATGAATGATTTAAAGCAGGCATTTCCAATAAAATAAAATCATCTGAAGGATTTGGATAAGCATTAATGAAGAAGCTATTTTTTAGATCTTCCGTATCAGTAAGGATAATTAAAGTTTGTTGAGTTGTATTTTTTCCGCAAATATTACTGACGGTTAATTTAGCGACATAAGTATCACCAGGTTGATATTGGTGAGTTGGATTAGGAAGTGTACTGGTCGTTCCATCTCCAAATTCCCACAAATAAATACTTCCAAAAAGAGAATGATTCGTAAACGTAGCTAAGTTATCAGTAATTGAATAATCAAAATCTGCGACTGGATCATCGATGATATGAATTTCAGTTTCAGCCATATCGTAACCTAAACCATTAAGAACTCGAAGGGAAATATGATACGTTCCAGTCTCCGTAAATGTAACTACGTGCGGACCATATTCTTCGCTTGTAGCTGGATTTGCCGTTGCTCCAAAATTCCAAAAGAACTCATTCTCGGCATTTGAATTGGTCAAAAAAGTAATTGCCTCCTGACCAACACAAAATGTATTGGTATTTTCTTCTGGATAAAAAATAAGAGAAGCATCAGGGAAAGTTGATTGTTCATAGACTAAGAAATTATCTAAGAATAAATTATTTCCAAAACCATTTACGTTGACAAAACGAATCGCTACGGAGCTACCGATATAATTACTTAAATCAATTTTTGCTGTTTTCCAATGATAACTTTTTTGAGGAAACCAAGCAGAAATTTGATCAGGAACGGTTGCTAATTCATCGCCATCTTTTTCAAATATAACTTCTTGAAAATGTTCTCCGCAATCAGTCGAAAGGATTACTTCTAGCCCATCAGCAAAATTATCATTGAATTGTGCATAGGACCAATCAAATCTTAAAAAAGGATCTTCCGCTTCCGTCAAGTCAATTATGATGGAGTGTAATTCATCTTTTTCTCCAGGTGCATTATAGCTGTGGTTATTCATGAAAATTGCTTCTGTCAGTTTTCCATCTCGACCGATAGTTGAAGTGCTCTCCCAAGTCGCATCATTGTCGTCATTTCGAGTAGTCCATTTCTCTATATCCAAGATTGCACTATCGAAATTATCTCCAAAAGGAATTGCTCTTCCTTGCGAAATCCTAATATATTGGTTTTTAGTTATTTGAGTGGATCCATAATTATTAGAAACAATTAAAGTAACATCATAAAAACCTTCTTCATTAAAAACTACTGTAGGGTTAGCACTCGAAGAAGAAGTTCCATCTAGATAGCTAACTGTATTTGGAGAAAAAACCCAATTCCACATCGTTGGAACATTGATAGAGTTGTCAGTAAATTGAACTTTTTGTTGTGGACAAGTGAGTAATTTGTTTGCCTTAAAATTGGGATAAGGTTCAGATTGTGCATCAAATAATGCGATATTATCAATGGCAATATCAGTTAGGAAATCATCACCAGTCACTCCTCGGAATCTGATGTTAATTATTTTATTAGAAAAGGCAGATAAATCAATTTCTGCTTCTTGCCAATCATTTCCTTGTTCTCCAGAAAATGTAGGAGTAATGTTATAAAACCAATTAGAGCCATCAAAAATATCAACATGTAACCTTCCTGTATTCGCTCCTTTCATGTGATACCAAAAACTAAATACAGGTTGCGAAGCATTCGCAAGATGAAAACATGGACTTAACAAATATGCTTCTTGATCAGTACATCCACGAGAGCCTTCGAGGTAAAGATATTTTCCATTAATGGCATTAGTATTTTGATCAAAGTCTGGACCAGTTCCAGCTGTGGGAGTGGAGCCTTGATGAACTAACCAATCAGTATCATCACTCACATGATTTGGATCATTATACCATCCTGATCCCAAGATACAAGGTGCATCACAAACTGCCTCTGGATCACAATTTTGGAGGTTATCGAAATTTTGAAAATAAGGAATGGTTGACGAAGTACTTGGGACAACTTTTAATTCAAAACTCATGGAGTCATTAAAAGTTGCTTGATCGTTGAGGAGTGAAGTCCATACTTTTAACTGATGGTTGCCAATCATTGGCGAAGGAATTTTTTGATTGAAAGCATAATTAATTGTCACTCCTGGAGGAATTGAACTAGGGTATATTTCAGAAATAATCGGCAAATTATTAAACTGATAAAAAACAGGAATATTCGATTGCAATGTATTGCCTGTATTCTTAATGTTAATACTTATCGTTACTGGATTTTGAAAACAACTTTGGATAACTGAATTTGCAGGAGTTGCAATATTAATGATGCTAACATCAGTTCCCAAATCACAATTCAACAAATCAGTTCCATCACTAATTGCTAATGATCGTCTCCCCTCCATTCCATTTTCTCCAATGGCGGCAACTGCGTACCAATTTTCCTCAGAAGGATTATCAATTGGGATTTCCAAAAAAGGCATATCTGTTGAAGAGAAAACTTCCATGAATTTCTCTCCTAATTTATAAATCAAATATGTATTGGCATTTGCAACAGGTTCCCATTCAATTCGAACCATGTCTGGACAAACTTCTGCGATGTGAACATTTTTTGGAACTTCGTAAATTGAAAAAGAAGCAAGGGAAGTACTTTCTTCACCATTTCTTTTAACTCTGATTCTAGCTTGGTTGGAAGCAACTTCAGGAATTGACCAAAGCGTACTTCTTTTTTCACCGCTAACTAAATCGATTAAGTTCCACGTAAGACCATTGTTGTAACTTGCTTCGATTTCGAAGTTTCCAAAATTTCCAAACGCATCCCAATGAATTTTTTCTGTTTCGCCTGCGACTAATTTTTCACCTCCAAGTGGATAAGTGAGGGTGATGTCATTTTGCACAAATTCATAAACTAAAAAATATGATTGCGTCCCTTGCGAAATAATTGAGCCTTCGACAAAGAACGAATACAAACCACTTTCAGGAAAATCAATCGTCACTTGCTCCACATTATTTAAATTATCAACACCTCGGACGGCGGGTAAATTCAACAAATTAGAATCAGGTGAACTATTCAAAACCCAAGGCAAATAACTTTCATTAGAATTGTTTTCAACTCTCAAGTCTAAATCATTCACCAAGGAAGGCGAACTAATTGTCGATCCTTCGAAGTCATTCCAGTAGAGCATCACGCGCAATTGTTGAGTGCCATGGGGAACAGAAACGAAATAAGAATGAGTATTCGAATGTCCCACGACTCCTTCAAAATATTGGTCATTTTGTAAAACATTCAAGGCACGTCTCGCATTGATTCTACCAAAACCGTAAGAGAAATCTGGGCCAGGATTTCCTAAATCATCAGCTGTATTTAATACGATAGATTTAACCAAAGCTGAATTTGGAAATGTATTAGGATGTCCGTCTTCATAGGCATCATAGAGTTGTGCAAGTACTCCCGCTACTCCTGGCGCAGCAGCAGAACTTCCATTAGCTTCAGCATAAGTATTATTAGGTTGAGTCGAAATTTGAGCATCACCATTGGCAGAAATATCTGGTTTGATTCTTCCATCATTGGCAGGCCCATGACTACTAGTAGATGACAATTGATCCTCCGCATCAACATTGGCAACGGTCAAAACATTCTTTCCCATTTTGACCCCACCTGTAATATTTCCCCAACCTGCACCTGCGCCATAACCGCAATCTTCATTACCTGTATTCCCAGCAGAAAAAACGTGCATGAGGGAAGTGTTATTTTTAATTTGATGATCTGCCAACTGAGCCAAGTAAGTATATCCTCGATTACAACCATCGCTATACGAAGTTGAAGTGATTAAAATATCTCGATTGTCATAAAGAGTAGAAGCTCTTTTTACGGCATCAAATTCATGAAATAGATGTACTTCCGCGTGGCTTGCAGTTCCTTCCATTCGAGGATCTAAGTTGCCAGCACCGGCTAAAATACCAGCTACCATTTCTCCATGACTACCTTCGAAATCACCTTGTACATCGTCTTGATGTGTTCTATTTTTAAAATCAATATGCGACTCAATCATTCCATCATCTCCAATCGCAACATTAATTCCTTCTCCATTGAATTGCGGATAACCTGCGATCTGAGGCGTAAGTGAATTCGAACGATGAATGTTTTTTCCAGGAATATATTCAGGTATATTTTGTAGGTCAGCCGGCGAGATAAAAAACGTAATTGGAAAATTGGCAACAGTCATTAAATCTGAATTATTGCAAATCACGACCGCATTTACTTCATGAAAATATTCATGAACTTCAATGTTTTTATTGGGTAAAAAATTCTGAACGAAATCTGGAGAGAGGTTTGGATAATATTGTAACAATACTTTTTCATCTGAAAAAATAGCTGGGGCAATCTTTTGATTTGCTTCCAATTTTGTGATACTTCGAATATTTAAGTCCCGTAATTTTTCTTTAGAAAAATCCGAAGGAATAGACGCCACATAAGTCCGATGAGGAAGATAATCGAAGAGTTGAATCCCTGCTTTTTCCACCGTTCTTTTTTCTAATTCAGTTGGGATTTCAAAAAATTGGATGAGCCGATAAAATTGATTTTGAATAATTTCATCGCGATCTATTTTGGAAGAAGTCAAAAAAGTATTAAAATTTTCCACAGGAGTTTGCGTACCAGTCACGAGGAGTTGGTCAAAATTTCCAATGTGCTTTTGGGAAAAAATTGGATTACCCAAACACATCAGAACCATCAAAAATGTTAGCGTTTTTGCTTGGTTCATAATTAGATATATTATCACGAGAGGGGACGCAGAAGTGGAAAATTCAGAATGAAGATAAAACTAAATGCTTTATTTTCAAAGGGTTTTAGGGAAGAGGACAAAAAAACAATGAGATAGGATAATTTAGTATTATCCATATGCTTCCCTTAATCTTCCTTTTCACCTAAATTTAGTTCCCAGCAATCATCAAAAATTGAGCAGTATTGAAGGTTATATTCAAAGTTCAAATTTCGAATCAAATTCATACTGTTTTCAAAGTTTTTATAAGTGATTTTAATAGCAACAATTTGTTCTTTGGGAGAAATAAAATAACCATCAGGATTGGAAAACGAAAATCCATAATCTGCCTCTTTTGGGAAGATTTTGTCTAACTCAGTTTTAATTTCAAGATAAGAATTTACCGGTTTATCATTCAAAGTCAAAGTGGCGGATTTAATTTTAGCAGGACCAATTCCTTTGTTTTCTATCTCATAAATAAATTCACCATCGCCTCCCAATGAATATCGTAGGTCTTGAGTTAGGTATGGAAAAACAGATGTCTTTTGTTGGGATTGCATAATCATTTGCTGTTCACGCATGATGTTCGCTTCATAAATTGAAACACCTAGCGCACTTAAACTAACGACTAAAGCAATGAAAGAGGTTACATCTGAACGAGAGAATTTTGGAAAAAGTTTTCTTGATTCATTCTGTTGCATTTCGCTCATTTTTTGCTTTTTTGAGATTGAAATTTATTGTACTACAAAGTTTTTATCCATAATCAAATTCACCCAATTATCGTTACTCACTCCCATCAAAGTAAAATTGTAAGATGATCCATTCTGTAAAGGTTGAACTTGCCCCGGTCTCGTTACATTGAAAACGACATTGTCTATATCATAGTATTGAAAAAATAAGTCATTGGTGTAAGTCCCCGAAAGTGCATTGTCATTTTCATCACTAATCACTTGAAAATAAATGAAGTTGTCACCTGCCATTCCATCTTGCCAACTAAAAATAGGTTCCGTCGGATTATCTAAATTAACTTGACATAATTCAGGAGCATATTGAGTTGGTTTTGCAAAATATTTTAATCGAACTGGTTTGCAATACCATAGCGTATCGTTGGCGATAAAAGATACACGAGCCCAAACATCTTTTTCAGGTTTTGGTAAAAAAAATCGTCGTAAAAATCCATTGAACAAAGGCTCATGTGAAGCATTTTTTTCTAAAAACAAATCCAAATCATTGGGGTCGTCATCGCCACGCTCAGTTTCATAATATTTGAAATCCGAAGCGTTCAATTCGGGATAAAAAAACATACTCAATGGAAAATCCTCATCATCCAAAAAATCCTCTTGTCCTCCTGCGGCACAAGCCACTAATTCATTAAAAGGAGTCAAATTTGGTTGGTCTTCGATGACAGCCTGAAGTGTGGTAGGTGATTCTGAGGCATCATCTTTTTTACATGAAAAAAATAAAAAAGCAGTTATTAAGGAATATAGGAAGTATTTTTTCATAAAGAATATTGGTGTTTAAACTGTTGATTATCAGTTGATTAAATTTATTTTTTCGAACTTTTTCAAGTCGTTTTATATATTAAAATAAAAAAGTAAAAAAAAATGAGAAAATGCCACCTTTTCAGGCAGCATTTTTTTTCCATTATAGGTCTTGTCAAAGTAATCTCTCTCATCCCTAGAGAAAGGGAAAGTTACAGAAAACTAAGAAAGGTATGCGAGTTTTGAGTGATTAGTTAAGTTTTTACTCAATTCTCCGTACTTCTTGGAAAACTTTAAAATAATATGAAAAGATTTTTTCACATAGGATTATTTAGTTGTCTTTTGGTTGCCTGCAATCCCGATAAGGATATTTTTACCCCTTTCGAATTGTTCTCGGAAGATAAGGTAATGACTAATATTTCAGGGCAAATTTTGAATGGGATGAACCAACCAATAGAAGGTGCAATCATCCAATTAGAAGGACTAGATAGGATGAGTGATGCGAATGGTTTTTTCTATTTTAAAAACGTTCAAGTCGATTCCAAACGAGCAATTTTGAGCGTCAATAAAGATGGATATTTTGCTGGAGGTCAAGCCGTTTTTCCAACCAAGGAAAGTAATGCTTCTCTTCAAATTCAATTATTAGAAAAGACTGTTGTTGCTAATTTTGCTGGTTCAGCGGGAGGTGAAGTTGTGTTACCAGATGGAGTTATTTTAGATGTTCCAACTGATGCAGTTTTAAGTCAAAATGGAACTGGATTTTCAGACGAAGTACAAGTTTCAGCGTACTCTTTGAATCCTGAAGTTTTAGAAAACTTGCAAAAAATGCCCACGGACTTAAAAGGAACGACAATTTCAAATAGCGAAAAATTATTAGAATCTTTTGGGATTTTTCTTTTCGATTGGAGTGATGCGAATAATCAAAAATTGACCATCGTTCCTGGGAAAAAAGTGACAATTAAATTTCCAATTTCAAATGGAGTAGGAGCACAAGCACCATCGACGCTCGGTCTTTGGTTTTATGATGTGGCGACGAATATGTGGAAAGAAGAAGGAACAGCGACTTTACAAAATGGATATTATGTTGCGGAGGTTGGAAAAACTGGTTTCTGGAACATCGCAGTTCCTCATGATTTTATTTCAGTAAAAGGAGTTTTGAAAAGTCAGAGTGATGAAACTTTGAGTAACATGCCATTTAGTATCGAGATAGAAAATGGAGGAGTTTTAGGATATGGATACTCTGATGAAGAAGGAAAATTCAACGCTAACGTTCCGAAAAATTTAACCTCAAAAATAAAAGTTCTTGACGAATGTAATGATATTGATTACAGCACAACCATTGGAGCGTTGGATATCGACTCTCAAATTAGCAATGTGAAAATTAATAATAGTGCTGATTTTTCCCATATTTCTGGGATGTTATTAGATTGTAATGACAACAATGTCCAAATTGGATACATAATATTAAGTGTGAATACTAAGACCTATTTTTTCCCTTTTTCTGATGGAATATTCAAAGGCGATATTAATGCCTGTGATTTTACTTCAGCAACTTTGGTGGCTTACGATGTGGAAAATTCAAAACAGAGTGAACCATTGCAGTTAGAAATAATTGCGAATACTGAAACGGGAGAAATTAGCGTATGTTTTTAATTTGAAATAAAGTCAAAACATACTTTTTAAAATTTTGAAAACGGGATAGGAAATCAGGGTATAAAAAAGTTCTTTGTCAATTTAGTGAGTTCTTTGAGAAGAGGGTTTTTTTAAGTGATGAGTTATAAGACTCATAGTTCATCACTTATCACTAGCCAAAAAGCCAATTCTGACAACAGCAATTTTCGGAATAACTCCCACTCAAAGATTCAAGAAATGGTAAAAAAAAATGATTCATTTTACTATGAATCAGATCCTGATTACCGTCCCACTTTTAAAATGCGTAAGTCGAATCTTAAGCAGATTCTGACTTACGTAATTTTAAGGAATGAGCAAACAATGAGTTCTAATTTTTGGAATTCATTATCTACTCATTTCCTATGTTTAGCCTATTTTTAATCAAATAAAATCAAAACTAGAACCTTGTGTTCTGAGTTTTTTTTCTTAATTTTAAAAAAGACACTTTTTTGCTTTTTTCTTAATTAAGAAAGAACTCACCCAAATTCCTTTTTTGATTGCTTTAAACGAACACATTGCCGTGTAAACGGTAGGCTAAAATAATCACACTTGAATCAAACAGAACTCATAACTGGATGCATCCGCGGGGATCGACAATGTCAAAAAGCATTGTTCCAACAATACTCAGGTAAGTTGTTGGCGGTGTGCATACGATACACTCGGCACCGAATGGAGGCGGAAGATGTATTGCAGGATGCGTTCATAAAAATATTTAAGAATTTAGAAAAGTTTGAAGGGAAAGGATCTTTTGAGGGATGGATGCGTAGAATAGTGGTGAATACTGCTTTGAAAAATTATAACAAAAGTAGTTTTAAAAAAGAAAAAATAGGATTAGAAGATTATCAAGAAGGTTCAATGGATCCAGATGTGATCGCGTCATTGTATAAAGAAGAACTAATGAAAGTGATAGATGAGTTACCGAATGGATATCGAGTTGTTTTTAATTTATACGTTATTGAAGGATTTAGCCATCGAGAAATTGCAGAAGAGTTAGAAATACAGGAAAGTACTTCTCGCTCACAATTGGTAAAAGCAAGGAAAATGTTGCAATCCAAAATATCCAAAATAATGAGAATAGTAGCATGAAAAAGCACCAAGAAACAGATCGAATCATAAAGGAAAAAATGGAGCAATACTCCATGGAAACTCCTATGCATTTATTTGCAGGGATCGCTGAAGCGTTAGATGCTGACGCAGCACCTATATCTGCACCACAGAAGAGTTCAGGTAGAAAAGGGTATTGGTTATTGGCATTGTTAGTTTTAGTGGTTGGTGGAAGCGGAGTTTGGTTTTTAACGTCAGATGATAATTCATCAAAAGCAGTTGGATCAGAAATGTCTATTAGATTGAATGCTAATGATGTGGAAACTGCTTTAGGTAAAACGGAAAAAATAGACAATGAAAGTCTAGTAAATACAGCAGTAGAAATTTCGAATTCTAAAACTGAAATAAATAATACCAGTTCAGTAAATAGTAATCATGAAGTCGTAAATGGAAAAGCTGAAACAACTAATCCTGATTTGAACGTTTCATCTGAGTCTTCTTTTAGAAATACTAATATTGTAAATTCTAATCCAAATCCAAATACTTCATTTAAAACAACTCCTCCTCAAAATATTTTTACTCAAAAAGGGGAAGCATCAGAGACAGAGGCTCAGTCAACTTCATCGGTTTCAAATCTGCTAAACACGCAAGAAGTTACCGGTACCATAAATAAATCTTTGGAAGAAAAACCAATAGCGGTAAATTCTAGTGAAAATATTACAACTACTAAAAAAGTAATTGAGGAAGTTTTCAATTTACCTAGGTTAGATCAAAGAGCAAATAGTTCAATTTATCATTCATCACCTTATCGATTAGCGGTAGAACCAACCTGTGGATTGAAACCTGATGGTTCTAAAATTAGATTTACCACGTCAGTTGATTTATTCTTCTCACCTGATTATGCCAACCAAATCTTGGAGTATAAATCTGAAGATTTCAGAGATCATGCTCAATTAAGAACTGATACTGAAAAGCCATATTACTCATTTAATACCGGAGTAAGAGTTAATTTTTTGACTGAGTTTGGTTGGGCAATCCGAACAGGATTAGTGTACACTCAGATTAATGATATTTTGGAAACTCAATATACTGAGATTGTTACTACACTTGATGCCAATGGTAATGTGATCGGAACGACTGAAGGAACTCGAGATGTGAATATCAGAAACAAATATAAAATGATTGATATTCCAGTTATTTTTGGTTACGAAGTTCCGATGAAAAAATTTGATTTAAATGTGAATGGAGGAGTTTATTTGAACTTAATGTCGAAGCAAAGTGGTGCTTTCTTTTCTCCACTTGAAGATCGAGTTGTTTATTTTACAGAAGGACATCCTGATGATTATGATATCTTTAAAAACAATATCGGTTTAAGTGTATTCATGGGACTAGGATTTAATTTTGATTTGACAAGCACATTTAATGCAAGTAAAAAGACGCAATTGATTGTTGAACCACATGCACGTTTTTACCCGAAATCGTTTGCGCTTGATAATTATATTTTAAATCAGAAGTATTTTTCAACTGGGGTGATGATTGGATTGAGGAGAGATTTGTAAGTCCCTGTCCCCTGAAGGGGAACGATAAAATAGAACATGTTTTTTAAACAAAAGCCATCTTGAAGATTCGAGATGGCTTTTGTGTTTTGAGCTCATCTTTCTTTTAGCTTCTTTTTTTTTCAAAAAAAGAACTCATCAATTCCGCACATTCTTGATGCGAGATTCCAAACTCAACTTTCGTCTTAGGATGCAGCATCCTTTTTCCATAAATCATAAAACCATTTTTGTCATCACTTGCCCCATAGACAATTTTCCCAAATTGAGCCCAGCCAGCAGCTCCTGCACACATTGGGCAAGGCTCCAGCGTGACATATAAGGTACAGTCATGCAAATACTTATTTCCCAAATGATCAGCAGCAGCGGTGATGGCTAACATCTCTGCATGAGCGGTTACGTCATTGAGTAGCTGAGTCTGATTGTGAGCTCGGGCGATAATTTGATTATCACAAACTACAACAGCTCCCACAGGGATTTCTCCTTTTTCAGAAGCCTTCTTGGCTTCCAAAATAGCTTGTTTCATAAAATGAATATCGGAATGTACGCTGAGCATATTTTTTTCTTTTTTACAAAAAAATGTAAAACCTTTCAGTCGACAAAACATTTTTAGATAAATACTTGTTCATAATTTCTTTTTTTTAAAAAAATTCTAACTTTGCGCATGGAAATTCAAAAAACAGTCAAACAGGCGATTCAGTCTTATCAGGATAAATTTACAGAAGAGTCTCTAACCTTCGATGATGTCCTGCTCGTTCCCCGGTATTCAGAAGTTTTACCTCGTGAAGTTAATATTTCAACCCAACTGACGCGTGATCTTCGATTAAATATTCCAATAGTTTCTGCTGCGATGGATACTGTGACCGACAATAAGTTGGCCATTGCCATTGCACGTCAGGGAGGGATTGGGATGATTCATAAAAATATGTCAATCGAAGCACAAGCAGAACAAGTGCGAAGTGTAAAGCGATCAGAGAGTGGAATGATCATCGATCCAGTTACTTTAGGTGCAGATGCTAAAATTGGAGATGCTTTAGCTTTGATGAAAAAGTATAAAATAGGAGGAATTCCAATTATTGATGAAAATAATATTCTAACTGGAATCTTGACCAATCGAGATTTGCGTTTCGAAACTAGGGTGAATCGACCAGTTAGAGATTTGATGACTTCCGAAAATTTGGTTGTTGCTCCAATTGGAACTGACCTCAAACAAGCTACCCAGATTTTACAAAAACATAAAATCGAAAAATTACCTGTCGTCGATGATTATGGAAAATTAGCTGGGTTGATCACCTACAAAGATATCATGAAAGTGGAAGATTATCCTCATTCCTGCAAAGATGCTTATGGCCGATTAGTAGTTGGGGCAGCGGTAGGAGTGACACATGATATTATGGAAAGAGTAGATGCGCTAGTGAATGTAAGTGTTGATGTAATTACGGTCGATACGGCTCATGGACATTCAAAAGGTGTTTTAGATGCGATTCGTTTGGTCAAAGAAAAATATCCAGACTTGCAGGTAATAGGTGGGAATGTTGCAACTGGAGCAGGTGCTTTAGCACTTGTAGAAGCAGGTGTAGATGGTGTAAAAGTAGGAGTTGGCCCGGGAAGTATTTGTACAACTAGAGTTATTGCCGGTGTCGGCGTTCCACAACTTTCTGCAATTTTTAATGCAGCTTCAGCCATCAAGCATACAGGTGTGCCGATCATTGGTGATGGAGGAATTCGATTCACAGGTGATATTGCGAAGGCAGTTGCAGCGGGAGCAGATACAATTATGGCAGGTTCTCTTTTTGCAGGTGTAGAAGAAGCTCCGGGCGAAACGATTATTTTTGATGGTCGAAAATTTAAAATATATCGAGGGATGGGATCCTTGGGAGCAATGGAATTAGGATCAAAAGATCGTTACTTCCAAGATGTCGAAGATGATATTAAAAAATTAGTCCCTGAAGGAATTGAAGGCCGAGTACCTTTCAAAGGTTCGTTGGCAGAGGTGATGGTTCAATATATCGGTGGACTTCGAGCGGGAATGGGGTATTGTGGAGCAAACACGATTAAGGAAATGCAAACCGCAAGTTTCGTTAAAATTACTGCAGCTGGTGTGAATGAAAGTCATCCGCATGATGTAGTGATCACTAAAGAAGCACCTAATTACAGCAGACGATAGATGGGAATATCGAATAATGAACAAGGATTTGAGGTTTGAGAAGTTTGACAAAACAATAATGTTTAATACTTTTCAAATTTCAAATCCTTATTCGATATTCAAAAAAAGCAAAAATGAAACTCTCCCAATCTTTCTACCTCCGAGAAGATGTCGTCCAAATTAGCAAAGACCTCCTAGGTAAATACCTCGTTACCAATATTGATGATAAAATTACTGTGGGGAAAATAGTAGAAACGGAAGCTTACCGAGCTCCCGACGACAAAGCTTGTCATGCTCATCTAAACCGTTTTACTGAGCGAACAAAGGTAATGTTTGAAGCTGGAGGAACTGCATATATTTATTTGTGCTACGGCATTCATCATTTGTTCAATATTGTCACCGCTCCCAAGGGAATGGCACATGCTGTATTGATCAGAGCAGTCGAACCTATCGAAAATGTAAACGTAATGTTGCAACGTAGAAAATTTGTGGAGTTAAAATATAACCTCACCGCTGGACCAGGCACACTCACCAAAGCCTTAGGTATTTCTAAAAAACAAAATGGAATAAATTTGTTAGATGAAAAAAGCTCTATTTGGATTGAAGATCGAGGCGAAGTTATTTTGGAGGAAAATATTATTGCAAGCCCTAGAGTAGGAATAGACTATGCCGAAGAGTGTGCATTATGGGATTGGCGATTTCGAGTGAAAAATTCGAAATGGACAAGTCGGGCGAAGTGAGTAATATATTTTATATTAGCTGTCCTTTCAATAACTTCTTTCTTAAAAAGTAAATAATGCAAAAATTTGAATACAAAACCATCAAAATAAAACCAAAGAGTGCTGGGTTTAGTCAAAAATTAGAAGACGAAAATTTAGTGGAAGAAATGAATATAATAGGTCAAGAAGGTTGGGAGTTAGTGACCTCAATAGATAATAAAATAGGTGGTTCATCGATCTCAATTGTGCTGATTTTTAAAAGAGTTTTAGAGTGAGTTCGATTTTATAGTTAAATTTTCAGCCGAAAATACCTCGTGAAAATTAGCGACCTATTTAATGATAGGCGGATATCTGAATTTAGATTTGCTGAAGAAAAAAATTGAAATAAAAAAATCCAAAAACTAGATCTTAAGTTTTTGGATTTTTTTATTTCAAGGTGAATTAAATTATTTCTCTGCCATTTTTTTATCCTTACCATTTGCGTACATTAAATTTTTCCAAACTTCCCCACGTTTTAAGGTTCGCAATTTTTCAGGATTGAGTTCAGCCCACATCGCTTCGATATCTTTATCAGGATGAGCATCTTGCCAGATATTAGCAGGTGTAGCTTGAGCCATTTGAGTCATATTTTTATATGTATCAAACGTCATAAAGTCATAACCATACTCTGATCCATATGGCATTGCTCTACTCAGGAAATGCCAGTTTTTTCGGTACCCTTGTTTGACAGATATTTTATGTGCTGGTTGGAAGACGTTTAATTCCATGCGCATATATTCATTATATTTATCTGGCTTGCTTTGCATCCGATTAGCTACGATAATCTGGGCAGCTTCTCCAATGTTAGAATCAGCAGACGTTAGCAACCGAAAAGATTCACTCCAAACCAAGTCTCTAGAATCTTCTGTTCTCTTGCCAAGCTTAACTAAATCTAAAGTGGGATGAATTTTTTTCATTCGATCTTCATATCCATCCCATGCATTTTCAAGTTGTTCGATGTTAGCAAATATATTGATTGTTACAAAATCATATTCTGTATTTTTTCCACCTGGAAAAACTACATCGTAAACCGCCCAATAAAGCATTCTTCCATTTTTGATTTCTTTATTCATGTACGGTTCCCAAATTTCTTTCTCCATCTTTGCGTAATCATTATTTTTACTTTTCATATAGGAGAAAACAACAATAGGGTCTTCTTTTTCTGCTGACTCATCTTGAGCATATAGAGGTGAAATATTTGGAACAATTAATCCTAAAAGGAGTAGGCAAATTCCTATTGCCCTGAAGTGAAGTGTTTTCATGGTAGTTTTTTTTAAATTCCTATTTGAATTAATCAAAAGGAATAGTGAATAAATACCTTTTTTAAGGCTTTTGAGGATGTTATAATAGTGTTGTGAGGGGATTGTTTTAATATCTGTTGTATTGCAATTTAATAAAAAAGCAGAATATTCAGGTAGTTTATTTTATTTTTTTAAAACTTTATTTCAAAATACAGAGGCTAATTCAACTAAGATTTAGTTAGAATGTGCATGATTATAAGAAGAGAAAAATAATTTTTTAGCAGTTAGGATTCATTTTTTATAATAAATCCCAATTGCTCTAAATCTTTATAAAAATCAGGATAAGACTTTACCACCACCATCGGGTTTTCAATTTTTATTTTTCCAAAAAAAGCTAAAGGAGCAAATGCCATTGCCATGCGATGATCTTCGTAAGTGGCAAAAGTTGGGTTGTCGACCACCGCTTTTCCTTCGGTCATGTAAAAAGTTTTGTCTGACTTTTTAGAAAATTTAGGAGGCAATTTGGAAAAGAAAACTTGCACCTTTTGTAATTCATTTTGCAGCGCAGCAATCCGATCAGTCTCCTTGATGCTCAAAGTATCTAAACCTGTAAACAATCCCGTTGTCCCGAGTCCACCACAAATTACTGCCAAGGTTTGAGCAATATCAGGACATTCTAAAAAATCATACTCAAACATTTGAGTTGGTGGATTACCTGATTTTTTTAAATGAATTCCTTTGTCATTAAAAGTAGAAGTGATTCCAAATTGCTCTGCCATTTTTACCATGGCTGCATCACCTTGGGTACTTTTTTCAAATAAACCATTCAATTGCAAATCCACTTCGTCTGCCAAAATTGCCAAGGAAAAATGATAAGATGCAGCCGACCAATCAGCCTCTACGACAAAATCTTTTCCTTCATATTTTTGTGGAGCAATAGAAATTGTATTGCCTTCCCAAGTGTGCTGAACGCCAAATTCTTCCATCAATTTCAAAGTCATTTGAATGTATGGAATAGAAACTATTTTTCCATCCAAGGTTAATTCCAAACCATTTGGAAGAGTAGGAGCTAACATCAAAAGTGAAGAAATATATTGACTGCTAGTATTGGCAGCAATGGTAAGTCTATTGCCTGCCTGCCGGACAGGCAGGTTAGAAAAATCTTTTCTTTGCTCACCAATCTGTAAAGGTGGATAACCCTCATTTTCCAAATATTTAATATCTGCTCCGAGCTCGCGAAGCGCTTCTACCAAAATTCCAATCGGTCGTTGTTTCATTCGATCAGAGCCTGTAAGGATTTGAGTTCCTTTTTGTGCAGCCAAATATCCAGTCAAAAAACGGAAGGTTGTTCCAGCATGTCCAGTATTTAATTCCACTTGTTCACCTTCTTTTTGATTAGCAAATTCAGCTAATAATTTTTCTAATGTGAGGGTATCTTTTGAGGTAGAAATTCTTTTGATGGGAAAATCTTGACCACTCAATGCTCTCAGAATTAAAACTCGATTACTAATACTTTTTGAACCATTTAAAGTAATCTCTCCTTTGATGATTTTATCTGATTTAGAAATTAAATATGTCATTGTAATTAAGAATGAAAAATTGAATAAATAGAATGTGGTGAAATTTGATTGGTTAAATAAAATAAAAAAACCGTAGCGCGAAACTACGGTTTTTTTATTTTATAGAATTCTATGATTAAAAGGAGTTAATCCTTCGGAGAATCATTTTTTGGAAGTGCGCCATGATCTCTGTCTCTAGTTTCTCGTTGCTCTCTTTCTTCCTGTTTTTGACGACGTCTTTCTTCCCAACGTTTTTGATTTTCTTCATCAGATTTGTTGTAAGCTTTAATGATTGATTTAACCAATCGGTGACGAACAACATCTTCTTCATCTAATTTTACTAAACCAATTCCATCCAACCCAGTCAATATATCCAAGGCTTGATACAGTCCTGAAACTTGATTTCGAGGTAAATCAATTTGAGATAAATCTCCGTTGATAATCGCTTTGGCAGAAGGCCCGATTCGAGTCAAAAACATTTTTAATTGCATCGGAGTCGTATTCTGAGCTTCATCCAAAATGATAAAAGCATTATCCAAAGTTCGACCTCTCATAAATGCCAAAGGAGCAACCTCGATAGTTCGATCAGCCATAAATTTGGCCAATTTTTCCGCAGGAATCATGTCGTCCAATGCATCATAAAGTGGTCTCAAATATGGGTCAACTTTATCTTTCAAATCACCTGGTAAAAATCCTAAGCTTTCTCCCGCTTCCACAGCAGGTCGAGTTAAAACAATTTTTTTAACGATTCGATTTCGCAAAGCTCGAACAGCCAAAGCTACAGCTACGTAGGTTTTACCAGTACCAGCTGGGCCGAGTGCGAAGACAATATCATTTTTTTCAGAAGACTCAACAAAAGCTTTTTGGTTTCGAGTTTTAGCTTTGATGACTTTGCCAGCTCGTCCATGAACAATCGTAGTGTTGGATGCACCAGTTCCTAGCTTGCTTTCAAAAGGTCGCCCGCCTGCCATCAAATCCTCGACAGTTTGAGTAGTCAATTCTTTGTGCTCTCTAAGCATGCGAACCATTTGCTCCAATTTGCTTTTCGCATTTTGGGTATCTTTTTTTTCGCCAGCAAGTTTTAGACTATTTCCTCGGGAAGTAATTGTTACGTCAGGGTAAGCTTTTCTCAAAAGGTTGAGTTTGGAATTTTTTTCTCCATATAGTTCTACCAAATCAACGCCATCTACGGTAAGAATAATTTCGCTCAATATGTTTTTTTTTAAAGGTAAAATTAAAAAACTGAACCGATAGATATTTTGAAAATGGAAGTATTTAAGTTGTAGTTGTTTCTATTTTCAAAATTTTGAAAGGAGCAATTTTTTAAAAAAATAATACTTGTTCTAAAAAATTATATATTTCCTGTAAATTTAGGCTTTTCATAGGAAAACTATGATTTCATTTACCACTATTTAAATTTTGAAACACTTTATTAAAAAATAATATTCCAAAATTATGCCTATTGTCACTTTTACTTCTGATTTTGGTTTAAACGATTATTATGTTGCTCTAATAAAAGGGGCAATGTTATGCGAAAACCCTAATCTCAATATAATAGACATAACTCACAACATTAATAATTACGATATAGTTCAGGCAGCTTTTATAATAAAAAACTCTTACCAAAGTTTTCCTAAAGGCACCATTCATATATTAAGTGTCAACAGCTTTCATGATAGAAAACGAAAGTTTTTGGCGGTTCGACATAATGAACATTATTTTGTTGGTCCAGACAATGGAATTTTTTCATTACTATTTGACGAAACGCCTAAGGATATTTACAAATTAGATTTTGTGAATAAAGGTACTTTTCCACTCAAAACTGTTTTTGCTAAAACAGTTGGACATATTTCTAAAGAAATGCCATTTAATGAAGTGGGAATACCAATTGAAGAAATCGTAGAGCGAATTACTTTCCAACCAGTCATCGGCCCATCACAAATTCGAGGTGCCGTAATTCATATCGATAAATATGAAAATGTAATAGTGAATATATCTCGTAAATTATTTGAACAGGTTTGGGAAAAACGTGATTATGAAATTACCTTTCGGAGAAATGATCCTATTGATAAGATTTTTAATAATTATTATGACGTACCAATTGGCGAAACGCTTTGTCGATTTAATTCTGCTGACTTTTTAGAAATATCAATTAATATGGGAAAAGCTAGTAGCATGTTGGGATTGAAAATCGAAGATACTGTCCAAATTGATTTTTCTCCTACTAGCTAAAAGAAAGCATTATCATAAAGTATTAGGGGGGCTTTTCAAGAAAAAATGATGAAAATATATTTTTAGGATATGATAAAACGAGTAGTAAAACTTACCTTTAGAGAAGACGAAGTAGGAGCATTCTTGAAGAATTTTGAAAAGAATAAATTAAAAATCAGAGGTTTTGAAGGGTGTCATCATTTAGAACTTTGGAGAGATAAACATCAACCAAATATTTTTTTCACCTACAGCTTTTGGGAAAGCGAAATCGAATTAGATAAATATCGTCATTCCAAACTATTTAAAAATGTTTGGAGCCAAACCAAAGTTCTTTTCTCTGATCAACCACAAGCATGGAGCATTGATGTGGTTTGGGAAGGAAATGGTTTTTAATGGTTGAATAAATTTTATGCATCATATATAACTAACAATTTTGAACGACAACAGACGAAAATTTCTCCAAAAAATTGGTGCAGCAGCAGGAGTACTTACCTTAGCTCCTTTTCTAAATACTGCTTGTACTAAAAAAATCGAAACTAAAATATTAGAATATAAAGATTGGTCCGCTGATGATTTGGCGATTAATGAAGAGTTTTGGTATCAGGTTAAACAAGCATTTACTGTTTCATCAAATATTGTTAATCTAAATAATGGAGGAGTTAGTCCTTCTCCTAAAGTAGTGCAAGAGGCTGTTGAAAGATATAATCGATTGAGTAACGAAGCACCTAGTTATTATATGTGGCGAATTTTGGATCGAGGGCGAGAAGGGTTACGACAAAAATTAGCAGACTTGGCGGGTGTGTCAGCAGATGAAATAGCTATTAACCGAAATGCTTCAGAGGCTTTAGAAACAGTCATTTTTGGTTTACGATTAAATCGAGGAGATGAAGTTGTATTAACCAAACAAGACTATCCTAACGTGATTAATGCTTGGAAACAAAGAGCATTGAGGGATGGAATAGTTTTGAAATTTATTTCTTTTGATTTCCCCATTGAAGATAAAAAAGAGATCGCCCAAAAGTTCACCGATGCTTTTACATCAAAGACTAAAGTGGTGAATATTACACATATGATCAATTGGGTCGGACAAATTCTTCCCGTCAATGAAATAGCAGTAGAAGCTAGAAAAAAAAATATTGAAATTATCGTTGACGGAGCGCATACTTTTGCTCATCTTGATTTCAAAGTATCAGATTTAGATTGCGATTATTTTGGCACAAGTTTACACAAATGGTTATGTGCACCTTTTGGAAGTGGGATGTTATATGTGAAAAAAGATAAAATTAAAAACCTATTTCCCCTGTTTGCGGGTGAAGAACCAGAAGGAGAAAATATCAAAAAATTTGAATCGCTTGGTACTCGATCATTTGCTATCGAGCAAGCGGTGGGGCAAGCCATAGATTTTCATCATTGGATAGGTTCTGAGCGAAAACAAAAAAGACTTCATTATTTGAAAAATTACTGGATGGAGAAGGTTGTAAAACTTCCAAAGGTGAAAATTCATACCTCACTTAAGCCTGAATTTGGTTGTGCTATTGGACTTTTTTCTATTGAAGGAAAAACTCCTACGGAGGTAAGTAGTATTTTATTTAGAGATCATCTAATACATACAGTAGGGATTAATTGGGAAAATATTCATGGAGTGCGAGTTGCTCCAAATGTATATTCTACGACCAAAGATTTAGATCGATTGATTTTAGGAATTGAAGAATTGGCAAAAGCATGATATCTTTTTCAAAGATAACCCAAAGTAAATACATCAAAATATGAACAAATCTTAATTTTATACCCCAAGATAAATATAGATAATATCATATGTGTTTAAATTCTCCTTTTTTTACGTATATTTTTAATATAAAAACATCCATATATATTATTTTTTTAAAAAGCAAATGCCTATTTTTGATTTAGGTGACTTAAAAAAAGCACTTAAAAAGATAGAGACTAGATAAACATTAGAAAAAATATTGATTTGTGTTGCAAAGAAAAAATGTTCATCTTTGTAAAAAATTATAATAAAATGAATATTTTTTATTTACTTTAATCTTCTCTATTTTTAAATAGAGAGTTCCAATCTCTTACTGTTCAACTGATTTCCCCCGAGCTGATACAATTATAACCTATTAAGCGATTATTAAAGCACATTTATTCCAATTTGCCACATTGCAAAGTTGGGGAAGAATAGATATATAAGTCATTAATTCATAAACAAAAACATTCACGATTGAAAACACTTTACTCCTTTTACAAAGGCCTTGGTGTATTTTTTCTATTGAGTATATTTAATATCCAAATGAATGCCCAGGACATTCATTTTTCTCAATTTGGAAATGCACCCATAAATCTCAGTCCAGCCCTAACAGGGATATTTGGTGGAGATGTACGATTTGTTGGCAATTACAGAGGCCAATGGGATCCTTCCGTATCTTATCTTACCTTTTCGGGAGCAGCAGATATGAAATTTGATAAATTTTGTTCGAATCATGATCAATGGGCGGGTGGAATTATATTTAATTATGACCAAGCAGGTGATTCAAAGTTGAGTCTTACTCAACTGGCATTGAATACCTCCTATACCCAGCGCATTAATGATAATAACTTCAT
Source organism: uncultured Saprospiraceae bacterium (assembly GCA_964352225.1). Classification (GTDB taxonomy): domain Bacteria; phylum Bacteroidota; class Bacteroidia; order Chitinophagales; family Saprospiraceae; genus CAJQQY01. The sequence goes on along the minus strand of CAYGRM010000001.1, from coordinate 18,788 downwards.
GACGCTAGGAGTCCAATTAAGTGGTTATCAAAGAGCTTTCAGCACAGAAGATTTAGAATGGGGGAGCCAGTTCGGTGTCAGAACTTTTGATCCTAGCCGAGCTTCTGGCGAGAATTTTACTGATGAAAGTATTTTCTATGGAGATTTTTCTGCTGGACTTAATTGGCATTTTCAAAAACCTAATTCTCAAAGTAGTTGGAGTAATCAAAATCGAACTAAACTTGATTTGGGAGTGGGTCTTTTTCATATTAATAAGCCAAATAGGAGTTTTTATGGTGATGATATGGAAAACTTGCCAATGCGATTAGCACTATATGGATTAGGTACTTTTAAATTGACAAATCCTTTGGATTTGGTTTTGGTGGGAATGTACCAAGGTCATGGTCCTCATCAAGAAACGGTTCTTGGGATTGGTGGGAAAATTCACTTAATCAATGAACTTACGTCACAATTGAATATTCTTTTTGGAGTAAATTTCCGATTAGGAGATGCCTTTATTCCGAATGTAGAAGTAGGATATAATTCATGGAAATTTGGATTAAGTTATGATTGGAATACTTCAGGATTTACAGAAGTGACCAATGGAAGAGGTGGTCTTGAATTATCGGCGGCATATATATTTGTTAAACCTCGGGTTGATGTTTACAAAAATTGTAATCCTATTTATTAAAAAAAATCACTCAAAACCGGTTAAAAAAAAGAAAATATAACAAGATGAATAAAATATATACTCTCCTAATTTTTGCTCTTTTCTTGGGAATGGGTTCATCACATGCTCAATCCACAAGTCTCAAATCAATAGAGAAGTCAGCTGAGAAAGCTATGGAGAATAAGGATTTCTATTCTGCATGGCAATTTTACAAAATTACTACCACGCAAAAGTCAGTAAAAAGAGATTCTACTAAGTTGGCAAAACAAATGTATAAACTAGGAGATGCTGCTCGCCAATTTAAGGCCTATGATGTGGCTAAAGATGCATACGAAATGGTACTAGCTAGTCAAAATAGAGGTGATTATCCATTAGCTGAATTTTGGTTAGCAAGAGTTTATCATAGTAAAGGTGATTATGATAAAGCGATTGCACACTATTCAAATTTTGCAAGAGAAGCTGGCCAAACACCTAAAGGGTCAACCGTAAATGAAAAACAGGAATATGCAGCAGTAGCTGAAAGTGCGATTCAAAATTGTGCATGGGCAAAAGAACAAAGAGCATTTACTGGTTTTAAAATGGATTCTTTAAGAAGTGTAAATACGGAAGCGACTGAATTTGCACCATTAGAGCATAACAGTAGTATGTACTATTCTGCATTGGAATATGACAAAGCAAATTTTTGCCCTGATCCAAATTCAGAAGTTACTAGATTATACACATCTGATTATTCAGGTGCTGAAGGAACTACTAGTGCCATCAATTGGGCAAAGGAAGAGAAAGGGAAATTTGTGGCACACACCACCTTCAATGGAAATGGAGATAGAATGTATTTCACTATTTGCAATAGAATTAACGCCGCGGAGTTTGAATGCGAAATATATTATAGAGATAAGAGTAGTGGATTATGGGGAGATGCGATTCGGTTGCCAGAGGAAGTAAATTTGACAGGCACAACGAGTACTCAACCTAATATTGGATATGATGAAAATTTGGATAAAGAGCTTTTGTTTTTCGTATCAAATAGAGCAGATAGTTTAGGTGGAATTAATGGAGATATGAATATTTATCGAAGTATCATTGAAGTAGATGGTAGAGTAAGTGCTCCAGAGAAAATTGATGTAAATACAGCGGAAGACGATGTGACGCCATTTTTTAATAAAGCAAATAAGACACTTTACTTTAGTTCAAAAGGGTATAAAGGATTTGGTGGACATGATATTTATCAAGCAGAGCAAAAAGGAAATGGTTTTGCTGAGCCTTTAGCTTTAGAGAAACCTATTAATAGTAGTTATGATGATTATTATTTTTCTACTGATGATGATTTAGAAACGATTTATTTTTCTACAAATCGACTTGGAGTTACTTACAAAGATGAAGGGTTAGAAACTTGTTGTGATGATATTTATAAGTTAGAAATTATCAGGGTTAAATTGGAGGTAACTACGTTTAATACCTTGACTGGAGACGAAGGACTAGACAGTTGTGAAGTTGCATTGTATGATGTAACTGATCCTAGCAATCCAATGTTAGTTGGAGAAAAGAAATTAGATCCAGATAGTAACTTTTACGAATTTCCATTAGAGTTGGAGAAAGATTATAGAGTAGAATCTATCAGAGGAAATCGATGGACTGTTGCTGATACAACTTTTACAACGAAAGGTATTACAGAAAGCCAGACAATAAAAAAACAATTGTATCATACTCCTGATATTATTTGGAAAGTATATGCCTTCTCTAATTATAGGATAGAGGAGACTGGAGACAATATAACTAGAGAATTAAGTGGGTGTACTTTTGAGGTAAATGACGATCCTGCTTTTAAGCGTATAGAATCAGATAATCTTTATGAGACAAATTTGGAATTTAAGAAGGAATACAGTCTTACCGCTACGAAGTTTGGATATATAGAGTACCTTCCTGATGGAACGGTAACTAACCAAGCTTCTCGAAATACTTTTTCTTATACAACACCTACTACTTTGATCGATACTGTTTATTTGAACGATGAACCCCTCTTAGGAGTAGAGGCAATTGTATACTTTCATAATGACAAACCATCTCGAACAAATGGTAGAAGCTCTCCAAATCAGAGAATTACTAATGATGAATATATTGATCTGTATACAACCTATGTAGATGAAAATGGTTTAGTTCAAACTTATATTGATAAAAATGAACAATACGGAGGTCAAAGTGAGGCAGAAGTTCTTTCTTTCTTTAGAGATAGTGTGACCGTTGGAAAAAATAAACTGGATCTTTTTATTCAATATTTAGATACGCTCGCTCATACTTATAAAGATTCAGATGAGTTTTTCTTCGAAATAACAATTAATGGTTATACAAGTCCAAGAGCCCCCAAAGCCTACAATGATAATTTAGCTTATCGTAGAATATACAGTATAAATAATTATATAAAAGAAAAAGGTAGTGCAATATTGAGAGCTGCTTTACCTCAAGATGCTAATGATAGAAGTGTGACTGGAGATAATCTTTTTATCTTTAAGTTAGTACCTATTGGAGAAGAACCTGATGCTGATGCAACGCTTGATTTTATTAAATCTATTCCTGATAATGGGGAGTTATCGGTTTATGGAATCAATGCCTCAAGGCGAAGGAAAGTAGTGGTTAAAACGCTTGAAAAAAAGTTAAAACCAATCTCAAGATAATCCTTAAAATTTCAAAAAATCACAATCCCAACTTGCACGCATAAATTTTGTACTATGAAAAAGATTTTTTTACTAAATATATTCGCATTGATTTTGGCTTCTGTTCAGATGTCTGCTCAATGTACGATCGATGTTGTTACTACAGATGTAACAAATGAGACATGTGTTGGCAGTAGTGATGCCTCTGCTACAGCAATTGGTGCTGGGAACGGATCTATTAGTTATCTATGGAGTAATGGACAGACTACGGCAACAGCTACAAATTTAACAACTGGAACTTATACGGTGACTGCTACCGATGACTTAGGGTGTACAGGAACAGCGGAAGCAGAAGTTACTCTTGACCCAGAGGGAGTTTGGTTAATGTTTTCATCAACACCTGTTACTTGTAATGGAGGAAGTGATGGAACTGCTTATGTAAGTGTGATGACAGGAGTTGCACCATATACTTATATATGGAATGATCCAGCAGGAACAACCAATTCAAGTCCTGTGAATTTATCTGCAGGACAATACACGGTTACTGTAACTGATTCAAATGGATGTTCAAATTATGGACCTGTAACGATTACCGAACCTACTGCAATAGTACTCGTTTCGAGTACCACAAATGAGACTTGTTTCGGAAATGCAGATGGAACTGCTTCAGTTACTGCTTCAGGTGGAACTCCTGGTTATACTTACTTATGGAGTAATGGACAAATTACGGAAACTGCAAATAGTTTAGTTGCAGGTGATTATACAGTTACGGTAACTGATGCGAACGGATGTCCTTCTAGTGCAACCTTGACAGTTGATTTAACAAATCCTCAAATAGTTATTTCAGGGACGCCTACTCCAGTATCATGTTTTGGAGGAAATGATGGAAGTGCAACAGTAACTGTGAATTCTGGGAATGGACCATTTTTATATTCATGGAGCAATGGAGGGACTAGTGCGACAATTTCAAGTTTAGCAATAGGAGATTATACCGTAACAGTCACAGGTGCAGATGGATGTACCTCAGTAACAACTGTAACAGTTCCTGGATCACCTGAATTAACCGTAACAACAACGACAACAAGTAATGTTTCGTGTTTTGGTGGAAGTGATGGATCTATTACTGTTTCTTCAAATGGAGGTACTGGTTCAGTTACCTATTCATGGAGTAATGGAGAGACGACAGAAACGATTTCTAATTTATCTGCAGGAACTTATACTGTAACTGCAACGGATGGAAATGGATGTACTGCAACAACATCGGCTACCATAACAGAACCAACTGAATTGACAGCAACTGGTACAGGAACGAACGTAACTGTAAATGGTGGAAATGATGGAACAGCAACAGTTACTCCTTCAGGCGGAACTCCACCATATACTTACTTATGGAGTGATGGACAGACTACAGCAACTGCTACTAACTTAACTGCAGGATCTTATACTGTTACTGTTACGGATGATAATGGATGTACAACAACTACAATTGTTGAAATACCTGAACCACCATCTTTAACTATAACTCCAACTCCAGATACTTGTGGATTAAATGTTGGAACTGCCACGGTTGTAGCAACAGGTGGAACTCCAGGATATACTTATTCATGGAGTAATGGAGAAACTACACAAACAATTATTAACATTAATGCAGGAGATTATACTGTTACTGTTACAGATGCAATTGGACTTACAAGTTCTATTTCTACAACTGTTACGGAAGAAGGTTCAACTATTATTGCAACAACAAGTCACTCTAATGAAACTTGTGTAGGAAGTATGGATGGACATGTGGCAGTAAGTACGAGTGGAGGTGTTGGACAAATGACTTTTTTATGGAGTAATGGCGCAACGACTAATATTGTCAATAATTTGTCAGTTGGAACTTACACAGTAACTGTGACTGACGAAATTGGTTGTACTGCAACTTCAATTGAAACTATTGAACTCTCTCCTGAAGGGATCTGGGTTGATATTACAGTTACTCCTATTTCATGTTTTAATGGAAATAATGGAAGTGCAACTGCAATTGTAACTACAGGTGTTGCACCTTATACATATGCTTGGAGCAACGGTGGAACTACTCCTACTATTTCAAATTTAATAGCTGGAGATTATACAGTAAGCGTAACAGATGTGAATGGATGTATTGGGATTTTTACAGCAACAGTTACCCAACCGACTGAGTTGATTGCAACAACAACTTCTACAAATACTACTTGTGGATTAAATAATGGGACAGCAACAGTAATCGCTACTGGTGGAACACAAAGTTATACATACACATGGAGTACAGGAGCAACAACTAGTTTTATAGAGAATTTATCAGTAGGAACTTATACCGCAACTGTAATCGATGCAAACGGGTGTACTGCTGTTTCTTCAACTACAATTATAAATACTGATTTAGATATAATTACAGTAGCAAGTACTACCGACCCAAGTGGGCCGACAGCTTCTGATGGAGCAATTGATATAGAAGTAACTGGTGGATTTGGCTATACTTATTTGTGGAGTAACGGAGATACCACTCAAGATATTTCTGGATTAATTGCTGGGTGTTATACGGTTACAGTTAGCAACAGTATAGGATTTTGTCAAGATATAGATACGATTTGTATTGGTTGTACGCTAAACTTAAATGTAACTACAACTAATAATACGTGTGAAAACGATACCATGGGAACAGCTACTGCTACGATTACTTCTAGTTGTTCTAGTACAACTTATACCTATAATTGGACTACTGGAACCGGAGCATTTGTTGGTACTACTCAAACAATCTCAGGATTATTAGATGGGACTTATTTTGTTACGGTAACAGATGCAACTGGACTGACAATAACTGGTTCAGGAATAGTTACAGGAGGTGGAGGAATTACCTCAACGGTAACTGGTACGAATTTGTCATGTAATGGAGATAGTACAGGAACCGCAACCGTAAATGGATTTAATGGAAGTACAACTTATACCTATTCTTGGAGTACTGGAGATACTACTCAAACTATAACAAATCTTATAGCTGGAACTTATACAGTTACTGTTACAGATCTAGTAGATACAACATGTACTTCGATATCTCAAATTACTATTACGGAACCACCTGTAATTACAATTACAGCATCCTCTACAGGGCCAACAGCAGGTGGAAGTAATGGATCAATTAGTATAGTAGTTACAGGAGGAACTCCAGGTTATACCTATTCTTGGAGTACTGGAGATACTACACAAAATATCACAGGATTAGTGGTAGGTTGTTATACCGTTACAGTTACTGATATGAATAACTGTACTACAACAATTGAAGAATGTATTCCTCCACCAATGCCATGTGAATTGACTGTTACTGCAACACCTGAATCATGTAATCCAGGTAATGATGGAACAGCGATGGCATCTGTCATGGGCTGTACATCACCTATAATGTATGTTTGGGTAGATAGTGCAGGCGTAGTTGTGGGAAATACAGAAATGATTATGGACTTGTCTACTGGAATGTATTATGTTACGATAACGGATGCCAACCTTGAAACTAGGAATGACTCCGTATTTGTAACTTTTGTTGGTGGTCCAAATGCCAATGCAGATTCAGAAAATGTTTCCTGTAACAGTTTCACAGATGGACAAGTGAGTGTAACTACAACAGGTGGTACTACACCTTACAGTTATAATTGGGAAGATGCTAATGGTTCAATTGGCAATGCTGATACCATATTTAGCCTTCCTGCTGGAATATATACAGTTACAGTTACTGATGCAGTTGGATGTACCGATGTAGAGACAGTTGAAATAGAGGAAGATGATCCGATTACTCTTACTCAAGTCATTACTCCATTAGTTTGTTTTGGCGACACAGATGCATCAATTACGGTAACACCTTCAGGAGGCCTTCCAGATTATTCGTATGGATGGAGTACTTCTTCAACTGATACATTTAATAATATCATCGGTCTTAGTTCAGGTGTCTATACTGTTACAGTTACAGATCAAAATATGTGTACTTCAGTTGATTCATTTATGATTATTGAACCTCCAATGATAACTATTTCAATTGATTCGGATACATCTATTTGTGAAAACTTTCTATTGATAAATGGATCGTCTAGTACTGGTGACCTTTTTTGGTATGATAATGATGATTTACTTCAAGCTTCGCTAATCGGAACAGGTTCTCCTTTTGCATATTTAAATATTCCATCTGGAGTAAGTACAATTTATGTAGCAGCAGATACCAACAATTGTGTTGTAGATTCAATCACCGTAACTCAAAATACTATTGATGTTTCTGTAAGTCCAACCGTATCAGTTTGTGTTGGAGATTTTTCTCAATTGATGGCGACGAATAATATCCCAAGTCAAGATATTAATTACATTTGGACTCCATCGGATAGGTTTGTTACAGGAACTGATTCTTCGGCAATGCCGACTTTAGTTACTACTGCTATTGACAATTTTGACGTATACTTATATTCATATAGTGACTCTACTGGATGCGAGCAATTTGATACAGTATCAGTTTCAATTCAAGATACGACGACTAATTTTATCATAAAACAACAATGTATCGGTCTTGAAGTAACTTATACAAGTGCAAGTGGAACAGCGATGATCTGGAACTATGGAGATGGTTCCCCACAAGACACAGCAATCTCAATAACACATACTTACATGTCTGCCAATGATTATACAGTAATGATGATTTTACCTCCTGGAACAAATAACGCAGCGTGTTTACCTGATACAGTTACTCAAGTCATACCTGTAGCAGATGATCCAATTTTTGATACAGGTTTTACTCTTGAATATGATCCTTGTATTGAAGATATTACGACCGTAATTTTTGCAGATACCTCATCTAATATTTTTAGCCCTATAGATAGCGTTTGGTGGGTATGGCAAGGAGATACCATTTCAACAAATTCTCAAGACTCAATGGTAATTACTCAAAGTGTGGTGGACTCATTGACTATGTATGTGATGACGGAAGATGGTTGTATAGATTCTCTTTCAAAGTTAATTGATATCAATATAATTTCAGTCAATCTTGCAGACACAATTATTGCATGTATGGGAGTTGATACCTTTTTAAATCCTTTTGGAAATCCTGACTATGAATATACGTGGTCACCAGCTCCAAATGGAGATCCGAACGAAATTAACCCAATGATAACTGCTACAGTATCTACAACATATTCAGTTACCATCACGGATAATTCAGGAACTAATCCTTGTTCGATAGAAAAGGAAGTTTTTGTTTTTGTTCCTACTGCATTAGTGGATTTACAGACTTCATCTGATGTAGTCGTCTGCCAAGATAGTTTAGTTACGATAAGTGCATTTAGTCCATCAGCTACTTCTTATACTTGGTTTGATGATATGGGAAGTATAGCCAATTCATCTTCATTTGATACTTTATTAATGAATGATGATGCACCACAATATTATTATGTAGAGGCATTGGATACGTTTAATTGCCCAACTATGGATAGTGTTTTTGCTGGTAATGCACAGATTCTTATTCTTCTAGAAAATGAGTTTAATGTTTGTATTAATGACACATTATCCATTATTGGTGATGCTATTTCTAATGGAGAAATTTTAATGTATGAGTGGTTTGATACAACTGGAGTAGCAATTGGGATGGATCCAACACTAACATTTATTCCTTCTAATTCTGGATCATATTCTGTTAATGTATCTAATGAATATGGATGTTCAATAGAAGAAACATTCAATGTCGCTATCATTGATGTTTCAACTAACATTAAAGCGACTGCTGATCCTGACACTATTATTTTAGGAGAAACAGTTCGATTGAATGTGGAGCTTTTAAATGACGAAGTAAACTATAAATACAAATGGAGTCCTGTAGGTTCAATTCTAGGAGATAATAATATTCAATCTCCAGAAGCAATGCCAGAAGCAACTACAACTTACCAAGTTGTTGTAACTGATAGTACTGTTAATTATTCTTGTAATGCTACTTCTACTGTATTAGTTACAGTTCTTGACATCTGTGACAGACCTTATGTTTTCTTTCCAAATGTATTTAGTCCAAATGGTGATGACATCAATGATAAATTAAAAGTAGAAAGTGTAGTTGTTGATGAAGTCTACTTTGCGATTTACAATCGATGGGGCGAAAAAGTATTTGAAGGAAATAGTGTAGATGCTGAATGGGATGGAACTCATAATGGCGAACCCGTCGCAAGTGATGTTTACGGTTTCTATCTCCGAGCAAGATGTGTGAACGGTAAAGTTTATGAAGAAAAAGGAAACGTGACCGTTCTCAGGTAACTTCTTTTTGATAAAAGAAAAAGGTTCAAGTCTAAATCTGACTTGAACCTTTTTTTTTGAAATAAATTTAAACATGAACTGTGTTAAAAAGAAAAACCTTTCACAGTTCATCAAAAAATCCCTATTTTTCCAGCATATTTTAAATGACCCAGATATAAGTTTTTTTATAAAAAAATGCGAAACCTACTTCTATTAGCTAGTTTATTATTTTTAACCACAACCGTTTTTTCACAAAAAGAAAAAATAGATTTCAAGCTATTTTCATTTGAAGAGGGACTCAGTCATCGCAATGCATTTAAAATACAACAAGATCCATACGGCTATATTTGGATTGCCACGATCAATGGACTCAATAAATATGATGGCAATCGCTTCACGCATTTTAGTAACTTATCCAAAGAAAATTTTATCCCACAAAATTATATATCCGAATTACTGATCACTTCCGACACGATGCTTTGGATGGCTGGCGAAAATAATTTAACCACTCTCAACGGTCGTAATTATCAATATCAAAAAATTAATGCTAGCAAAGAAAGCGCGGTTTATAATAAAAATCGAACACCTGGAAGTCTTGTCCAAGATGATGATGGTAACATTTGGAATATAACTTATCAAAAAGATGCAGGAGAATCATTTCTGCAAAAATTAGGAATTGATAATCGGCTCAAAGACGTAATGAAGTGCGAAGGCAATGCATCGAAGCGTGGGATGATTTGGGCTCATGGACACATTTACTTAGCAAATAGATCTAATGAAATTTTAAAAATCGAAAAAGAAGGAAAAGTAGTTAGACAATATAATTTTCCAAAAGAGAAAAATATCGAAGCTTGGATTGTGCAAATGCTAGTAACTAATGATCAAACCTTATGGGCACTCATGGATGATGGTCGATTATATTTTTTACCACAAGGTGAACAAGAGTTCCGTGTACACCCTGTTGTGAAATCAGTTTCAAATCGAGAAACGACCAATACTTTACTGATTGAAAAGAACGGAGATATCTGGATTGGAGGTCTTGGTATTTTATTTTATTTAGAAAAATCAACCGGAAGGTTGACGGACTACAGTTTAGAAATAAAAGAATTAACCGATAATTATTGCAACATCCGACACCTATTTCAAGATGACATGGGATTGATTTGGGCAGCTTCAGAATATGGAGTGATTAAAATTTTACACTCCGAAAAAATATTTGATAACTATCTCGCTGAAGGAAGTGAATACTGTACCAATGGTTTTTGTAGTATTCGAGGCATCACGGAAGATGAAGAAGGCAATATTTATTTTAGTTATTACAATTCAATTCATATTTTAAAAAAAGGTGAAAATACGCCTCAACCTCTTTTCCCTCGAAATGATTATTTTAACTTCCCTTTCGGATTGACTTATTATAAAAATGCACTTTGGACAGGCAATGGACGGCGCATAGATTTAGAAACACAAGAGGTTGATACCGTTTTTAATAAGCCTTCGATTGATCTAGGAGTTTGTATTGTAGGCAAAGATGAAAACCTTTGGTTTGCCTATCGTAATTGGATTTACACCTATAATCCAGATACCGAGGAGCTAGTAGAATTTCAAGATCAAAATCAATTGATCGATACGGCTAAACTTGATGCAGCCTATCTTTATCAAGGTAAAACTAACGACTATCTGTGGCTTTCAACACTCCAAGACGGTCTTTATAAAATTGATCCAACGCAAGGTGCAATTGCCCATTATACGAGTGATTCAAGCTCTAAGGTAGCATTAGCTAGCAACCGAATTAACGTTACCTATGAAGATAACAATGGGAACTTATGGATCGGTACTGCTCAAGGAATTCAAAAATTAAATATTCAAAAAGAAACGATTAGAACTTTTTCCATCAAAAATGGAATGCCAAATAATTTTATCAATGGCCTTTTGTCTGAAGGTGATACGGCACTTTGGATGAGTACTGATGTTGGGATTTCGAGGATGAGTATTGCCAATGAAACGTTTATTAATTTTTATAAGCAAAATGGGTTGACCACTAATGAATTTAATCGGGTTTCATTTTATCAGACCCAAGATGGACAATTATATTTTGGAAGTATCAAAGGTGTCAACGCATTTTACCCAAATGAGAATTTTTTAAAAGAAGAAAAACAAAAAGAGGCAAATTTGGTCCTCACCTCTTTTTCCAAACTAGATGACGTCAAAGGTGAAATGGTAAATATTAAAAATGATCTCTCCGAAAATGAATCTTTTGAATTGACTCATCATGATAAATTTTTCGTCTTTAATTTTACCTTGACAAATTATAAAAACCCTGCAGGAATTATTTATAGTTACATTTTAGAAGGTTACGATAGTGAATGGTCTGAACCATCAACAGCAACTTCTGCAAGATTCAATGGAATTCCCGCTGGTGATTATACTTTCAGAGTTCGTGCTGCCGCGAATAAAAATGATTGGAATAAAAAAGAATTAACCGTAAAATTAAAAGTTCAACAGGCTTATTATAAAACTTGGTGGTTTCTAATTGTCTGCGGAATTATTGGGGCTGGAATTTTATTTTTAGTTTATCGTTATCGGATTTACTCATTGAAAGAAAATGAAAAGAATCTTGAAAGAGAAGTTCAAGCTCGAACGAATGAATTAAAAAGAGAAAAGAAAAAGTCAGATGATTTACTTCTAAATATTCTCCCCGCAGAGACCGCTGAGGAATTAAAAAAATACGGAAAAGCCAAAGCTAAACGCTATGATTCAGTTACCGTATTCTTTTCTGATTTTAAAGACTTTACAAAAATTTCCCAAGACTTAGGCCCAGAACAACTAGTTGATGAAATTGATTTTTACTTCAAAGCTTTCGATCGAATTATTGAAAAATACCAATTAGAAAAAATAAAAACTATTGGTGATGCCTACATGTGTGTGAGTGGAATGTCTGTCAAAAATGAAAGAAGTGCAATCCAACTGGTTTTAGCAGCGATAGAGATTCAAGAGTTTTTGGAAAAAACAGCAGAAGAAAAAAAGAAAAAAGGGCAACTTTATTTCGAAGCAAGAATAGGTCTGCACACCGGGCCAGTTGTGGCAGGAATAGTGGGAATCAAAAAATTCGCCTTCGACCTTTGGGGAGATACTGTAAATACTGCTTCCCGAATGGAGCAAAATGGTGCCTCAAAAAAAGTTAATATTTCAGCGTCTACCTACCAGTTAGTCAAAGATCATTTTGACTGTGAACACCGAGGAAAAGTGATGGTGAAACACATTGGAGAAATTGATATGTATTTTGTTAGTAAAAAAAAGTAGAACATAATTTGTAATTTGTTCGTTTCAATGATGAAAGAACTGTTAGACTTTCAAGCGCTAACAGCTCAAAAGTTTCAAATTTCGTAAAACAGTAAAAACTATGGCAGAAGTAAAAATACACCAAAATGTTGCAGTCTTAATCGATGGCAATAATATCGAAATAAGCCTTACCAAATTAACTAATAATAAAAATGCAGTTGTAAATTTTGATGTTCTGATTCCAAGGATTTTGATGGATAGAGGATTGAGTCGACTGATCTATTTTCGGGAAGGATTGAATATTTCAGATAAGTTAGCAGAGCGATTACATCGACTTTTTCACGGTTCGGTGATGCCTTGCTACAAATCAGCAGATATTCCATTAACTATAACCGCTACTCAAATTGCAGAAAAGGTAGATACCATTATTATCCTTTCAGGAGATTCAGATTATGTGGATTTAGTTCGTCACCTAAAATCGAGAGGAGTTAGAGTGGAAGTTTGTTCCGTGGAAGAAACGACTGCGCAAATTCTAAAAGAGGAAGTAGATCATTATTTTCCAATTACCAAAGAGGATGCATTTATCTTAAAATAATTCTAAAATGTAGCTGGACTCTCCCGAGTCCAGTCCAAAAAAAGGGTCAACGATCAATTCGTTGACCCTTTTTTTAGATTACAGGACTCAGTCTAGTCCAGCTACGAACATTTCCATCGAAATATTATCAGCCAGCAACTTCCCTTTAGTAGTCAAAATAAAATGATCACCCTCTCTTCGCATCGTTTCATTTTGAATAAAGATTTCCGATTTTTTCAAAAAATACTTCTCGAAAGTATCTCCCCAAATTTTTATTTTTTGCAAATCACATCCCCACATGGTTCGCAATGCAGTCATCACATATTCATTGTATTGTTGCTCAGCGGAAAGAATTTCTTTTTCAAATCTCGGTTTAATTTCTGTTGATGCTGCTCCCTCAAACTCCACCGCTTTCATATAAAGTGCATTATTTGCGATATTCCATTGCCGACTTTTTCCATCAAAAGAATGTGCCGAAGGACCAACGCCGAGATAGGATTTTCCAGTCCAATAATTTGAATTATGTCGCGCATATTTCCCTGGTTTGGCAAAATTACTGATCTCATAATGATCGTAACCATTAGCCTCCATCATTTGCATCAATACTTCAAATTGATGTGCGGCTTTCTCATCATCCACAGGTTGAGCTTTTCCTTTTTTGACAAAATGATCGAGCGCAGTTCCTGGCTCTACAGTCAAACAGTAACATGATAAATGAGGTATCTTGAAGTCAAATAACTTTTGCACATTTGTTTCCCATTGCTCATTTGAGGTAGTTGGCGAACCATAAATCAAATCTACCGTTAAATTGTCAAATCCAAGTGATTGGGCATTTTGGATGCAAGTTTCAGCTTCCATAACATTGTGCGCACGATTCATTGATTTTAAGTCTATCTCAGCAAAAGATTGAACGCCAATGCTCAATCGATTGATTGGAGTAGATTTGAGCAGCTGTAATTTTTCCATAGTCAAATCATCAGGATTGGCCTCCAGCGTAATTTCAGCACCTTTAGCAATAATGAAATTTTGATTAATTTTTTCGAAAAGAAGACTCAATTCTCTTTCATCAAGAAGGGAAGGAGTTCCACCGCCAAAATAAATCGTTTCGACGTTTTTGTCGGCGAGATAGTCTTTTTGCAACTCAATTTCCTTTAAAATTGCATCAATCATTTGCGACTTATATTTCATTGAAGTCGAAAAATGAAAATTGCAATAATGGCAAGCTTGTTTGCAAAAAGGGATATGGATATAAATTCCGCTCATAAATTATTCTTCTATCGTTACTTGATACAAAAGTATTAATTTTAATGAAACATATTTTTGAAAATCGAACGTTTTAATTTTCAATGAAGAAAGAAGAGAATATCGAATATCAAACAAGGATTAATGATTTTAGAAGTATCGAACACACTAGTTCGTCATACTTCTCAAATCCTTGTTCGATATTCGATATTCGATATTCAATTTCCCTTCTTTTTATACTTCTTTGTTTCAATCTTTCCGCTCAAACTCCAGCTCGCTACAATCTCAAACTCCAACCAATCGACCAGACCGAAGCATTTATCAATGATCAAATTGAGATTCAACCATCATTTTCCGATTCTCTTTCAGTAAGGAATGAGCTTGCAAATATATTGTTACAGTTGCATGCTAAAGCGTATTTAGAAGCATCTATTGATAGTATTTATCGATTTGAAAAAACTTTCTTTGCTCTAATTTTTATAGGTCAAAAATACGAATGGGCTAGTCTTGAAAATGGAAATGTCGAACCTGCATTTTTGGAACAAATCGGATTCCGAAAGCGATTGTATCAAAATAAAGAGTTCTATTATCAAGAAGTTTTAAAGTTACAAAAATCATTATTGGCTTACGCTGAAAATAATGGTTATCCCTTTGCAGAAGTAGGTTTAGAAAATATAAAAATTAAAGAAGGGAAAGTTGCTGCACAACTTTTTATGAAAAAAAACCGATTGATCATAATTGATAAAATAAAGATAACAGGAGAAGCCAAAATCTCTGCTAGGTATCTCGAAAATTATTTAGGATTCAGAAAAGGTGATCTTTACGATAAAAGTAAAATTCAAAAAATCCGACAACGAATCCGAGAACTTGCATTTATCCAAGAGGCCAAAGATTTAACTATTACCTTCAAAGGAGATCAAGCCACAATTAATTTATTTTTGAAAAAGAAAAAGGCGAGCCGGTTTGATTTTTTAGTGGGGGTTTTGCCACGAACGAATAATACTTCTCCAGGGACTTCACAACGAAATTTTTTAATTACAGGAACTTTTAATGCAGACATGCATAATCAGTTTGGAATAGGTGAAAGGATCTTTGCAGAGTTTCAACAACTCTCTCCCGGAACGCAAGAATTAGAGCTGCAATTTGCGTATCCCTATATTTTAAATTTCCCTTTTGGAGTTGATTTTAAATTTGATTTATATAAAAAAGATTCCACATTTTTAAATATTGAATCGGATTTTGGGATCCAATATTTGCTCGAAGGAGGAAATTATTTAAAAGCGTTTTGGAATACTCATACTACAAATCTATTGACGGTCAACGAGGCTCAAATTATCGCTTCAAAAAAATTGCCAGCTGATCTAGATATCACTAATTCTGTTTTTGGACTGGAATATAATTTGCAAAATTTAGATTATCGGTTCAATCCACGCAAAGGGTGGGGGACACTTATTCGTGTAGGCGCAGGCTTCAAACGTATCAAGGAAAATAATTCGATTATTGGGTTAGAGACCGCTGACCCTGATTTTACTTTTCAAAGTCTATACGATTCTTTAACCTTGCGAACTTTCCAATATCAGTTGGAAGGAAAAATTGCAAAGTACTTTCCCGTCTTCAAACGAAGTACAATTAAGGGGGCAATTACCACGGGTTGGATTATTTCACAATCTCCAGTTTTTAGGAATGAACAATTTCGGTTAGGAGGAAATCGATTGCTTCGAGGTTTTGATGAGGAGTCTATTTTTACTACGAATTATGTCATTGGAACGTTAGAATATAGATTATTGATCGGACAAAATTCTTTCCTTTTTGCTTTTGGAGATTACGGTTATGTGGAAAATCTAACAATAGATTCACGTGAATATGATTCGCCAATTGGAGTAGGAGCAGGGATTACTTTTGAAACTAAGGTTGGCGTTTTTGCCTTTAGTTTGGCAGTAGGAAAACAGAAAAATAATCCATTTGATTTTCAAAGTGTGAAATCACATTTTGGGTATGTGAGTTATTTTTAGAGTGATCAGGTATGAGGGATTAGTATTCAGAAAGCGGGACTCATCACTTATAATTCATCACTATTTAAAAAATCCATGCAATACTTTCACCCACTTCGATCTATATTTTTTTATTTCAAAATACGGAACTTGCCTTGCCCCAAAATTCCTCCGCACTCGCGTAATCGGCTCAATCATACTTCCCAAAAAGTCGAATTCTTTTCTGCCTAAAACTTCCTTCGCATATTTGATCGAATGCCAAGTCGTTAAAATTCCAGCACCACTATTTCTCAAATCAGGATCATCGCCAGTCAATAAATAATACGCAGTATTTTTATCCCAGATCAAATATACAACCGAGTGAATTTGACCTTCATCATCCACGGCAAAAAACATTTTCCTTGCATTATTTTTCTCCAAAGCGGAGTCTAGTTTTTTTAAAACCTCAAATGAAAAAGGCATTTCTAACTTCTGTCGGTTAAATGTTTTTTGTTGAACTCGGTAAAAATCTTCCAAGCTGAGGTCGTCTAAAATCTTGACAAGATCTCTTGCTTTTGGAATATTATTATTGCGATAACTGCCATGCAATCTGGAAAATATTTTTTCTAAATCTTCCTCCAAATCAATCTTAAAGGTGTAGCGAATAGTTCCTTCAAATTTTTCCCAAAGAAAAGGTAACCAACTTTTAATCGAAGGGTTAAAATATTGTTCGAACAAATCAAATTTTGGAAACTGATGAATCAAATCTCTCATCAATCGTTGTTGATGCTTCGGGGAGCGAAATGTTTTGGGAAAATAAGGGCCCCAATATTTTACAAAAATCGGCATGCGAGGTAAACTTAAACCGTATTTTTTTCGAACCTGAATTGGCATCGTAGCAGCAATTTCATTGCCTCTTTTGACGATCAAAACATCCCAACCATCTTCTCCACAAACTGCATCCAAAAGCCATGGCTGAGAAAAAATCGGCACCTCCTTTTCCTTTTTGCAAAATTGTAAATATGTGGATTTGTTAGACATTTTATTGTTGGGTCAATAGCGCGTGGTGATCTGCTTTAGCTGACCAGATAAATAAGCGAAGTGAGTTTATTTTTTAAAGAGTTATTTTATTATTTCTAATAAAGAAAAAATCGCGGCACTCATTTTTTAGGTCAGCTAAAGCAGACCACCACGTGTTATATGTGCAAAGTGTAAATAAAAATCAAAGATAGCATACTCCCGTCACACTTCAATTTTTCTAAATCTCAAACTAAATTTTTTCTTTAAATTTGAAAATTGAGTTTTCAACAAAAAATATAATTGAGCTATGAATTTTAAAAAATTAAAAACACTCTTCCTCCTTTTTTTCCTCCTTGTTTTTGGAAAAATAGCAGCGCAAACCCCTTTTCAAATTCAAGGAGTAGTACTTAATTCTCAAACGAAAGAACCACTTCCTAATGTGAATATTTCAAAAATAGCAACACCTTCAGAAGGAAGTACGACAAACAATGAAGGTTTTTTTCAAATAGAAATTTCAAATTTGCCAACAACTTTGAGTTTTAGTTTTGTAGGTTTTGAAACTGAATTTTTAGAAATTGGAATTCCAGAAAAACGTGAGTTTATCCTTGAATTGCAACCAATAGCTTCAGCGCTCCCTGAAGTTTTGGTGAATTCGAAAAGGAAAATAGATACCGTTTTTTCTGAGCCATTTAGTGTGGTAGATTATATTTTTTTTAAAGATAAAATATTACTATTGGCTCATCGAAGCTCCGTCGAAAAGTATTCGTTGATTGCTTTGGATGAAAAAACGAATCAACCAATTGCCGATATTTCGTTAAGAAACTATTTCCCCAAGGGGTTGTTACAGCATTGCACAGGACGAACGTTTTTGGTGACGGAAAGAAATGTGCGAGAAATTGCTATAGACTCCTCCGGGGTTTATTTTCCGAAAAAAATATTTATTGGTGATTTTTATCTAATTGATCATCCATGTGTTTTAGCCAACGAAAATTTTCTTTATTTTGAGCAATATTTTTATCAGGGGCAGGCACTAAGATATAATGCGTTTGCTCGACAATTAAATGCTCAACAACAAAGTGGAGAAGCACCTATTCTCATAGATTTTTTAGAAAAACATGAGTTTCCCTTAATTC